>NZ_CP102578.1:4475000-4783804 GCF_042230915.1 Archangium gephyra | reverse complement strand
GCGGCATCCTGGCGCTGGCCGAGCACCCCGAGCAGTGGCGGGCCCTGCGCTCCGATCGCTCCCTGCTGAAGGGCGCCGTGGAGGAGATCCTCCGCTGGACCACGCCCACGCCGTACAACCGCCGCACCGCCACGCGCGACATCCGGATTCGCGACGCCCAGATCCGGGCCGGTGACAAGGTGACGCTGTGGTGGACGTCGGCCAACTGGGACGAGGATGTGTTCTCGAACCCGTTCGCCTTCGACATCCGGCGCAATCCCAATCCGCACCTGGCCTTCGGCTACGGCACCCACTCCTGCTTCGGCGACCAGCTCGGCAAGCTCGAGCTGCGCGTGGTGCTGGAGGCGCTGCTCGATCGCGTCGAGCGGCTCGAGCTCACCGGGCCCGTCACCTGGGCCGGCAGCAACAAGCACACCGTCGTGCTGAAGATGCCGGTGAAGATGATCGGCGCGTAGGCGCCTCGCGGGCCGGCGGTCCTCGGGTGACGAGGCCGCCGGAGCCCGCGGCGGAAGGACTCACAGGCGCCGCGTCAGCGACGCCAGGCGCTCCTCGATGAGCGCCCGCTCCTCCTCGGACATGTCGTCGAGCTCCTCCTCCCCGGCCGGGACGTTCTCGGGGGGAGCCGCGCTCGCGACGGCCGCGGGGACCGGCTCCTGGCTGACGGGCTGGAGCTGCTGGGCGAGGTGCTCGGTCAGGCTCTCGATCGTCGGATAGGTCCACAGCAGGACCGCGGGGAGCGAAAGCCCGAACAGCGCCTCCAGGCGGTTGCGCAGCTCCAGGCTGAGCAGCGAGTCGAAGCCGAGCGACATCAGCGGCGCCTGCGGCTCGAGCGCTTGGGCATCCAGCCGCAGAACACGTCCGATCTCCTGCCGCAGCAAGAGCGCGAGCCGCGACCGGAGCTCCTTGGGGGGAGCGGCACGCAGCGACTCGAGGTCCCGCAGCTTCGTGCCGCGGTTGGCACCGCCCTGCTGCACCTCGCCCATGAGCTCGGAGAAGCGCTTGGAGCGCGCCATGTGAGGCGACGTCTCGAGCCACTGCCGGGGCTCCAGCGCGATGACCGCCACGTGCGCCGCGCCCCTCTCCAGCAGAGCGCCCAGCACCTCCAGGCCGTCGGCCGGACTCATGCCGATGACACCCCGGTGGGAGAGACGCTCGCCGCGGTTGGCCTGCTGCGCGGCCATGCCGACCTCCGAGAAGGCCCCCCAGTTGACGCTGAGCGCCGGCAGGCCCCGGGCGCGCCGCGCGAGCGCCAGGGCGTCGAGCGCCGCGTTGGCGGCGGAGTAGTTGCTCTGCCCCGGCGCGCCGATCATGGCGGCGGCCGACGAGAAGAGCACGAAGAAGTCGAGCTCGGACTCGTGGGTGAGCTCGTGCAGGTGCAGCGCACCGAGCACCTTGGGGGCGAGGACCCGCTGGTAGCGCTCGGGCGTCTGTTGAGCCAGCATGCCGTCGTCCAGGACGCCGGCGGCGTGAACGACGCCACGCAGCGGACCGAGCTGGCGGGCCCGCTCGACCGCGTGCGCCACCTGTGTCCTGTCGGCGGCGTCCGCGGCGACCACCTCCACGTGGATGCCCCGGGCGCGGAGCTCGTTCACGGCCCCGCGCTGTGCCTCGCTCTCCGCTCCGCGGCGGCCGACGAGCACCAGATTCCTGGCACCGCGCTCGGCGAGCCAGCCCGCCAGGCGCAGGCCAAGGCCGCCGAGCCCACCGGTGATCAGGTAGCTGCCGCCGTCGCCGCGCACGATGACTCCGCCCGTCGTCTCGAGGCGGGCCGCGCGGGCGACCCGGCCGACATAGCGGACCCCCTGGCGGAGGAGAACCTCCTCTTCGCGCTCACGCGCCACGAGCTCGGCGAACAGCGCCGGATTCCCCTCGGCCGAGGGCTCGAGATCGATGCGGGTGAAGCCCAGGGCCGGATGCTCGTGAAGGAAGGCGCGGGCCATCCCCCAGAGCTGTGCCGCGGCGACATCCACCGCGCCGGTTCCATCACCGAACCGCTGGGCTCCGCGCGTGACGACGCTCAGGCGCGGCGGATCTCGCAGCGAGGCCGCGACGATCGCCTGCACCGCGTGCAAGAACCCGGCGACGGCCCGGGCGGCGCGCTCGGCGGGCCAGGTCAGCGGCCCGGCCGCGAGCGGGCCATCCGAGAGGCCCCAGAGGAAGACAGCCTCACGCAGCGGGGCACCGCCAGCGAGCGAGGCCACGAGCTGATCGAAGTCAGTGCGCCGCTCCGGAGCCACGACGAAGGCCGAAGCGGAGACGCGGGCGAAGGCGTCGCCGGGCGTCACCGTGATGCACTCATCCCCGCGCGCGCGCAGCTGCTCGGCGAGACGATCCGCGACGCCGTGCGCGTCGGCGAACAGCAGCCACCGCCCTCCCCCGGGCACCTGCGCCGCCGTCGCCAGCGGCTGCCGATCCCATCGCGCCTCGTACAGCCAATCGCTCCACGCCGGGCTCCCGTTGGCCGCCAGGGCCGCACGGGACACACGCCGCAGGCGCAACCCGTCGACGCGGGCGACCACGCGCTCATCGGCCGCGAGGACCACGGCGTCTCCCACGAGGAACGAGTCATCGTCGCCCGGCTGATAGCGGGCCAGGCAGTGCAGCGGCTGGTCCACGCCGCCGTCCCCGCCCCCGTGGAACTCGAGGCGATCGACCGAGAAAGGAATGTACGCGTGGTCCGCGCTCTCCGGGACGGCCGCCGCGAAGGTCTGGAAGACCGCGTCCAGCTGCGCCGGGTGGAAGGACTGCCTGGGCTCCGCGCGACTCCCGGCGAGCGCGGCGGGGCGCTCCAGGATGGAACGGGCCTCGCGCGGGCCGATCCAAAGCTGGCGAATCCAGCGGAACGTCGGACCGAGTTCGATGCCTCGCCGCGTGTTCTGCTCGTAGAACGCGGTGGGATCCAGCTCGGTGACCGCTCCGCTCGCCGTGCGGTCCGGCGCCCAAGCGGCCCGCTCCGCGGTGGGCTCGAGGCGGGAGATGAAGCCCGTGGCGTGCTCGTCCCAGGTGCCGGGGCGCTTCGGCGGCGCTGCCAGGCTGGCGCGGCGGAACCGCGTCTTGCCGCCGTCGCGCGGCAGCCCGGTCAGGTGGACGGATGGCGAGTCGTTGGGGCCCACGCGCAGCGCCTGCGGGAAGGTCACCGATTCGAGGACACAGGCCTCGCCACCGGCCAGCTCACGGGCGACCGACAGCACGGCGGCCAGGTGAAACGCGCCGGGGACCACGACGTCACCGAAGATCCGGTGCTCTTCCAGGTAGGCGTACTCGGAGAGCTGGAGGCGGTCCACGAAGTGCACCTCCTCGCCCGGGCTGAGCACCCGCTGGCCCGCGAGCGCCGGAGCGTCCGAAGACGCATCGATGTCGACGTGCACCGAGCTCGAGGAGCGCATCTCCTCCCAGTACCGCTCGTGCTGCCACGGGTACGTCGGCAGCAGCACGGCGCGCTGGGCGGAGCGGAAGATCCTGCTCCAGTCGATCGGATGGCCGCTCGCGTGGAGCTGGGCCAGTGACTCGCTCAGGGCCCCCAGTTCGGGCTGGCCACGGCGCAGCGACGCCGCGATGACGCGACGCTCGCTGACCGTCTGCTCCATCGCCATGGCGAGGACGGGATGGGGGCTGATCTCGAGGAAGCGGCCGTACCCGGACCGGTCGAGGGTGGCGATCGCATCCGCGAAGCGGACCTCCTGGCGAAGGTTGCGCGCCCAGTAGTCGCCGTCCAGCGAGCTGCCCGCCACCTCGCCGCCGGTGACGGTGGAGATCATGGGAATGCCGCCGCCGCGGGGCTTGAGCCCGGCGAGCCGCTGGCGGAACTCCTCGAGCAGTGGCGCCACCTGCGGGCTATGGGAGGCCACGTCGATCTTCACCCGGCGCGCGAACACCCCGCCGGCCGCGAGCTCCTCGAGGAGCGCCTCGATCGCCTCGCGCTGTCCCGACACCACGGTGGAGCGGGGCGCGTTGATGGCGCCAATCGACAAGTGGGGCTCGTGGCGGACGAGCCACTTCGCCACGTCCGCGGCGGGCAGCTCGATCATCGCCATGGCGCCCTGGTTGCTGATGCGCATCATCAGCTCGCTACGGACCGAGACGATGTGCGCGGCCTCCTCGAGGGTGAGCGCTCCAGCGACGTGCGCGGCGGCGATCTCCCCCACGCTGTGTCCGGTCACCGCCGCCGGCTCGACGCCCCACGAGCGCCAGAGCCGCGCGAGGGCCACCTGGATGGCGAACAGGAGCGGTTGCACCACCTCACCCCGCGCCAGGTCCGGCGGCGGCGCATCGGCGCGAAACGCCTCGAGAATGGGGTAGCCCCCATGCGGCGCCAGCGCGGCGGCGGTGGCCTGCAGGCTGTCGCGAAACACCTCCGAGTGGGCAAACAGCTCCCGGCCCATCCCCACCCACTGTGAGCCCTGCCCGGAGAACACGAAGGCGAGCTTCGCGGCACGTCCAGGCTCGGCCCGGCCGGTGAACACGCCGGGGTGGGACACTTCCTGCAGGAACGCATCGAGGGCGGAGATCCACGCCTCGCGCGTGGTACCGGCGATCGCGAGCCGGTGCTCGGCGTGGGAGCGCCGCAGCGCGGCGGTGTGCGCGATGGCCTGGGGTGACCCCTCGAGCCCTGGCGAGGCCAAGCCCTGGCGATAGGCGGCGGCGAGTGCCTGGAGGGCCGGCGGCGTGCGCGCCGACAGCAGGAGGACACACGGCTCGGTGGCGGCCGGAGCCTCGTCCGCGGGGCGGGGCGCGGCATCGGCCGCGGGGTCGCGCGCCTCCTCGAGGACGACGTGCACGTTGGTGCCGCTGAGCCCGAAGGAGCTCACGCCAGCGATCAGGGGCGATGGCGACTCCCAGGCGGTGAGCTGGGTGGGAACGCGCAGCGGCAGGCGCTGCCAGTCCACATGGGGATTGGGCCGCGTGAAATGCAGGTTGGGGGGAAGCTGCTTGTGTTGGAGCATCAGCACGGCCTTCATGAGGCCGGTGATGCCCGCCGCCGTCTCCAGGTGCCCCACGTTGCTCTTGACCGAGCCCACCCAGAGCGGCTTGTCCGCGGTGCGCCCCTCGGCGAGCGCGCCGAGCGCGTCCAGCTCGATGGGATCTCCGAGCAGCGTCGCGGTGCCGTGCGCCTCGACATAGTCGAGGTTCCGCGGCTCGATGCCGGCGTTCTCGCAGGCCCGCCGGATGACCGCCTGTTGCGCGAGGCCGTTGGGCACCGTCAGGCCGCTCGAGGCACCGTCGTGATTGACGGCCGAGCCGCGCAGCACGGCGAGAATGGGATCGCCATCGGCGCGCGCCCGCGACAGCCGCTTGAGCACGACGACGCCACAGCCCTCGCCGCGGCCGTAGCCATCCGCGGAGGCATCGAACGTCTTCGAGCGGCCGTCGGGCGACATGTTGCCGGCACGCGACAGGAAGATGAACGTCTCCGGGGACACGATGAGGTTCACCCCGGCGGCGAGCGCCACGTCGCTCTCCCCGGCGCGCAGGCTCTGGCACGCCAGGTGGACGGCGAGCAGCGACGAGGAGCACGCGGTGTCCACGGTGAAGGACGGACCCTGCAACCCCAGCAGGTACGAGACCCGCCCCGCTGAGAAGCAGGTGGCGTTGCCGGTGCCGTCATAGACGTCGATGTCCTTCGGCTTTCCGGCGTAGGCGTGCCGCCGCAGATAGTCGCTCTGGCTCGCCCCCACGAACACGCCCGTGGCCGACTTCTCGAGCTTCTGGGGAGACAGGCCGGCGCGCTCGAGGGCCTCCCAGGTCACCTCGAGCAGCAGGCGCTGCTGCGGATCCATGAGGATCGCCTCGCGCGGCGAGATACCGAAGAAGCGGGCGTCGAACTTGTCGATCGACTCCAGCATCCCGGCGCGCCGCGCGTACGTCTTCCCGGCGGCCTGCGGATCCGGATCGTAGAACGCGTTGATGTCGAAGCGGTCCGGCGACACCTCCGAGGTGCCGTCCTGGCCGGAGGACAGCAGCCGCCAGAAGTCCTCCGGGCTGGCCACCGAACCGGGGAGGCGGCACGACATGCCGAGGACCGCGATCGGCTCCGCGGTGAGCGAGTAGACCTTGGACTCGAGGTCCTTGATGACGTGGAAGGCCTGCTGAAGCGGCGTGAGCTTGGGAGCGGTCATGGGCTGTTAACGGCGAGAGTCGTATTTCTTCGCGATGAGCGCGGCGAGCTCGTCATCCGAGAGCTCGCCACCTTCGTCCTCGCTCGGCGCTTCCACGCGCACCGGTGCGGCGCCCGCCGGGGTGGCGGGAGTGCTGGCGGCGGGTGCGTCGGAGAGCACGAGCCCGCTGGTGGCGAGCATGGCGGCGAGGTGCTCGGTCAGCGAGCTGAGGGTCGAGTAGTTGAACAAGGTGGTGGCGGCGAGCGTGACGTCGAGCTCGCGCTGCAGCCGGTTGCGGATCTCGATGGCCATGAGCGAGTCCATGCCGACATCGACGAAGCCGCGCTTCGCGCCCAGCTCGTCGCCTTCACGCGCGTCCCACCCCAGTGTGCCCTCCACGACCTGCCGGACGTGGTTCTCGAGCACCCGCATCCGCTCGGCGGGAGCGGCCGCCAGGAGCGTGTCGCGGACTCGCACGGGCGGAGCGGCGGTACCGGCACGGGGGGCCACCTCGTTGCTCCCCGCCAACTCCCGGGTGAGCGGCAACCGCCGGCCTTCGCCGTCGAGCACGGCCCAGTCCGCCGGCAACACGGCGACCTGCGCCTCGTCGCTCGCCACGATGCGATCAAGCGCACTCCATCCGTCGGCGATCGACAGCGGGTTCCAGCCAGCGCCCAACGTGCGGCGGCTGGTCTCGGCATCGAGGCGGGCGGCCATTCCCGCCGCCCACGGCCCCCAGTTGATGGTGACGACCGGCACGTGGTGCGCGCGCTCGTGGTAGGCGAGCGCATCGAGGAACGCGTTTGCCGCCGCGTAGCTCGCCTGGCCGTGGGGGCCCAGGAGCGAGGAGGCCGACGAGAAGTGGACGAAGAAGTCCAGGTCACGCGTGTGGCGGTGCAGGTGCCACGCGCCGCGGACCTTGGGCCGCAGGACGCGCTCGAAGGCACCCCAGGATTGATTGACGAGCAGGCCGTCCTGGACGACGCCAGCGGCGTGGATCACTCCGCGCAGCGGCGGGCCACGCGTCTCGATACGGCGCAGAAGCTCCTGCACCTCGCCGGGCACTCCGATGTCGGCGAGCACGCTGTCCACCGAGACGCCCTCCGCGACCAGCCCGGCGATGGTGGCCTGGGCCTCCGCGTTGGCACCGCGCCGGCTCACCAGCACCAGGTGCCTGGCGCCCCGCTTCGCCAACCAGGCCGCGACAGCCAGTCCCAGCGCGCCATGCCCACCGGTCACCAGGTAGGTCGCATCGCGGCGGATCTGCACCGGCCCGGTCCGCGCCGGCAGGCAGCGCGCGAGCCGTGCGACGAGGCGGCGGCCACCCCGCAGGGCAACGCGCTCTTCACCGGGCTCGCCGGTGAGCTCGTTGACCAGCTCGGCGGCCAGCTCCCGGTCCGAACGCCGCGTGCGCTCGGCGGACTCGAGATCCACCGAGCCGCCCCAGAGCTCCGGATGCTCCGAGGCGATGACCGCGCCCAAGCCCCAGGCGGGAGCCTGCGCCACCGAGATGCTGGCGCCATCGTCCCCAGTGCACACGGCCCCCCGGGTCACCAGCCACAGCCGCGCACCGCCGCCAGCGGCGCCCGTCCCTCGACCGGCGAGTGCCTGTACCAGCGCCAGCATGCTGCCGAGGTTGAGGGACTCGGCGCGATCCAGCGCGGCGTCATCGAGCGTCCGGGTAGGCGCGATGTCGAGGCTCCACAGGTGGACGATGCCCCGCAGCGGCCGGCCAGCGGGACGCGCGGACTCGAGGGCTCGCGCCACCTCGGGCACGGGCCAGCCGTGGCGCTGCAACTCGTCGGGCCGCAGCAGGGAGCAGGTGTCACCCCGGGCGGCGAGTACCTCGGCCAGGGCGGCGGCGAAACCGCCGGAATCGGCCAGGAGGATCCAGTGACCAGCACCCTGCCCGGTCGTCGCCGGCCGCGGCGCCGCGACCGCGCGCCATTCGCAGCGCGAGTACCACGACGCCTCGCGCTCGGCGTCACGCGCCTCCACGGACTCCGAGAGCCGCCGCCGGCTGGGAGCGTCGAACCACAGGCGGCGCCTCTGGAAGGGATAGGACGGCAGCGTGTGGCGCTGGCGCGGGAAGGGCCGATCCCAGGCCTTCCAGTCGATGGGAGCACCCGCGACGTGGAGCCGGCCGGCGCTTTGCGCGATGACCTCGGTGTCGGGCTGGCCGCGCCGCAGCGAGGGGACACACGTGACCGTGGACGGCAGCGTCTCGACGGCGAGCCCGGTCAGCGTCGGGTGGGGGCCGATCTCCAGCAGCACATCGCAGCCCAGGTCGGCGAGCGCCTTCATGCCCGCGGTGAACTGCACCGGCTCGCGGATCTGCCGCGACCAGTAGGAGGTCTCGAGGTGAGGCAGCACGGTGCCGGTCAGCCCGGTGACCCAGGGCAGCCGCGCCGGCCGCGCGGTGATCGAGGCGATCGCCCGCGAGAACGGCTCGAGGATCGGCTCCACCGCAGGTGAATGGAAGGCGACGGAGACCCGGAGCTGTTTGGTCTCGACCCCGCGAGCACGGAAGTCCGCGGCGATAGCCAGGACGGGGTCATGGGCTCCCGAAATCACGGTGTGCTCGGGACCATTGAGCGCCGCGATCGCGACGAGCCCGGAGTACGGGGCGAGCGCGGCCGCCACCTCGTCGGCCTTGGCGCGGATGCTGACCATGACACCGCCAGCGGGGATGGTCTCCATCCACCGCGCGCGCTCCTGAATCAGCAGCAGGGCGTCCTGAAGGCCGAGCACACCGGCGGCGCAGGCGGCCGCGATCTCACCGACGCTGTGGCCAAACACCGCGTGCGGCTCGATGCCCCACGAGCGCCACAGGCGCGTCAACGCGTACTGCACGGCGAACAGCGCCGGCTGGGCACGTCCGGTGCGATCGATGGACTCGCCGTCGGCGAGCAGGCTCAGGAGGGGTTGCTCGGCACCGCGATCGAGGAAGGCCGCGCACTCGTCGATGGCCTCACGGAACACCGGCTGGGTCTCGTAGAGCTCCTTGCCCATGTTGACGTACTGCGAGCCCTGTCCGGTGAACAGGAAGCCGATGCGCGGGGGCGGGACGTCGGTCACGCTCCCCTGCACCACCTCCCCTGTCTCCGGGGCCGCGGCGAAGGCGGCGAGCCGGGCCCGGAGCTGCTCGGCGGAGGTGAAGGCGATCGCCAGACGGTGCGGCAGGTGGGTGCGGCTGGTGTTGGCGGAGAACGCGAGGTCCTCGGGCCGCAGCTCGGGATGCTGCTCGACGTAGGCGGACAGGCGACGGGCCTGCTCGACGAGCGCCTCGCGATCACGCGCCGACAGGGTCACCACGTGGGCCGGCCGCTCACGGAGCGGCGCGGAGGTCACCGTTGCCTTCACGTCAGGCGAGACGCGAGAAGGCGCTGCCTCCACGATGGCGTGCGCGTTGGTGCCGCCGAGGCCGAACGAGCTCACCGCGGCGAGGCGGCGGTCCGGGGTGGGCCAGGTGTGGAGCCGCGTCGGAATCTCGAAGGGCTCGCCGTCCATGGGCAGCTTGGGGTTGAGCTCGTTGAAGTGGACGTTCGGAGGGACTTCACCGCGGTCGACAACGAGCGCGGCCTTGATGACACCGGCGACGCCGGCCGCCGCTTCGAGGTGGCCGAGGTTGCTCTTCACCGCGCCCAGGAAGCACGGCGTGGTACGGCCCGAGGCGCGCCCGTAGACCGCGGCCAGCGCGCCGACCTCGATCGGATCGCCCAGTTGCGTGCCGGTACCGTGCGCCTCGACGAAGCCCACCTGCGAGGCCGGAATACGGGCCTGCTGGAGCGCACTCTCCATCAACAACCGCTGCGCCGGGCCACTGGGGACCGTGAGGCCGCCGCTCCGCCCATCGTGGTTCACCGCCGAGCCACGGACCACGGCGATGATCCGATCTCCATGTGCCTGTGCGTCGCGCAGCCGCTTGACGACGAGCACGCCGCAGCCTTCGCCGCGCCCGAAGCCGTTGGCCGAGGCATCGAACGTCTTGCAGCGCCCATCGGGCGCCAGCGCACCGGTCCTGCTCAGGCCGATCATCATGTCGGCCGACAGCAGGACGTTGACGCCCGCCACGAGCGCCTGCTCGCACTCGCCCGCGCGCAAGCTCTGGGCAGCCAGGTGCAGGGCCACCAGCGCTCCGGAGCAACCGGTGTCGATGGCCAGGTTGGGGCCACGCAGCCCCAGGACATACGACACGCGGCCGGACAGCGTGCACGGCAGGTTGCCGGTGAGCGCGTAGGCGTCGAGCTCCTTCGGATCCTCGCCGAACCGGCTCAGGTACTGGTTCGGCGCGCCACTCACGAACACGCCCGTCGCCGAGTCCACCAGGGCGTCGGCCTGCAGGCCCGCGTGCTCGAGGGCTTCCCAGGTCACCTCGAGCAAGAGCCGCTGCTGGGGATCCATGCGCGCGGCCTCGCGCGGGGAGATGCCGAAGAACTCGGGATCGAACGACTCGACGTCGGACAGGAAGCCGGCGCGGCGAACGTGGAACTTGCCGGGGACGCTGGGGTCCGGATCGAACCGCGACTCGTCATCCCAGCGGCCACGCGGCGCCTCGGAGGTGGCGTCACGGCCCTCGACCAGGAGGTTCCAGAACGTCTCCGGATCGACGATCCCGCCGGGGAACCGGCAGCCGATGCCGACGATCGCGATTGGCTCGACCGCGGAGTCCGGCTGGGCCTGGGCCGCGGTGGCGAGAGGACGCGCCACCGGCTCATCGACGGACGCGGGCGGCGACACCCCCGCACCACCGCGTGCCGCCGCGCCACTCTCCTGCCAGTGGGCGACGAGATGGGACGTGAGGCGCTCGATCGTCGGATGATCGAAGGCCAGCGTTACCGGGAACGGATGGGCGAAGTCCTTGGCCAGGCGGCGGCGCAGATCCATGGCCAGGAGCGAGTCGAAGCCGAGATCGAAGAACCCCTTGCCGCGAGGGAGCGCGTGGTGGCGGGGATAGCCGAGCGTCTCGGCCACCACGCCGCTGACGTGCGCCGCGATGCGCTCCGCGGCGGCCTGAGCCGGGAGCCCCGACAGGCTGGCGAGCAACTTCGAGGCGCCTTCCTGCTCGCGCGGGCTCGCCGGACCGGCGGAGAAGGCGGCCAGTTCCTGAAGCCACGGCGGCGTGGCGCCGATACGGTCCTCGAGGTGGCGGGCCCAGTCCATGTTGGCCACGATGGTGTGAGTGGCCTGACCGGCGGCCAGCACCCCGAGGGCCTGGAGGCCATCAGCGGCGGCGAACGGCATCAGCCCGACGCGCATCGCCCGCTCACCGAGCTGCTGCTCGAGCGCCTCATCCCAGAGGCCCCAGGCGATGCTGAGCGCCGGGAGCCCGAGCCCGCGGCGGTGCACGGCGAGGGCATCGAGATAGGTATTGGCGGCGGCGTAGCTCCCCATGCCTCCGAAGCCGAGGATGCCGGCGATGGAGGAGAACAGGACGAAGAAGTCGAGCTGCCTGTCCCGGGTCAGCAGATGCAGGTTCCACGCACCCGCCGCTTTGGCGCCGAGCACCTCGGTGTAGTCCTGCCAGGGCTCGTCGACGAGGAGCGACTGGCGCGCCTGTCCGGCCGCATGGAAGACGCCGCGGATCGCCGGCAGCTCCACCTCGGCGGCGGCGAGCGCCTGGCGCAGCGCCGCGAAGTCCGCCACGTCGGCACGGGCCACCAACACCCGCGCGCCCTGCTGCTCGAGCGCGAGGATGCGGCGCGCCGCCTCGTCCGACGGGCGGGAGCGGGCGAGCAGGATGAGGTGCCGTGCACCTCGCGCCACCAGCCACTCCGCCAGCATCAGGCCCAGCCGCCCCAGGCCTCCGGTGACCAGATAGCTGGCTTCGGGCGAGGGAGTCAGCGTCCGTGGAGCGCGCTCGTCGCGGCCCCGGCGCAGCCGAAGCCCGAAGAGCCGATCGGCGCGCAGCGCGAGCTGATCCTCCTGCGCCTGCGAGAGCGCGCGATGGAGCTGCTCGGCGTTCGCAGTCACGGACCCGCGTGGGTCGACATCGACGAGGCGCGGAGCGGCCTCGGGGTGCTCGCGGCCGAGCACCCGGCCCATGCCCCAGAGTGCCGCCGCGGCCGGGGCGTCGATCTTCTCGCCCTCCTCCACGGACATCGCGCCACGCGTGAGGATCCACACGGGCCCGAGCGCACGGGCCGCGAGCGCCTTGGCGAGCCGCAGCAAGCCGTGCACCGGCTCGAACGGACCGAAGGAGAACGGCTGGTCCGGCTGGGCATCGGCGTCGAGCCCCTGGCCGAACAGGATGCCGCGCAGCGGTTGCCCGCCGGCCGCCGCGAGGAGCTTCTCCTGGAGCTCGGCGGCGTGCTCGAGCCCTCCGGAGATCCGCACGCACTCATGGCCCTCGGACTCGAGGCGAGCGGCCAGCAGCTCACACGTGCCACGCGCATCCGGGAGGATCAGCCACCGGCCAGGAGCCGTCGCGGCGTTCCCCGGCTCGAGCGGCTGCCAGGCCACCTCGTAGCGCCCACGCGTCAGCAGGCCGGTCTCCGCCTTGATGCTGCTCTCGAGCGAAGCCGGGACGCAGTGCATGCGAGAGACGACGGCGACCGGCTGGAGGGCCTCGTCGTAGAAGTGGAGCGCGACGGACAGGGCCGGCCGGCCTCCGCTCTCCACCTGCGCGACGGTGCCGTGGATCCACGCGACGTCCGTCTGCCCGAGGAGCTCCAGCGCGTCGATGGAGATCGGCGCATAGCGGTGGCTCGTCACGCCGGCACACGACACCAGGGCGGTGAGGGCTTCGTTGAACGGCTCGGGATGCAGGATGAAGCGCTCCGCATGATCGCCGGGGCGCGGCGCGCGAAGCCGGCACAGGACCTCGCGATCTCCACGGTGGATCGCCTCGAGCCAGCCTTCGGGGCCGGGTGAGCCAGCCATCGCCGCGATGGCGTCCTTCGGGACGGCCTCCATCCGGCGGCACACGGCGTCGGCGTCGAGCCGCTCGAGGGACGGCGCCTCTCCGGACGCGAGCTCCCCTTCCGACAGCAGGGTCCATGAAGCTTCGTCCCCGGCGCCGTCGACGGCGGCGGAGAGCAGTTGGAAGCGGTTGGGACGCGTGGCCCCGGGCGAGAGGATGAGCTGGACCCGCCGCTCCTCACCCTCGGGGATCGCCAGCGGGCGGGCGAACGTCAACTGGCGCGCGGAAACCGGGCCGCGGCTCCCCAGATCGCGCAGTGCGGCGACCACCATGGAGAGGATCCACGAGGCCGGAGCGATCACGCCCCCCTCGACGCGGTGGCTCTCGAAGCAGCGCAGCGACTTCGAGCCGAGCACGACCTCGTACACCGCGTCGCGGAGCACGGGCGAGCGCAGACGGCGCCCCGGTGGCAGGCAATCGCGCGGGGCCTCCGTGGTGCGCCCCGCCGCGGGCAGCCGCTCCAGCGATGGCAGCCAGTGCCGCTGGCGCTGCCAGGGATAGGTCGGCAGCGGCGGCCACCGCGTGGCGTGGGAGGCACCCTCCCCGCTCGTGATCACGCGCTCGAAGGCGACGGACTGACCGCGGGCATAGAGCGCGGCCAGCGTGAGCAGGAGCGTCTTCTGCTCCGCCTGCTCGCGGCGCAGCGACGCGAAGACGGCCGCGTCACGGCCAAGGTGGGCGGCGGCCCCCTGCAGCACCGGGCCGAGGATGGGGTGCGGGCTGACCTCGAGGAGGACGTCGATCCCGTCGTTGACCAGCAGCTCCTCGAGGACCGGGAACAGCTGCACCGGCTCGCGGAGGTTCTGGTACCAGTAGTCGGGGCCGAGGTCGTTGGCTCCCACCCAACCCCGGTGGACCGTGGAGCGGAAGGCGAGCGTGGGCATCTGGCCGCGCACCGGCGCCACCGCCGCGAGGAGCTGCTCTCGCAGCGGCTCGACCTCGGGGCTGTGCGAGGCGTAGTCCACCTTCACCTTGCGGCAGAACACGCCCCTACCGGCCATCTCGGTGACCAACCGCTCGATGGCGTCGGAGCGCCCGGCCACCAGCGTCGACGTCGGCCCGTTGATGGCGGCCACCCCGAGCCCCTCGCCGAGCGTCCCCTCGAGCTTGCTGGCCGGCAGCTCGACGCTGGCCATCGCACCGCCACGCAGTTGCTTGACGAGGCGGCTGCGCGCGGTGATGACCCGCGCCGCGTCCTCGAGGCTGAGCGCACCCGCGACACAGGCCGCGCTCACCTCGCCCATGCTCTGACCAACCACCACCGCCGGCTCCACCCCCCACGAGCGCCACAGCGCGGCCAGGGCGATCTGGATCGCCACGATGCAGGGCTGGATGACGTCGACCTGATCCAGGCGGGAGCGCCCGGCGTCGGCCAACAGCTCCTCGAGCACCGACCAACCGGCCACCTTCCGGATCGCCGCGTCGAACGCGGCCAGGGCCTCACGGAACACCGGCTCGCGTGCCTGCAGCTCCCTGCCCATCCCCAACCACTGCGAGCCCTGACCCGGGAAGATCATGGCGATGCGCGGCGGCGTCTTGCCCATCTCCGCCACCGGCAGCTCGGCCTGGCCAGCGAACGCCTTCAGGCTCTCGGCGAGCTCGGCGCGAGTGCCGCCGACGAAGCCCTGACGGAAGGAGAGATGGCTGCGCCGCGTGCCCGCCAGGTGGACGTACTGCTCGAGCGAGATCGGGCTCTCGGGCTCGCTCAGCCGCCGGGCATGCGTGAGCGCCAGCGCGCGAAGCGCCTCGGGGCTGCGCGCCGACAACGGGAGCAGGAGCTCGCCCTCGGTGCCCACGCGGGTGGGCGGCCGCGTCGTGGCCTCGCTGGGGACGCGCGGCGCCTCCTCGACCACGACGCCAGCGTTGGTCCCGCTGATCCCGAACGAGCTGACGACGGCGCGGCGTGGCCCCTCACCCGCGGGCCAGGGGCGGGCGTCCGCGCCGATGACCAGGGCGGTCTGCTCGAGCGAGATGCGCGGGTTGAGCGCGCGGAAGTGAAGGTGCGCGGGGAGGGTCTCCTGGCCGAGCGCCAGCACGACCTTGATGAGCCCGGCGATACCAGCGGCCGCCTCGAGGTGACCGATGTTGGTCTTCACAGAGCCGACCGCGCAGCTCGAGCCGTTGGCGCGGGGCGCGCCGATCACGGCCTTCAAGGCCTCGAGCTCAATCGGGTCGCCGAGAGGCGTGCCGGTGCCGTGGGCCTCGACGTAGCCGATCTCGCCCGCCGCGACCCCAGCGCTGTCCAGCGCCTTGCGCAGGGTCGCCTCTTGCGACAGCACGTTGGGCACGGTCAGGCCGCCGGAGCGGCCATCGTGGTTGATCGACGAGCCGCGCAGAAGGGCCCAGATGCGATCGCCATCCCGCTGGGCATCCGACAGGCGCTTGAGCACGACGACCCCGCAGCCCTCGCCACGGACGAAGCCATTGGCCCGCGCGTCGAACGTGCGGCACCGGCCATCGGGCGACAGCGACTGGGTCAGCCCCACCATGCGCATCCACGTCGGCGACAGGAGCAGGTTGACGCCGCCGGCGAGGGCCAGCGCGCTCTCTCCATTGCGCAGGCTCTGGCAGGCCAGGTGGAGCGCCACCAGCGACGACGAGCACGCCGTGTCCACGGCGGCGCACGGGCCCTGCAGTCCGAGCGTGTAGGCGATGCGCCCGGCCGCGACGCTGGGCATGTTGCCGGTGGCCGAGTAGCCGTTCTTCTCCTCTGGCGGCAGCGCCAGCACGTGGTGCTGGTAATCGGAGGACGCGATGCCGACGAAGACGCCCACCGGGTGCTGGATCAACCGCTCGGCCGGCTGCAGGGCGTTCTCCAGCGCCTCCCAGCTCACCTCGAGGAGCAGCCGCTGCTGCGGATCGAGCTGCGCCGCCTCGCGCGGGGTGATGCCAAAGAACCCGGCATCGAAGCCGTCGACCGAGTCGAGGAGCCCGGCCCAGCGCAGCGCTGGCAGTTCGTTGACGTCGATCTCCCCCGGCGGCCACCGGTCCTGGGGGATCTCGCGGATCGCATCCACGCCGTTGGCGAGCAGGCGCCAATACGACTCCGGATCATTCGCGCCGCCGGGGAAGCGGCAGGCCATGCCGATGATCGCGATCGGCTCCTTCTGGGCCGCGCGCAGCTGGGCGTTCTCGGACCGGAGCTTCTTGATGGTGACGGTGGCGCGCTCGAGGAGCTCGCGCTGTTGCTGCGATCCGTCTGACGAAGAGGCTGTCATCTCGCTACCGCCGGAAGGGTGAGGGCCGCCGGTGCGACGAAGGAGCGCCGGACAGCTTTCGAGAAGAGGGCAATGACACTCACGGGAGCGCACCGGAGCACGCAGCCGGAAGAACGACTCGACGTGTCGATCGGCCCCGAGTGACTAACACAGCATATCCACGCCTGACAAGGCATGGGGGCCTTCCGGATTATCCCTGATTTGCATCGGTGGCGCGTTGCCGAAGTGTTCAGGACATGCTACTCGTCCTCCCCCAAAATCCATCCTGTTGCAACTACCCGTGGGGGGTCGTCCTTGTCTACAGTGAATCGGGTTCTTCGCGCGCTCGAACAGGCGGAAGCGAAAATCGTGGCGCTCGAGCAACGCCGCGACGAGCCGATCGCCATCGTGGGTCTTGGATGCCGCCTCCCCCGTGGCGGATCACCGGACGCGTTCTGGCGCACGATCGATTCCGGAGCCGATGCGGTCTCGGAGATCCCCGAGTCACGCTGGCGGCTCGATGAGTCGCTGAGGAAGGCACGCTGGGCGGCGCTGCTCGGTGACGAGGACGTCACGGGGTTCGACGCCGGCTTCTTCGGCGTCTCGCCGCGCGAGGCGGCCGCGATCGATCCTCAGCAGCGGCTGTTCCTCCAGGTCTCCGTGGAGGCGCTTGAGGACGCGGGCGTTCCGCTCGAGTCGGTTCGCGGCTCGCGAACGGGTGTGTTCGTCGGGATGATGACGCTGGACTACCAGCATCTCTCGATGGAGAGCCCGCTCGAGAAGCTCGACATCTATACGTCCACGGGCATCGGTGCGTGTTTCGGCAGTGGGCGCCTCTCCCACCTGCTCGGCTTCGAGGGACCGTCACTCTCCACCGACGCCGCCTGCTCGTCTTCACTGGTGGCGCTCCACCTGGCGTGTCACAGCCTGCGTGCGCGCGAGTGCGATCTGGCGGTGGCCGGCGGCGTCAATCTGATGCTGTCGCCCTGGACGATGCACCTGTACGTGAACATGCAGGCGCTCTCCCCCGAGGGACGCTGCCGCACGTTCGATGCCGGTGCCAATGGCTTCGTCCGCGGCGAGGGCTGCGGCGCGCTCGTGCTCAAGCGCCTGTCGGATGCGCTGCGCGATGGGGATTCGATTCGAGCGCTGGTCCGCGGCACGGCGGTCAATCACAACGGGAGATCGAGCGGGCTGACGGCGCCCAACGTCCTGGCACAGCGAGCGCTGCTGCAGCAGGCCCTGGCGGCGGCGCAGGTGCAACCCCAGGACATCGGCTACATCGAGGCGCACGGCATCGGCACCTCCCTCGGTGATCCGATCGAGATCGAGGCCTTGAAGGCGGTGGTCGGCGCACCCCGCGCCGATGGCTCGAGCTGCGTGGTCGGCTCGGTGAAGACCAACATCGGCCATCTGGAGGCGGCGTCGGGCGTCGCCGGAATCATCAAGACGGTGCTCGCCTTCGAGCACGAGCGCCTTCCGCCGAATCTGCACCTCGAGACGCTGAACCCGCGAATCGAGCTGCAAGGGACGGCGCTGTCCATCTCCAGTGCGGGCCGAGCCTGGCCTCGAGGAGCCCAGCCCCGGCGAGCGGGAGTGAGCGCGTTCGGCCTCAGTGGCACGAATGCGCACGTGGTGCTGGAGGAGGCGCCCGCGCCCGCCCCTGTCGAGGCGGAGCCCGCCGCCGATGGCCAGCCCCACATCATGGTGGTGACGGCACGCGGAGAGGCGAGCCTGAAGCGTCTCGCGGCGCGTTACGCGGAGCGCCTGGAGACGGAGCCCGCTCCGGCCATCCGGGACGTCGCCTACACGACGACGATGCGGCGCAGCCATCACCCCCATCGGTTGGCGGTGGTGGGCAGGACCTCGGGCGAGCTGGCCTCGAGCCTCCGGCGATGGCTCGAGGGCTCCGAGGTGCCCCACCTGCGCGCCGGACGCGCCGCTCCCAGCGGGGCGGCGGCCGTGTTCCTGTATTCGGGTGACGCGGGAGCCTGGCGCGCGCTGGGACGCGAGCTGGACGAGCGCTCGGAGGCGTTTCACAGCGCCCTGCGGCAATGCCAGGAGGCGTTCTCGGCGCTGGGCGCCAACGTCTCGCTGCTCGAGCAGTTGCGAGCGCCCGTGGCCCCGTCGCCGAAGCACGTCGAGCTGGCGCTGTTCGCGCTCCAGGTGGCCGTGACGGCGGAGTGGCGGGCCTGCGGCGTGGTTCCGGATCGCGTGTTGGGAGATGGCGTTGGCGAGGTGGCCGCGGCGCACGTGGCCGGCATCTTGAGCCTCGAAGCCGCGGCCGAGTTGGTCTGGCGGCGCGGCGAGGCGCCGCGGGCGCTGGATCCGCGGGTTGGGCAGATCTCCTTCTTCTCGACCGT
The DNA here is from genome assembly GCF_042230915.1 of Archangium gephyra. Taxonomy (GTDB): domain Bacteria; phylum Myxococcota; class Myxococcia; order Myxococcales; family Myxococcaceae; genus Archangium; species Archangium gephyra_B. The sequence goes on along the minus strand of NZ_CP102578.1, from coordinate 4,765,227 downwards.
CACCGGGCAGCGGGAGGCGGGAGAGACGCTGGGCGCGGCGCACTGGGCGCGCCAGTCGCGGGAGCCGGCGCGGCTCGGCGAAGCGCTGCGGCAGGCCCTGGGCGGCCAGCCTGGCGTGGTGGTACAGGTGAACGCCTCCCCGGCGGCGTCGGCCGTCATCGCCGAGCTGACCGCACCGGGCGGCAACGGCCATGGCCGGGTCCGCGCCGCCTCCAGCGTGCGCCCGGACGTGACGGGGCGGCAGGCCCTGCTCGAGGCGCTGGCGGAGGTGTTCGTCGCCGGTGGCTCCGTGACCTGGGCCGAGGGCCCCGAAGCGAAGGGGCGCCTGGTGCGCCTGCCGACCTACGCCTGGGAGCTCGAGCGGCACTGGCTCGATCGCACCGACGTCAAGCCGGTGGCTACCTCGGCGGCGCGACCGGACGGTGCTGGAGCCGCGGAGCAGGGAGCGAAGGAGCGCGAGGCCAAGGAGCGAGGAGCCTCACCCCTGCTCGTCCAGCGGTGGGAGCCGCGGACGCCGGGCCAGGAGGCGCGGGGCGAGCTCTCGCAGGCGGGCGGCAAGTGGTTGATCGTGAGCGCCGACGAGCAAAGCAGCACGCGGCTGTCGGCCCTGCTCCGCGCCGCCGGTCAGGATGTGGCCTCGTGGCAGTGGGCCGACGGTGACGCCGCCATCGAGGCCGCGTTGACCCGGGCCTTCGGCGAGGAGGACGCGCGCGGCATCGTGGTGTGCGGAAGCACCGGGCACGCGTTGCCGGACGGGTCCGGCGGGGCGGAGCTGCAGGCGCAGGTGGAGCGGGAGTGCGGGAATGTCCTGCGGCTCGCCCAGCGCGCGGCGCAGCGGCGGTGGCGGCGGGCCGCGCCGCGGCTCTGGCTGCTCACCGAGTCGTCGCAGCGGGTCCTTCCAGACGAGGCGGGAGGCGGGACGCCGGCTGCATCGCTGAGCGGCGCCGCGCTGTGGGGCGTGGGGCGGACGATCGGGCTGGAGCACCCGGAGCTGCGCTGCACGCGCGTGGATCTCGAGGCGAAGGCCGAGCTGGATCTGCTGGTCGCGGAGCTCTTGCGTGACGCCGCGGACGAGGAGCTGGGGCTGCGAGGCACGTCCTGGTACGCCGGGCGCCTGGAGCGCACCGAGCGCGCGCCGGGCCAGACGAGCCGCGAGCCGGCACGGGGCCGGCCGTTCCGCCTCGAGATGGATCGCGCGGGCATCCTCGATCAGATGAAGTTCCGCGTGGCGCGGGTGCTGCCGCCCGGTCCCGGGCAGGTGCGCGTGAAGGTGGCCTCGGCGGGTCTGAACTTCATGGATGTGATGACCGCGGTGGGCATCTACCCGGGCGCCAATACCGGCGGACTCGAGCCCGTTGTCCTGGGCGGAGAGTGCTCGGGAGTCATCGAAGCGGTCGGTCCCGGCGTCGAGGGCTTCTCGGTGGGCGACCCGGTGGTGGCGGTGGGCCGGGGGTGCTTCGGCTCCCACCTCACGACGGACGCCGCCTACGTGCAGCGGCGGCCCGAGGCTCTGGACGCGATCCTGGCCGGCGGGGTTCCGATCGTGTTCCTCACCGCCTGGTACGCGATGATCACGCTCGGCCGCTTGCAGCCGAAGGAGCGCATCCTCATCCACTCCGCGGCGTCGGGCGTCGGGCTCGCCGCAGTGCAGATCGCCCAGTGGCGCGGTGCGGAGATCTACGCGACCGCGGGCACGGAGGAGAAGCGGGCGATGCTGCGGCGGATGGGCATCGCCACGGTGCTGGACTCGCGAACCCAGGCCTTCTCCGCCCAGGTGCTCGAGGCCACCGGCGGCGAGGGCGTGGACATGGTGCTCAACTCCCTGTCGGGCGAGGCGATCGAGGCGAGCCTCGCCGCCATGGCGAGCGACGGCCGCTTCTTCGAGATCGGCAAGACGGACATCTACGACCAGAAGCGCGCGCTGAGCCTGTTGCCGTTCCGCAAGCGGCTCTCGTATCAGGCGGTGGACCTGCTGGGGCTGGCCCTGGAGCGCAAGCAGCGCTTCGCGGCACTGTTCGCCGAGGTGATGGAGGCGTTCGCCACCGGCGTGCTCCGCCCACTGCCCACCGCGCTGTTCGACTCGGCGGACACGCTCGAGGCGTTCCGCCAGATGGCCTCGGGCCAGCACACCGGCAAGCTGGTGGTGAAGGTCGAGGGGGCCGAGGTCGAGGTGGAGCAGTCGGCGGCACCGGTGATCGACGAGCGGGCCAGCTACCTGGTGACCGGCGGCTCGGGCGTGGTGGGGTTGTCGCTGACGGAGTGGCTCGCCGAGCAGGGAGCGCGGCACGTCGTGTGGCTGAGCCGCCGCGGACTGGCGGGAGTGCCCGCCTCGGAGGCCGCGCGCCTGGAGGCGCTGCGTGCGCGAGGCCTCGAGCTGAAGGCGTGCCTGGGTGACGTGAGCCGGACAACGGACGTGGCCGCCGCGGTGGCCGCGGCCGAGGCCATGGGGCCCCTGCGGGGTGTGCTGCATGCAGCCGCGGTGGTCCACGACACCGGTGCGGCGATGATGACCCCGAAGGTGGCCGGCGCGTGGAACGTGCACCAGGCCACCGAGCGCGCGCCGCTGGACTTCTTCGTGCTGTGCTCGTCGGCCTCGGCGCTCCTCGGGGCACCGGGCCGGGCCTGGGATGCCGCCGCCAACGCCTTCCTGGATGGGCTGGCCCGTCATCGGCGAGGCCGCGGGCTGGTGGCCACGAGTGTGCAATGGGGGCCGATCTCCACCGCTGAAGGGGGAGAGACCCTCGCCGCCGGAGGCGTCTGGAGCCTGGCGCCCCACGAGGCCCGGCAGGCACTGAGTGCACTCCTCGCGGCTGGGACCGGCAGCGCGGGCGTGATCCGCTTCAACGCCCGCCAGTTGATCGAATACCACCCGCACCTGGCCACCGGGACCCGCTTCCTGCCGCTGCTGGCTGGCGGCGACGAGCGGCTCCAGAGCGGAGATCGTGTGCTGCTCGCCCGCTTCGCCAAGGCGAACGCGGCCGAGCGCGCCGCGTTGCTCGAGCAGCTGATTCGCCAGCAACTGGAGCAGCTCCTCCGCACGGACCTCGACGGCCTCGAGCAGGAGCGTCCCTTCAAGTCGCTGGGCATCGATTCGCTCAAGGGGCTCGAGCTGCGCAACCGTCTCGAGGGGGCGCTGGGCCTCACCCTGTCGGCGGCACTGCTCTGGGCCTATCCCGATCCGCGCTCGCTCCGCGACTACCTGCTCAGCAGGTTGATCGTCAGCGCTCCGCCCGTGGTAGAGGAGCGCGGTCCGAGTGGTGCGCGCGAGGAGACCGAGCAGCGCGCCCTGATGGACCTGCGCCAATTGTCGGACGAACAGAAAGCCGAGCAACTCGAGCAGGAGCTCGAGGAGCTCGAGCGCCTGCTGCAGTAAGGAGCCCGGGCCTTGTCGGAAACAAGTCGGAAGCCGCCGGAGTCGTCGACCCAGCTCGAGCGCGCGATGGTCGCGCTCAAACGGGCCAGGGAGCAGCTCGAGGCCAACGAGCGCCAACGCACCGAGCCGATCGCGGTGGTGGGAATGGCCTGCCGCTTCCCCGGTGGGGCCAATGATCTCGAGGCCTACTGGAACCTGCTCGAACGGGGTGTCGACGCGGTGCGGGAGATCCCCGCCGGGCGCGTGCCCGCCGATCCGGCGTTCCCGCAGAGCGTGTCCTCGGCGGCGCTGCTCGACGACGTCGAGCGGTTCGACGCGGAGTTCTTCGGCATCTCGGCTCGCGAGGCCGAGCGCCTCGATCCACAGCAGCGCCTGCTCCTCGAGGTGACCTGGGAGGCGCTGGAGCTCGCCGGCCACAATCCCGGCGGCCTGTCCGGCACCCGCACCGGCGTCTTCATCGGGATCGGCGCTCCGGACTATCTGCGGCGGATCCTCCGGTGGAACCCGTCCGAGGTCGACGCTCAGTCCTTCACGGGAAGCCTGGCCAGCGTCGCCGCCGGGCGCCTCGCCTACATCCTCGGCCTGCAGGGGCCGTGCATGGCCATCGACACGGCCTGCTCCTCGTCGCTGGTCGCGCTGCATCAGGCGTGCGTGAGCCTGCGCAACGGGGAGAGCGAGCTGGCGCTCGCCGGTGGCGTGAACCTCATCCTCTCTCCCGAGAGCAGCTATGTGCTGGGCCAGCTCAAGGCGCTGTCCCCCGATGGCCGGTGCAAGACGTTCGACGCGCGCGCCAATGGCTACGTGCGCGGCGAAGGCTGCGGGATCGTCGTGCTCAAGCGCCTGTCGGATGCCCAGCGCGACGGCGATCATGTCTGGGCGCTGGTGCGCGGCTCCGCCATCAACCAGGACGGCCGCTCCGCCGGGTTGACCGCGCCGAACATGCTCGCGCAACAGGCGCTCCTGCGTCAGGCGCTGCGCAACGCCCGGGTGGAGCCGGAGCAGATCGGCTATGTCGAGACGCACGGCACCGGCACGCCGCTCGGGGATCCGATCGAGCTCGAGGCGCTCACCGCGGTGCTGGGGGCACCTCGCGCCGACGGCTCGGCGTGCGTGCTCGGCGCGGTCAAGACCAACATCGGCCACCTCGAGGCGGCGGCGGGCATGGCCGGGCTGATCAAGGCCATCCTGACGTTCAAGCAGCAGGCGATCCCGCCCAACCTGCACTTCCGGACGCTCAATCCCCGCATCTCGCTCGCGGGCACGCCGTTCGTCATGTCCGATGGCCGGCAGCCGTGGCGCGCCGGTGGCAAGCCGCGGTTCGCCGAGGTCAGCTCGTTCGGGATCAGCGGCACCAACGCGGCGGTCATCCTCGAGGAGCCACCGCGCGATGCGGCGGCTCCAGCCGTGCAGCCCGTATCGGCTCCGGCGACTGCGCCGGGCTCCGGCGATCGCACCCATCACGTCCTGACGCTGTCGGCCCGTTCGCCTCGGGCGCTCGGTCACGTGGTGTCCAACGTCGCGAAGCACCTGCGGACCGCTGGCGCTCCCTCGCTGAGCGATCTGTGCTTCACCTCGCGGGTGGGGCGCTCGCACTTCGCATACCGGGCGGGGTTCGCCGCCTCCTCCGTCGAGCAACTCCAGGGCCAGCTCGACGAGTGGCTGGCGATCAAGGGGGCCGACACGGCCAACGCCAGCAGCGCGGCCTCCCGCCGCCCCAAGATCGCGTTCCTGTTCACCGGGCAGGGGTCGCAGTACGCCGGCATGGGGCACAAGCTGTATCGCTCCGAGCCGGTGTTCCGCGCCGCCCTGGATCGCTGCGCGCAGCTCTTCAACGCCGAACTGCCGCGCCCGCTGCTCGAGGTGATGTGGCGTGAGGATTCGGCCGAGCTGGATCAGACGCTGTACAGCCAGCCCGCGCTGTTCTCCCTCGAGTACGCCCTGCTGGAGCTGTGGCGCTCGTGGGGCGTGGAGCCCGACATCGTGCTCGGCCACAGTCTGGGCGAGTATGCGGCGGCCACCGCCGCCGGGGTCCTCTCCGTCGAGGACGCCTGCCGCCTGGTGGCGGCCCGTGCCCGCGCCTGCCACGCCCTTGCCCCGGGCGGCGCGATGGCGGCGGTCGAAGCGGAGCCCTCGCTGATCGAGGCCGTGGTCTCCAAGCTGGGCGGCAACCTGGCCATCGCCGCCTACAACGGACCGAAGAACCTGAGCATCTCCGGCCCGGCCGAGCTGGTCCGGGCGGCAACCGAGGAGCTGAGCCGCCAGGGCGCCAAGGTCAAGCCGCTCAAGACCTCGTGCGCGTTCCATTCGCCGCTGATGGCGCCGATGGTCGCGCCGTTCTCCGAGCAGCTCGCGCGGGTCTCGTTCCGCGCCCCCCGTGCGATCTGGATCACCAACGTCACCGCCGACCGGGCCGGTGAAGACTTCGACGCGGCCGCCTACTGGAGCCAGCAGCTGTGCGCGCCGGTGCGGTTCGCGGAGGGCGTGAAACGAGCGCGCGAGCTCGGGTGCGATGTCTGGGTCGAGATCGGACCGAACCCGGTCCTGCTCGGTGCGGTGTCGCGCGGCCTGGATGAGCCGCAGGTCACCGCGCCGTCACTGCACCACGGCCGGGACGACGACGCCGTGCTGGCTCGTGCGGTCGCGACGCTCTACGAGCAGGGCGCGAAGTTCGACTGGAGCGCCTTCGATGCGTCGTTTGCTCGCCGGCGCGTGCCGCTGCCCACCTATCCGTTCGAGCGCGAGCGCTACTGGTTCCCGCTGGCGTCATCCCCTGCCCTGCCGCCCGTGAGCATGAGCACGAGCGCGGCCCACCCGCTGCTCGGCGAGCGGCTGCGGCTGCCCGGCAGTGAGATCCACTTCACCCAGCGGCTCAGCCCGGCGCATCCCGAGGAGCTCGCCGAGCACCGCGTCTATGGACAGGTGGTGGTCCCGGCGGCGCTCTACGTCGCGTCGTTCCTCGCCGCGGCCCACGAAGTCTCGGGCGGTGCGGCAATCGAGGACGTCGCGTTCACGCGCGCGCTGGCGATCCCGGAGGGAGGCAAGGCGGAAGGCGCGCCGGTGGCCGTGGTGGTGGCACCGGGCGAGCGCGCGGCGCGGCTCTCGTTCTTCAGCGGTGGCGAGAGCGGGGAAGCAGCGGCCGAGTGGAAGCTGCACGCCAGCGCCGTGGCGAGCCCGCGGACTGCCACCCCAGGGGCGGTCGAGCTGCGGGAGTTGCGCGGCCGCTGCCAGCGGGCGGTGGTTCCCCAGGAGGTGCTGGCGAGCGTATGGACGGACGCTGGCGCCGAGAACGCACCCACCATGAGCCTGGGCCCACGCTTCCGCCGCATCGCGGAGCTGTGGATCGGTGCGTCCGAGGTGCTGGCGCGGTTGGCGCTCAACGAGCCGGCGGGGCGGGACGGGCGGTGGCAGGTGCCCATCACGGTCCTCGACAGCTGCTTCCAGATGCTGGGGATCGCGGCCTTCGCCAGCGAGGCCCGTGAAGCCTGGATGCCCATCGGCATCGACCGCGTCGAGCTTCACCCGGCCGCGGCGCCGCCGGGCACGGAGGTCTGGGCACACGCCTCGGCGGTGCTGGTCGGCGATGGCTCGATGCTCCGCGGTGATGTGCGGCTGCTCGACGCTTCGGGCACGCTGCTCGCGACGCTCTCCGGGGTGAGCCTCAAGAAGGTGTCGCAGGCCGCACTGCTGCAGCCGCCAGCGTGGCGGCAGTGGCTGTACGAGCTGAACTGGCGCCGTCTCGAGCTGGCACCGGGCGCGAGCGTGGCGGCGGATCGGTCGTTCGCCGTCGTGCTCGACCGCCACGGTTACGGCGAGCGCTTCGCCCGCGAGCTCGAGGCACGCGGCATCGCTGTCGCGCGCTTCGCCGGAGCGCGGGAGTTGGAGAGCGGCCAGCCCCTCGACGTCACCCACGTGGTGTCGTTCTCGGCCGTCGACGGCGGGAAGCCCGAGGAGGTGACCGCGCGAGCTCTGGACCTTCTGCAGACGTCCAGCCGCCTGCCGTGGCGGCGTGCCCCGCGCATCTGGTGGATCACCACCGGGGCCCAGGCCGTTGAAGGCGAGCAGCGCCCGGTGTCCATCGCCCAGGCCAGCCTGTGGGGAATGGCGCGCTGCGCCGCCCTCGAGCTGCCCGAGTCGTGGGGCGGCCTCGTCGATCTGGATCCGCGCGAGGGTGCCGATGGCGCCGCCCGCCTGCTGGAGGTGTTCGCCGGCACGGAGGATCAGCTCGCGGTGCGCTCCGGCGCCGTCTACACCGCCAGGCTGGAGCGCCTGCGGCGGCGCGACACGGCGCCGCTGCGCCTGCGCGACGACGCCACCTATCTCATCAGTGGTGGCCTGGGCGGCATCGGCTGGCCACTCGTCGAGGCCTGGGTGGAGCGCGGTGCGCGTCATCTGGTCCTGCTCGGACGCTCGGCGCCCTCGGCGGAGCAGCAGCGCCGGCTGGCCGAGTACGCGCAGCGCGGCGTCACCGTCCGGGTGCTCGGCGCCGACGTGACCGATGGTGCCACCCTCGCGGCGCGTTGGGCCGCCCTCCACGCGGAGCTCCCGCCGTTGCGCGGAGTCGTACACGCCGCCGGAGTGCTCGACGACGCGGCGCTGCTCCGCCACACCGAGCGCCACCTGCGCGACGTGATGGCCCCCAAGCTGCTGGGCGGGGAGAACCTGCTCCGGCTCACCGAGGGAGCGCCGCTCGACTTCTTCGTGTTGTTCTCGTCGCTGGCGGGCGTCCTCGGCTCCCCCGGACAGGCGGGCTACGCGGCCGCCAACGCCGGGCTGGACGCGCTCGCCCACGAGCTGCGCGGCCGCGGAGTTCCGGCGCTGAGCATCGCCTGGGGCCCCTGGAACGTCGGGTTCGCGGCCGAGCACCAGGAGGCGCTCGCCGCCCGCGGGGTGGCGCCGCTGCCGACCCACCTGGCCATCGAGGCGCTCGGCGAGTGTGTCGCGCTGGGCGGTGCCCACCTCGTGGTGACCGCCGCCGACCTGTCCGCGGTGGCGGCCAGGGTGCCCGAGCGGTCTCGCGCGCTCCTCGAGCGTTGGACGGCACGGGCCCCCGAGGCCTCCACCCTCGCGGCCCCGTCGCGAGCCAAGGCCTTCGTTGCCGAGCTGCTCGCCGCGCCCCCGCAGCGGCGCCGGAACATGGTGCTCGAGCGCATCGCTCACGAGACCCGCCAGTTGCTCGGACGGGCCACGCACGTGCGCATCGATCCCACCCAGAGTCTGTTCGAGCTGGGGCTCGACTCGCTGAGCGCCGTCCAGTTCCGCACCGCGCTGCAGAACGCGTTCGGCCGCACCCTGCCCGCCTCGCTGGCCTTCGAGCACCCCACCCTCGACGCGCTCGCCGACGCGCTGCTCGCGCTGGTCGAGGCCGATAATGCCGCCGCCGCCGAGGTACCGGCCGCGCCCGCCGTCAGCAGCGGCGATGTCTCGCCCACCGCGGACGGCGTCGAGACCGCGCTGAACGGGCTCCGCGAAGGCCGCCTGGCCCTGACCTCGCTCCCGCCCTCGACGCTGGCCACCCTGGCGGAGACGGTCCGTGCCCGCACGCCCGAGCTGCCGGTGCTCGCCGCCGAGCCGATCGCCATCGTGGGCATGGGGTGCCGCTTCCCCGGCGGGGTCGGCTCGCCGGCCGAGCTGTGGGAGCTACTCAGTGGGGGCGTGGACGCCATCACGGAGATCCCTGCGGACCGTTGGGATCGCGAGGCCTGGTACGATCCGGATCCCGACGCGCCTGACAAGACGACGATCCGTCATGGCGGCTTCATCGACGATGTCGCCGGCTTCGATGCCGGCCTCTTCCGGATCTCCCCGCGCGAGGCGCGGTGCATGGATCCGCAGCACCGGCTCCTGCTCGAGGTCGCCTGGCAGGCGCTCGAGAACGCCGGGCAGGATCCACAGCGGCTGATGGGCACCAACACCGGTGTCTTCATCGGCTTCATGAACAACGACTACGCGAGCCTCGCCGAGCTGGCGGAGCTCGAGGGGCACCTGGCGACCGGCAACGGCATCAGCAACGCGGTGGGCCGGCTGTCGTTCGTGCTGGGCCTCCACGGCCCCTCGGTGGCGCTCGACACCGCGTGCTCCTCGTCGCTGGTGGCCATCCACTCGGCGGTCGAGAGCCTGCGCAAGCGCGAGTCCAATCTGGCGCTGGCCGGCGGCGTCAGCCTGATCCTGTCGCCCGGGCTCACGATCCTCATGTCCAAGCTGGGCGGCCTGGCGCTGGACGGCCACTGCAAGACGTTCGACGCCGCGGCCGATGGCTACGTGCGCTCCGAGGGCTGCGGCGTGCTGGTGCTCAAGCGCCTGTCGGATGCTCAGCGGGACCGCGATCGGGTGGTGGCGGTGATCCGCGGCTCCGCCGTCAATCACGGTGGCCGGAGCGGTGGTTTCAGCCAGCCCAACGCGCGCGCGCAGCAGGCCTTGCTGCGCGAGGCGCTGGCGCGCAGCCAGACGCTGCCCCAACAGGTGAGCTACCTCGAAGCGCACGGCACGGGCACGCCGCTCGGCGATCCGATCGAATACCGTGCCGCCGCCGCGGTGTACTCGAGCGGGCGCAGCGCCAGCGAGCCGCTGCACATCGGCTCCATCAAGACGAACATCGGTCACGCCGAGGCAGCGGCGGGTGTGGCCGGGGTGATGAAGGTCGCGCTGGCGCTCCAGGCGCGGCAGATCCCCCCGCACCTGAACCTGAAGAACCTCAGTCCCGAGATCGATCTGGACGCGGTCCCGGCGCGCATCCCCACCACGCTGACGCCCTGGCAGCCGATCGGCGGCCGCCGCATCGCCGCGGTCAGCGGCTTCGGGATGAGCGGCATCAACGCCCACCTGCTCATCGAGGAGGCCTCGCCCGCCATGACGAGCGAGCCGTCGGCATCGCCTCGCACCGAGCTGGTGGCGCTGTCGGCACAATCGGATGCGGCCCTGCTGGCGCTGGCGACGGCGTACCAGAAGCACCTCGCCGAGGACTCGGCCACCGTGCCAGCTCTGTACGACCTCGCCGGCACTGCGGGCGCGCGCCGCGCCCACCACGAGGTGCGGCTGGGGCTCATCGCCAACGACATCGCCGAGGTGCGCGCGGGGCTCGCCGCCTTCATCCGCGGCCAGACGGGCGGTCGCGTGGTCACCGGCGCCTGCGAGGCCGGCAAGCGGCCCCGCGTCGTCTTCGTGTGCCCGGGCCAGGGTTCGCAGTGGCTGGGCATGGGGCGCGAGCTCTATGCCAGCGAGCAGGTCTTCCGGGACGCCATCGACGCGTGCGAGCGCGCGATGCAGCCGCACGTGCAGTGGAGCCTCGTCGAGCGCCTCCACGCGCCCGAGCCGCCTACGGGCATCGACGTCATCCAGCCACTCCTGTTCGCGATCTCCGTCGCCCTCGGCACGCTGTGGCGCGCCTGGGGCATCGAGCCGGACGCGGTGGTGGGACACAGCATGGGCGAGGTCGCCGCCGCCCACCTCGCGGGTGCCCTGAGCCTCGAGGATGCCGCGCGCATCATCTGCCGGCGCAGCCGGTTGATGCTCGAGGTCGCCGGGCGCGGCGCCATGGCCATGGTCGAGCTCGGCGCCCAGCAGCTCGAGCCGCGTCTGGCTGCCCATGGCGGAGCCCTGTGCGTGGCGGCCTCGAACAGCACGCGCTCGTCGGTCGTCACCGGCGAGGCCGCCGCCGTCGAGCAACTGCTCACCGGGCTGAAGGCGGAGCACGTCTTCGCTAGGCTCATCAAGGTCGACGTCGCCTCGCACGGACCGCAGGTCGATCCGCTCGCCCGCCCGCTCGTCGAGTGTCTGCAAGGCCTCCGTCCAGTCGCCGGAACCATCCCCTTCTGGTCCTCGGTCACCGCGTCGCTCGGTGACGGTGCCGAGCTCGGGCCGGAGTACTGGATGCGCAACCTGCGCCAGCCGGTGCGGTTCGCCGAGACCATCACGGGGCTCCTGGGCTCGGAGCACACGCTGTTCGTGGAGCTGAGCGCCCACCCCGTGCTGGCCACCGCGATCGAGCACACCGCGGAGGACAATGGCCACCCGGCCTGGGTGGTGGGCAGCCTCGAGCGCGACAAGCCGGAGCGAGCGTCCATGCTGCGCTCCCTCGCCGAGCTGTACGCGCGCGGCTATCCGGTCGACTTCCGCCGGCTGTATCCCGATAGCGCCGCGGTGCCGCTGCCCACGTATCCGTTCCAGCGGCAGCGCTACTGGCTCGAGACGGTCAAGACGACGCCGCTGCTGCTGCGGCACCGCTCCGATGTGAAGAGCGCCGCGGCACCGCTCCCGGCGCCCTCCCCCACCGCGGGCACCAGCGCGCCATGGGCCGAGCTGCTGACCGAGCTCACCTGGCAGCCGCTCGAGGCGCCGGGCACGAGCGAGCGGGGACGCCGCTATCTGCTCTTCGCGGATCGGGGTGGCATGGCCGAGCTGCTCGCCGCCGCGCTCGAGGAGCGTGGCCATTCGTGCGCGGTGGTGCGCGCGGAGGAGTCCGCGCTGGACGGGGCCGCACTCGGCGCACTGGCGGATGGCCGCCCGTTCCACGGTGGCATCCACCTCGGCGGCCTCGACGCCGCGGCCGTCCCCGACGACGGGGCGATCGCCGCATCGGCGGTGCTGGCCGGCACCATCACCCGGGCCCTGACCGCGCTCGAGCGGTACGGCTCTCCCCCGCTGTGGCTCGTCACCCGGGGCGGACAGAGCATCGAGGGCGAAGCGCCGAACCTGTCCCAGGCAGCCATCTGGGGGCTGGGGCGGGCACTGGCCACGGAGTTCCCGGCGCTGCGCAGCGCCCTCATCGATCTGGACCCCTCGGCCACCAAGGCCGGCGCGGCGAACGAGGCGGCGGAGCTCTGCCGCTGGCTCACCGCGTCGCACGGCGAGCAGCAGCTGGCGCTGCGCGGCGGTCAGGCGCGGGTGGCTCGGCTCGCGCGCTCGACCGGGCCCGCGAGCAGCTCCCCGGTCTCCATCCATGGCGACCGGACGTACTGGCTCACGGGCGGGCTCTCCGGCCTGGGCGGGGCCATGGCACGCGAGCTGGTGTCCCGCGGCGCCCAGCACCTCCTGGTCACCGGCTGGCGGGATGCCGCCGACCGGGAGCGCGGCGGTGAGACGGCGCGGGCCCTCGAGGCGGAGGGAGCCACGGTGGTGCTCGCCGAGGTATCGCTGTCCGACGCCGAGACCGTCGCCTCCATGCTGGCGGCGCTGCCACGGCCCCTGGCGGGAGTCATCCACGCGGTTGCCCCCGCCGCCGCGCCGACTGCCCGCACGGCGCTCCCTTCGGAGGACGCGCTGCGCTCGGCGGTGATGGCGCTGGCCGACGAGAGCTGGCGCCTGCTCCAGGCCACTCACGGGCTCGCACTCGACTTCGTGATGCTGTTCGGCCCGGCGGCGGTGCTGCTCGGCGGCGCCGGGCAGACGGCAACGGCGGTGGCCACCGAGGTCTCCGTCGCGCTGGCGGCGCGCTGGCGGCGCGAGGCCCGTCCGGCACGCGCCATCCTGCTGGCGAGCTGGCCGGGCGCCGAAGAACCGTCGCTCGATGGCGTCGGCATCTCGGCGGTGGACACGAAGACGCTGGCCGACGCCGCGCTCTCCTCGGTGACCGCCGGGGCCACCGCGGCGCCGGGACAGCTGGTCGCGTCGATCGACTGGCCGCTGTTCCGCAACGTCTACGCGCAGCGCGCCGACGAGCGGTTGCTCGGCAAGCTCGGCCAGGCCGAGCGCGCGGCCACCACCGAGAGCACGTGGAGCGATCGCTTGAAGGGCCAGCCTCCCGAGGCGGCCAGGAAGCTGCTCCACGACCTGGTCGCTGGCGAGGCCCGCGAGGTGCTCGGGCTGTCCCCGGAGCAGCCCCTGGCGAGCCGCCTCACCTTCACCGAGCTCGGTATGGACTCGGTGATGGCGCTGAAGCTCATGACGCGGCTGGGGCGCGCCCTGGGCGTGCGCCTGGCCACCGTGCTGATCTTCGAGCACCCCACCCCGGCGGAGCTGACCGAGCACCTCGCCAACGATGTCCTCGCGCTGCCGCCCGAAACAGCGGCCAGCGACAGCGCCGGTTCCGAAGACGACGATCTCTCCGAAGACGAGCTGGCGGATCTGCTGATGCGCAAGCTGGGTGGCAACTGAGTTCCTGGAAAACCGATCATGTCGACCCCCGATAACGTCGAAGCCCGCAAGGCGTTGCTCCGTCAGGCGCTGTCCAAGATCGAAGGACTGGAGCAGCGGCTCGCCCAGGCCGAGCAATTCCGAGACGCGCCGATCGCGGTGGTCGGCGTGGCGTGCCGGTTCCCCGGGGACGCCACGACTCCGGAGCGCTACTGGCAGAACCTGGCGGCGGGCCGGGACGCGGTGAGCGAAGTGCCGCCCAGCCGCTGGGACAACGCCACCTGGTTCGACCCGGATCCCGAGGCGCCGGCCAAGACATACTCGCGCCACGGGGGGTTCCTCGGCGCCATCGACCAGTTCGACGCGCCCTTCTTCGGCATCGCGCCGCGCGACGCGCGCTCGATGGACCCGCAGCACCGCCTGGTCCTCGAGTGTGTGTGGGAGGCCTTCGAGCGCGCCGGAATCCCGCCCGCCTCGCAGGCCGGGAGCCGCACCGGGGTGTTCGTCGGCCTCGCCACCACCGACTACGGCTGGCTGCTCCAGGACAGCAAGGGTGCGGCAGCGCTCGACGCCTACTTCCTGACCGGCGTCGCCCCCAGCTTCATCGCCGGGCGCACCGCTCACGTGTTCGGCTTCGAGGGGCCCGCCGTGTCGATCGACACCGCCTGCTCCTCGTCGCTGGTGGCGATCCACCTCGCCTGCAACAGCCTGCGCTCCGGTGAGACCGACGTGTCGATCGCCGCTGGCGCCAACCTGCTGCTCGCGCCGATGCCGCAGGTGATGATGTCCAAGGTCCGCGTGCTGTCGGCCTCGGGGCGCTGCCGCGCATTCGATGCGACCGCGGATGGCTTCGTCCGCGGTGAGGGAGTCGGCGTGGCCGTCCTCAAGCGGCTCTCCGACGCGGTCGCCGCGGGGGATCCGGTGCTCGCCGTCATCCGCGGAACCGCGGTCAACCAGGACGGCGCCACCAATGGCCTCACCGTCCCGAGCAAGAAGGCCCAGGAGAAGGTGATCCGGGCCGCGCTCGACAATGCCCGGATGAACCCGCACGACGTGACGTACGTGGAGGCCCACGGGACCGGCACCTCGCTGGGAGATCCCATCGAGCTGCGGGCGCTGGGTGACGTCTACGGCAAGGATCGTCCGCGGGAGTTCCCGCTCTACGTCGGCTCGGTCAAGACCAACTTCGGTCACACCGAGGCAGCCGCCGGTATCGCCGGGTTCATCAAGGTCGTCCTGGCGCTCGGGAACGAAGGCATCCCTCCGCACCTGCACTTCCAGCGGCCCAACCCCCACCTCGACTGGAGCCGCCTGGGCATCCAGATCCCCACGTCGATGGTCCCGTGGGGCAACGCCCGGCGCGTTGCCGGTGTGAGCGCCTTCGGAGCCAGCGGCACCAACGCGCACGTCATCGTCGAGGCCCCACCGGTTCGTGAGAGCACCCCCGAGACAGCGCCGGCTCCAGCTTCGCGGCGCGCCGAGCTGGTGGTGCTCTCGGCACGGAGCCCCGCCGCGGTGTCGGCGCTGGCGCAATCCCTCGGGGGACAGGTGGAGAGCGGGCCGGCGGTGCCACTCGCGGATCTCGCGGCGAGCGCGGCGGGTTGCCGCAGCCACCACGAGCACCGGCTCGCGGCCGTCGCCGAGACTCCCGCGGAGCTCGCGGCGGTGCTCGCGGACATGGCGCGCGACGTGCCACGCACCGAGGGAGCGCGGGGCCGGGCGGATGCCGACACGCGCCCGCGGATCGCGTTCGTGTTCCCCGGCCAGGGCTCGCAATGGCTCGGAATGGGGCGCGAGCTGCTGGCCCAGGAGCCGGTGTTTCGCGCCGCGGTGGAGCGCTGCGCCGAGGCCTTCGCCCCCCACGTGGACTGGGCGCTGCTCGACGTGCTCGATGGCCGCACCGAGGCCGAGCGCATCGACATCGTGCAGCCGGCGCTGTTCGCGATGTCGGTCGGGCTCGCCGCGCTGTGGCGCTCCTGGGGGATCTCGCCCGACGCGGTGGTCGGCCACAGCATGGGAGAGGTGGCGGCCGCGCACGTGGCCGGGGCCCTGTCGCTGGAGGATGCCGCACGCATCATCTGCCACCGCAGCCGGCTGCTCCGCACGGTGAGTGGACAGGGGTCCATGGCCGTCGTCGAGCTTGGAATGGAGGCGGCGCAGGCGCGCCTGCAATCGCGATCGGCACTGCTCTCGATCGCCGCCCACAACGGCCCCCATTCCACGGTGATTGCCGGGGAGACCGCGGCGCTCGAGGCGCTGCTGCGCGAGCTCGAGGCGGAGGCGGTGTTCTGCCGCCGGGTCCAGGTCGACGTCGCCTCGCACAGTCCTCAGATGGAAGCGCTGCGCGCGCCCCTCATGGCCGGGCTCACCGGGCTGAAGCCGCGTCCCGGGACCACGCCGCTCTACTCCACCGTGACCCAGCAGGTGCTGGCCGGCGGTGAGCTCGATGCCGCCTACTGGGCTCGCAACCTCCGCGATCCGGTCCTGCTGGCGCCAATGATCGATCGCCTGCTCGACGACGGCCACACCCTGTTCCTGGAGCTCAGCCCCCACCCGGTCCTGCTGCCGATCCTCGAGGAGAGCCTGGCCCGCCGGGGCGGCCGCGCGACGGTGGTGGGCAGTCTTCGCCGCGAGAAGTCCGCGCGCCGGATGCTCCTGCAGTCGCTGGGCGAGCTCTACGTGAGGGGAGCCCCGGTCCAGTTCCCGGCGCTCTACCCGAAGCCCCGCCGGCTTCCGCTGCCGACCTACCCGTTCCAGCGCGAGCGCTACTGGTTCGACGCGGGGAGCCGGCGCGAGCGGCGGGTGGAAGCGGCCGGCGGGCTGCTCGGCACCGGAGTCGAGTCCTCCGTGGCGGGCCGCACCGCCCTCTGGCAGCGGTGGTGGAGTGGCGACAACGCGGGCTTCCTCGGTGAGCACACGGTCGCCGGGGCGGCCCTCCTGCCCTCGACGCTCTTCCCGCTGCTGGCCGTCGAAGCGGCGCGCCGCGCCGGGGGGGCCTCCTCACAGGGGCTGAGCGGGCTCGTCTTCGGTGCCCCGCTGGCACTCGGCTCTTCGGCGGAGCAGGAGCGCGAGTTGCAGCTGGCGTGGCTCGACCCGGCGAGCAGACCTGGCCGGTTCCGGGTGTCCAGCCGGCGCGCCGGCGAGGCGTGGACGGTGCACGCCGATGGCCGGGTGGTGGTGGAGGAAGCGGCGAGCGCGGCCACCGAGCCGCTCGAGGCCGTGCGCGGCCGGCTCTCGCGCGGAGTCCCCGGCGCCGAGCTGTACCAGGCGATGGAGGCCAACGGCATCGTCAACGGGCCGAACCTGCGTCCGATCGAGGAGCTGTTCGCCGGTGAAGGCGAAGCGCTGGCACGGCTGACGGTCTCCGAGCGCGCCGCCCGCGCCACACATGGACTGCCCCTCCACCCCGCCCTGTTCGACGGGGCCTTGCAGGCCGTCGGCGCGGTCCTGGCCTCTTCGGTGAAGGGTGGCGGCGCGCCGCTGCCGGTAGGGATCGAGCACCTGAGCGTGCACCCGTCTCCGGCCACCAGCGGCTGGAGCCACGTCCGCGTGCGCGCCCTCTCCGAGGGGAAGTGGAGCGCGGACGTGACGCTGTGGGACGACACCGGCGCGCCGCTGGCCCAGGTGACGGGCCTCCGCCTCGAGCAACAGGCGGCGGCGCGGCAACAGGCGACCCGGCTGTTCTGCCCGCGCTGGGAAAGCGCCCCCTTGCCGGAGCCCGAGGCGTCAGCGGCCCCGCGCTCCGGCCGCTGGCTGATCGTCGCCAGGGCCAGCGCGCTCGGCCGGGCGCTCCGCGACGTCCTCATCTCGCGCTCGCAAGACGTGCGCCTGTGGGAGGCCGACGGACCCCTGGGGCCGGAGGAGCTCTCTCGAGCCGCTGGCGAGGACCCGCTCGTCTGGAGCGGCATCGTCTACCTGCCACGCGACGGCAGCGCCACCGGAGCGCACGGCACCGCGGCGGCGGAGTTGCTGTCCGAAGTCGCCGCGGACCTGCGGCTCCTGTCGCGCTCCGCCTCGCAGCTTGCCTCCGCGCCCGCGCTTGCCGTCGTGGTCGAAGCCGCCTCGAGCGCTCAGGACGAGGCGCCATTGGACCAGACCCTGGCGGTCTTCCAGGCCGCCGTCGGCGCCGTGGGCCGGGACGTATCGCCGCTGCGCTGCACGCGGATCGAATGGACCCGGGGTGCTCCGCTCGACGGCGTGGTCCGCGAGCTCGTGGAGCGCCCGGACGAAGACGAGGTGGCGTGGCGCCCGGAGGGACGCTACGTGGCTCGCCTGTGCCAGCCGCCGCTGGAGCCGCCGATGGCCCACCGGGCGTACGCCGGCGAGCCATGCCGCCTGGAGGCCGGAGGAAACGGAGAGCTGGCGGGCCCGTCGCTCCGCCCCCTCACCCGAACGGCACCCGGCCCTGGCGAAGTGGAGCTCCGGGTGCGCGCCATCGGATGGGCTGCCCATGAACCCGGCGTGGCGCTCGCCGCCACGGGTCTCGGGTACTGCGGAACGGTGGTGGCGCTCGGACAGGGGGTCGATCAGGTCGCCATCGGCGACGAGGTTCTCGGGATCGCGCGCGGTGGCCTGGCCTCTCATGTCATTGCGCCAGCGGCCTGGCTTGTGCGCCGGCCGGAGTCACTCACCGTGTCGCACGCGGCCGGCGTCGCCCTCCCCTCTGCGGCAGCCTGGCATGCGCTGCACGAAGCCATCAGGGTCGGGCGAGGCGAGCGCGTCTTCGTCCATGGAGCCGCCTCCGGTGTCGGGCTAGCCGCCGTGCAGCTCGCGCTGCGGGCTGGGGCCGAGGTGCATGCCACGGCCGCGCGGTCCCAGGTGGAGTACCTGCGAGGCCTCGGCGTCGCCAGCGTCACCGCTTCCGACTCCCCGGGGTTCGTCGACGAGTTGCTGCGCACCACCTCGGGGCGCGGAGTGGACGTGGTGTGCAACACGCTGCCCGGCGCGGCGAGCGCAGTGGTCGCGCTGCTGGCTCGTGGCGGGCGCTTCCTGGAACTGGCGCCGCGCGCTTCGAAGGCCACGGACATCGAGGGCGAGGCGCTCGAGCAAGGCCTCTGGCAGAACCTCCAGCGCCGCCGCGCCTCCTATCAGGTCATCGATCTGGCGGAGCTCGCGGAGGATCGTCCCGCCGCCTACAGGGCCGCGTTGGAGCGGGCCGTCGCGATGTGCGAGCGCGGTGAGCTGTCCCTCCTTCCCGTCCGCGCTTACGCCCTGGGCGAAGCCGGGCACGCCCTGGCGCACGGTGACGAGGCCGGCGCGCGGATCCTCTCCTTCGAGGACGGCCGCACCGCGCGGTTGACGGTGCCGCTGCCCGCCTGGACGGGGATTTCTCCCGAGGGCTCCTACCTGCTCGGCGGCGATGGCTCGGCGATGAGTGCCTGGCTGGTGCGCTGGCTCGCCCAGGAGGGCGCCTCCCACGTCGTCGTGGTCACGCCGGGCTCCGGTGCCGGCGGCGATGCGCCGTCCGCCGAGCTCGCCCGGGCCATCCAGGAGGCCGAGGCCTCGGGGGCGCGGGTCGAGTGGCGGCGCGAGGCGAACCTCGATCGCGAAGACTGGGCGCGGCTCCTGCGGCCCGGCGAGCGCGAGGCTCCGCGCTGGAGAGGGGTCTTCTACGGCGCATCGGCGTCCGAGCACCCGCTCGGCCTGGATTGGGCGACGAAGGTGCTCCCGGCACTCGAGCTCGCGGCGGCCACCGGTGACCTCGCGCTCGACGGCTTCACGCTCGTCAGCGCACTCGGCGCCATTCCTGGGGGCAACCAGGAGGCGCTCGCGGCGGCCTTCTCCGCCATCGCGGAGACGCGCTTCCGCACCGGGCTCCCGGCACTCGCGTTGGCACTCGCGCCCGCGGGTGCTGGCGACGATCGCTCCACCGAGCTGGCGCACCGCTTGCGCGAGGCGCTCGCGACACGCCAGTCCCAGCTCGTCGCGCTGCCGGCGCGGATCGACCCGGCCTGGTTCGAGCGCGTGCGCACGCAACCGCGCTTCGCCGCTCCGGTCGCCGAGCTGGCCTCCACCGCGGCGCTCGGGTCGACGAGGAGTGCGCTGCTCGCGGCCAGTGATCCCCAGGTCCGGAGGACTCACCTCGAGGAGCTGTTGAGAGCGCAGGTGGCCGCGGTCCTCGGAATGGAGGCCTCACGGCTCGACGCGCAGACCCAGCTCCTGGAGCTGGGTCTCGATTCGCTGATGGCGCTCGAGCTGCGCGATCAGGTCCAGAAAGCGCTCGGTGTTCAGCTGTCCATGGCGCTCCTCCTGGCAGGCGGCGTGCTCGCCGAACTGGTTGACCACCTCGTCGAACTCTGGGAGCGCTCCAGAGGCTCGTCCGCCGGCCCGAGCGAAGACGGCAATCGCAACGTGGAGAGGGAATCCCATGTCTGACACCACTGAAATGAAGTCCACCACCTCTTCCAGCGAAGGCCTTCCCGGGGGCCCCTCCAGCGCGTTCTGGACCTCGGTTCGCTACGCGACCGATCCCGTGAGCCTCTACCGGGATCTCACCAGGTACGGCGATGGACACACCGTCACGATGCCGCTGCAGATGGGGCCCGTCGTGGTGGCGTACAGCCCGCAGGCCGCCAAGGACATCCTGACCGCCGATATGTCGACGTTCGACCTCTACGGCCCGGATGCGCTGGCCATGGTCTTCCGGCCGCGCTCGCTCGTCATGCTGACGGGCGAGCCGCACGCACGGGAGCGAAAGCTCCTGATGCCGCCGTTCAGCCGCAGGCAGGTCCTCGGCGCCTATGCCGTGACCATGAAGGAGACGGCGATCCAGTACGCGAGCGAGATGGCCAACGGCAAGCCGTTCGTCATGCAGAAGCTCGCCCAGCGGATCATGCTCCAGGTGGTCATCCGCGACATGTTCGGCGTGACGGAGCCCGCCGAGCAGGACGAGCTCCGGGTGCGCATTCGTGAGCTCTTCGATGCGTCGTCGCCCGCCCTCATCTTCTTTCCCGCGCTCCGCCACCGCTTCGGCGGGATCGGGCCGTACGCCACCTGGCAGCGCGCCGACGCGCGGCTCACCCAGCTCATCCACGGACTCATCGCCCGGCGCCGCGCCGAACCGTCCAGCTCCAAGCTGGACCTGCTCTCCCTGCTGCTCACGGCACGCTACGAGGACGGCAGCGCCCCCAGCGACGAGGTCATTCACGACGAGCTGATGGCGCTGTTCCTCGCCGGGCACGCGGCCACGGCGACGACGATCGCCTGGGTGTTCTACTGGCTGCATCGCCATCCCGAGACGCTGGCGAAGCTGCGCCAGGAGCTGGCCACGCTGCCGCTGGACGCCGCGCCGGAGCGCTATACCGAGCTCTCCCACCTCGACGCGATCTGCAACGAGACCATGCGCATCTATCCGCCCGTGGCGGATCTGTACCGCAAGCTCCGGGTTCCGCTCCGCATCGGCTCGCGCACCATTCCGGCGGGGACCGGGGTCGCGGTGTTCACGACGATGCTTCACGCGCGGGAAGACATCTTCCCGGAGCCGCTGCGGTTCCGCCCCGAGCGCTTCGCCGAGCGCAGCTACACCCCCTTTGAGTTCATGCCGTACGGAGCCGGTGCGCGGCGCTGCATTGGAGCCTCCTTCGCCCACCAGGCGCTGCAGATCGTGGTCTCGTCGATCCTGCGCCACTGGGAGCTCGAGCTGGAGTCGTCGCAGGAAGAGAAGGCGGTGCGTCAGGGAGTCGGGGTGGGACCCAAGAACGGGGTGCGGATGCGCATCCTCCGTGCCGCCACCCAGGAGCCGGTGCCTGCCTCCGCCCAGCCGCGAGCGGTGAACTCATGACCTCGCCGGCCCTCAACCAGCTCATCGGGTGGATCGCCGAGGATCTCGGCGCGCATCTGGGGGTCGATCCGCAGGTGATCGATGTCCACGAGCAGTTCAGCCGCTACGGGCTCGACTCGCTCGGGGCGCTCACGCTCGTCCGCAAGCTGTCACAGCGGCTCGAACGGCCCATCTCCCCGGTCGCCGTCTGGCGCTTCCCCACTCCGCACGAGCTGGCGGCGCACCTCCATGGCGGAGCCAGCGCGGAGGCCGCCCCCACCGGCGGCACCGCTGACACCACCAGCGGGGCCGCGGAGGCGGCGCGTGGCTCGCCGGACGAGCCCATCGCCATCATCGGGATGTCCTGCCGCTTTCCCGGCGCGCCGAATCTGGAGGCGTTCTGGCAGTTGCTCCGCGACGGAGTGAATGCCATCTCCGAGGTGCCGCGCGAGCGCTGGGATGCCGCGGCCTGGGCCAACGCCGAGCCCGGTGCTCCCGGTGCCACCGGGGCGCGCAAGGGCGGGTTCCTCGAGCAGGTCGATCGCTTCGATCCGCTGTTCTTCGGGATCTCTCCGCGCGAGGCGATCACGATGGACCCCCAGCAGCGCCTCATGCTGGAGCTCACCTGGGAGGCGCTGGAGAACGCCGGCATCGTCGCCGAGACCCTGAAGGGAAGCCAGACCGGCGTCTACGTCGGCTCCGCCTGGGTCGATTACGGCCGGCTGCTCTACCAGCAGGGCGCGCAGGCCATCACCCAGCACACGGTGACCGGGCACCACCGCAGCATCCTCGCCAACCGGGTGTCGTACGTGCTCGGCCTGCAGGGCCCCAGC
The DNA here is from genome assembly GCF_042230915.1 of Archangium gephyra. Lineage (GTDB taxonomy): Bacteria > Myxococcota > Myxococcia > Myxococcales > Myxococcaceae > Archangium > Archangium gephyra_B. The sequence continues at coordinate 4,743,194 of NZ_CP102578.1, read as the reverse complement.
CTGTCGCTCGACTCGGCCTGCTCGTCGGCGTTGGTCTCCGTCCATCTGGCCTGCGAGGCCCTGCAACGCGGTGACGCCACGATGGCGCTGGCTGGGGCGGTGAACCTGAACCTCCTGCCCGAGAGCACCCACGCCATGGTCAAGTTCGGCGCGCTGTCGCCGGACGGGCGGTGCGCCACCTTCGACGCCGGTGCCAATGGCTACGTGCGCGGCGAGGGTGGAGCCGTGGTGGTGCTCAAGCGGCTGTCGCGTGCCCTCATCGACGGCGATCCGATCGTCTGCGTCATCCGCGGCTCCGTGGTGAACAACGATGGTGCCAGCAACGGACTGACCGCCCCCAACCCCGTGGCGCAGGAGGCACTGCTGCGCGCGGCGTATCGCCGGGCGCGCGTCGAGCCGGGCGATGTCCAGTACGTCGAGCTGCACGGCACCGGCACCCAGCTCGGCGATCCCATCGAGGCCAGTGCGCTCGGCGCGGTGCTGGGCAGGGCCAGGCCGGCCGGCGCGCCGTTACTCGTCGGCTCGGGCAAGACCAACGTCGGCCACCTCGAGGCCGCCGCGGGCATGGTGGGGTTGATCAAGACGGCGCTCTGCATCTCGCACCGGCGGCTCGTCCCCAGCCTCCACTTCACGACGCCCAACCCCCACATCCCCTTCGAGGAGCTGAACCTTCGGGTGCGAACCCAGGAGGGGCCCTGGCCCGCGGCGGAGCGGCCGCTGGTGGCCGGCATCAGCTCCTTCGGCATGGGCGGGACGAACGCGCACGTGGTCGTCGCCGAGTGGCCCTCGCCGCCGGCCGCGAGTTTCCCGCTCGCCGCCAGCAGCACGGAGGCCCTGCGCGAGGAGGCTCGCGGGTGGTTGGAGACGGTGGAGCGCCCGGGCCGCGAACCGCTCGTCACCCCGGCGCCGCCGTCCTCGTCGTCCGAGCATCGTCTGGCGCTGACCGCGCGCTCCTCGGGTGAGCTCGCCCAGGGTCTGCGGGACTACCTCGAGGGCAAGGCGAGCCCGCGCCTGGCCGCCGGCCGGGCCACGCCCGGTGAGGCTCCGAGGGTGGTGTTCGTCTTCGCCGGCCAGGGGGCGCAGTGGCTCGGAATGGGCCGCTCGCTGCTGCACCGCGAGCCGGTGTTCCGCGCCACGCTCGAGCAGTGCGGACGGTTGATCCAACAGCATCTCGGCTGGTCGCTGCTGGAGGAGTTGACGGCCGGTGCGGAGAGCTCCCGGCTGGATCACGTCGAGGTCGGCTGGCCGGTGAGCATCGCCGTGCAGATCGCCCTGACCGAGCTGTGGCGCACGTGGGGAGTGGAGCCGGCGGCCGTCATCGGGCACAGCGGCGGTGAGATCGCGGCGGCGTACGTCGGCGGCGCGCTGAGCCTGAGCGACGCCATCGAGACCATCTGCGTCTACGCGCGCATGCTGGCCCGGGTCCGCGGCCAGGGAGCGATGGGCCTGGTGGGCCTGTCATGGGAAGACACCGCCCGGGAGCTGACGGGCCATGAGGGCCAGCTGTTCCGCGCCATCCACCACGGCGTGAACGCCACCGTGCTCGCGGGCAAGCCGGACGCGCTCGATGCGCTGTTCCGCTCGCTCGAGCAGCGGGAGATCTTCTGCCGCCGGCTGCCGGTGGACGTGGCCCCGCACAGCCCGCTCGTGGAGCACCTGCGCGCCGAGCTCCTCGAGGCGCTTCAAAAGGTCCAGCCCCGTCCGTCCCGCATCCCGATCGCCTCGGCGGCACTGGGCACCGTGATCCCCGGTGAGCGCTACGACGCCGGGCACTGGGTCCGCAACTTCTGCGAGTCGTTGTCGTTCTCGACCGCCATCGACGGGCTGCTCCGGGACGGATACGAGGTCTTCCTCGAGGTCAGCCCGCACCCCAGCACCCTGTACGCCATCCAGGCGAACCTGAAGCACCACCACCGCCCGGGCGTCACGCTGCCTTCGCTGCGGCGCGACGAGGACGAGCAGGCGGTGATGCTGGACTCCCTGGGCGCGCTCTACGCGCTCGGCGTGCCGGTGCGCTGGCAGGAAGTTGGCCCCGCCCGGGTGCCGCCCGCCGCCGAGCAGCGAGGCTCCCCCATGCCGGTGCCGCTCTCGGCCCGGAGCGAGGCGGCACTGCGCGCGCAGGCCGGGGCGCTGGCCGCCCACCTCGAGTCCCATCCCGAGCTCCGGCTGGGCGAGGTGGCGCGTTCTCTCGCCACCACCCGGACCCATTTCGAGCATCGCGCCGTGGTGGTGGCGAGCGAGCGCGCGGAGCTGCTCGCCGGCCTGCGGGCGCTCGCCGAGGGCGCCTCCGCTCCCCACCTGGTGAGGGGCAACGTCAAGCCCTCGGGCAAGCTCGTCTTCGTCTTCCCGGGGCAGGGCTCGCAGTGGCCCGAAATGGCGCGGCCGCTGCTCGACAGCAGCGACGTCTTCCGCGCCCGCATGGAGGCCTGCGCCGAAGCGCTGGCACCGCACGTGGATTGGTCGCTGCTCGCCGTGCTGCGCGGCGAGGCGGGCGCCCCGTCGCTGGAGCGCGTCGACGTGCTGCAGCCGGTGCTGTTCGCGGTGATGGTCTCCCTGGCCGAGCAGTGGCGCCACCTGGGGCTCCGGCCCGACGCGGTGGTGGGACACAGTCAGGGAGAGATCGCCGCCGCGTGCGTCGCCGGGGCGCTGTCCCTGGGTGACGCCGCCAGGATCGTGGCGCGGCGCAGCCAGGCACTCGCCATGCTCGCCGGGCTGGGCACCATGGCGCTCGTGGAGCTGCCGGCGGCCGAGCTGGCGCCGCGTCTCGAGCGGTTCGACGGCCAGCTCGCCATCGCCGCCATCAACGGCCCCCACTCCACCGTCATCTCCGGCGGGGTGGCCGCCGTCGAGGCCCTGCTCAGAGAGCTCGAGGCCGCGTCGGTGTTCGCCCGCAGGATCCGGGTCGACTACGCCTCGCACGGCCCGCAGGTCGAGGCGGTCCACGACCAGTTGCAGAGCGTGCTCGCTGGAATCCAACCGGCCACGTCCGAGCTGCCCTTCGTCTCGACGGTGAGCGGACAGGTGCTCGATGGCTCCCTGCTGGACGCCGAGTACTGGTACCAGAACCTCCGCCGGACCGTGCGCTTCGCCGACGCCGTCGAGCTGCTGGTGGCCGGGGGGCACCACTTCTTCGTCGAGGTGAGCCCGCACCCCGTCCTGACGATGGCGATGAAGGACACCCTGGAGGCCGCCGGGCGCCCCGGGGCCGTCGCCGGCACGCTGAAGCGCGACGCTGGAGATGCGCGCCAGCTCCTGCTCTCGCTGTCCGAGCTGTTCGCGCACGGCTTCTCCATCGATTGGAGCCGCCTGCATCCGGTGGGGCGCCGGGTGCCGCTGCCAACGTATGCCTTCCAGCGGGAGCGCTATTGGCTCGAGACCGCTCCAGTCCAGCAGCGCAGCCGTGGCGACGCGACACGAGGCCTGTTCGGCGCGCCGATCCCGTCCTCGCTCGATGACGGGCTCTGGCTCTGGGAAGGCGTCATCAGCAACGAGCGCCTGCCCTACCTCGGGGATCACGTGGTCGACGGCCGGGTGATCGTTCCCGGCGCCGCCTATCCGGCCATGGTGCTCGATGCCATCGAGGGGACCCCGTGGAGCGGCGGCTCGGTGATCGCGGAGCTGGAGCTCCACGCCGCCCTGGACGTCTCGCCTCCCATCGAGCGCACCGTGCAGTTGGCGTTGATCGCGAGCGGGGACGGAGCGGCTTCGTTCCGGATCTCCAGCCGGGACGGCTCCGGCGCTGGTGCGGTGCGAGGCTGGGTGCTCCACGCCAGCGGAGTGCTGCGCCAGGCCACCGGCGCGCCCGCCGCCTCGCCCCAGGACGTGCCGGCGCTCCAGGCGCGTTGTGCCCAGCGCCTCACGGCGGAGGAGCACTACGCGACGTGCCGCGCTTGGCGGCTCGGCTATGCCCGCGGCTTCGCTGGCATCACCTCGGTGTGGCGAGGCACGGACGAGGCGCTCGCCTCCGTCTCCGTCCTTCCCACCGGTGCTGGCGAGCCCGTCCACCGGCTCGATCCCCGGTGGTTCGACGCGGCGCTGCAGGTGGCGCTGGCGCTCGACCCGCGGTACCCGGGGCGAACCGCCGCCGCGGCGGTGATGCCCGTGGGATGGCGCTCGCTTCGCGTCCACGCCCTGCCGCGCGCCAACGACCAGGTCTGGAGCCACGTACGGCTTCGCGAGACGCACGCCGAGCGTCAACTGATGATCGCCGACATCGCGATCATGGATGCCTCCGGCCACCTCCTGCTCGAGGTGGAGGGGCTGCGCCTGCGGCGCCTGGAGTCCGCCAACGAGCGCGAGCAGGTGCTGCGCCTCGAATGGCGCGAGGCCACGCGGGCCGCCACGGCCGAAACGCCGGCCGCCGGCCACTGGCTCCTGGTGGGCCGGGGCAGCGTGGCCGACGGCGTGCGTGAACGCCTGGAGGCACGCGGCCACACCGTCGCGGTGCTCGATGCGCACGAGCTCTCCGGCGACAGCGGCCGGGCCCATGCCCGGATCCGGGAGAGCGCGAGCCGTCAGGGCTCGTGCATGGGAGTCGTGCACCTCGCCAGCCTGGAGATGATGGCGGTTCCCGCTGGCGAGGAGTCGATGGTGGCGGCCAGCGAGCCCGTGTGGGCCAGCGCGCTGCACCTGACCCAGGCGCTCACCCGTCAGGGATGGCGTGATGCTCCCCGGCTGTGGTTCGTCACCCGGGGCGTCCAGACGGTCGATGGCACCTCGAGCTCGGACGCCGCGGCGCTCGCCAGCGCCCCGCTCCTCGGCATGGCGAGGACGATCGCGTACGAGCACCCCGAGCTGCGCTGCACGCGGCTGGATCTGCACGCCGGGCCCTCGGCCCAAGACGCGGACGCGCTCGCGGAGGAGCTGACCGCCGAGCTGCTCGCGGGTGGCGCCGACGATGAGGTCGCGCTGCGCGACGGCCGCCGCTTCGTCGCGCGTCTGGCCTTTGGCCCGTTGGGTCCTCCCACCACGCATCGCGCGCTGGCCGCTGGACGGCCGTTCCAGCTGGCCGTGGCCGAGCCGGGCACTGCGGGAGCCGTGACGTTCCGTCCGCTCGAGCGGCGCGCCCCGAAGGAAGGCGAGGTCGAGCTCGAGCTGAACGTCGCCGTGCTCGCTCGCCGGTCCGTGACCTTCGCGTGTACGGGGCGGGTTACGGCCGTCGGGGCGGGCGTCGGCCAGGAGCTCGTCGGCCAAGAGGTGGTGGCGGTGGGCTCGGAAGGCGAAGCGCTCGCCACGCACGCCGTGCTCCCGGCGGCACGAGTGGCTCCGCTCCCGCACGAAGGCGCGTCCGAGAACGCGGCCCGGGAGGTGCTCGGCATGATGATGGCCAGCCATGCACTCGAGCACGTCGCGCGGGCCGAGGCGGGTGAGCGCCTCCTCATCCACTCCGCTACCGGCACCGCTGGGGTAGCGGCCATCCAGGTGGCGCAACGGCTCGGCCTCGAGGTCCTCGCCACCGCCGCCAACGAGCAGGAACGCGCCACCTTGCGCGCGCTGGGAGTGGTGCAGGTGGTGGACTGCCCGCCCCAGGCCTTCGCCGATCGGGTCCTCGCGCTCACCGGCGGGCGTGGGGTCGACATCGTGCTCGACTCCGCCGCCGAGTCGCGCCACGGCGAAGCAATGGCCGAGAACCTGCGGGTGCTCGCACCGTGCGGCCGGTTGCTGGAGCTCGGCGCGCCCCAGTCCGCCAGTTCCGCACGAATCCCGCCGTCGCTCTTCACCAGGGGCCTGTCCTACGCCACGGTGGACCTGAGCGCCGTCGCTCAGGCGCGCCCGCAGCGGTTCGCCTCGCTGTTCCACCAGGCCGTGCGGACGATGGCGGCCGGGCCGCTGCCTCTGCTGCCCGCGCGAGTGGTGCCGATCTCTCGAGTGGGCGAAGCGGCGCGCGGCGGGCTCGAGGGGCAACACCCTGGCGAGCTGGCCTTCGCGCTGCGCGATCCCGAGGTGGCGCTCGAGGGAAGCGGGCCCCGGTTCCGCGCCGACGCCAGCTATGTCGTCACGGGTGGACTGGGAGGCCTGGGCCTGTCCCTGGCGAAATGGATGTTCGAGCAGGGGGCACGCCGTCTCGTGCTGGCGGGACGCAGTGCGCCCAACGAAGCGGCGAGGAAGCTCATCGGCGAGCTCGAGCAAGGCGGCGCCACCGTCGTGCTCGTGGCCGCCGACGTGTCGCGGCCCGCCGATGTGGACAGGCTGCTGCGCGAGGCCGAAACCCCGCAGGCGCCACTCCGCGGGGTGTTCCACCTGGCTGGCATCCTCGACGACGGGCTGGTCGCGCAACAGGACACGGCCCGCTTCCGCCGCGTCATGGCGCCGAAGATCGACGGCGCCTGGCACCTGCACCGGCTCACCCGGGAGCGTCCGCTCGACTTCTTCGTCCTCTACTCCTCCGTCGCCTCGCTGCTCGGCTCACCGGGACAGACCGGCTACTCGGCGTCCAACAGCTTCCTCGATGCGCTGGCTCAGCACCGGCACGCCGCGGGGCTGCCCGGGCTGAGCATCTCCTGGGGTCCGTTCTCCGAGGTGGGCCTGGCCGCCGCCCGCGAGGTTCGCGGCGAGCGGTTGCAGGATCGCGGCATGGCGAGCATGTCCACGCAGGCGAGCGAAGCGAGCCTCGCCGGGATCCTCGTTCGTGACGAGCCCTGGGTGGGTGTCGTCTCGCTGGACGTGGGCCGGTGGCTCGACTTCTATCCGACGCTCAGTGCCAGCGCGTTCTTCGGCGACCTGATCGGGTCCGTCGCGGCCTCGGCGGCAACGTCCGCCGGCCATGCACAGCAGGCGCTGGCCGCCCGGCTGCGCGCCACGCCCGGGCAACTCCGGATCGCGCAGCTGGAAGGTCTGGTCCGCCACCAGCTCGCCAAGGTGCTGCAGTGCCGGCCCGAGGCGATCCCCGCGCAGGCCGCCTTCACCTCGCTCGGATTGGAGTCGCTCACCGGGCTCGAGCTGAGGAACCGGCTCGAGAAGGAGACCGGCCTCCGGCTGCCCGCCACCCTCATCTGGACGCACGGAACCCTCGCGAGCCTGGCGCGCGAGCTGCTCGAGCGGCTCCTCCCCGATGACCGCGAGGTCCGCGCCCCACCGCCTGCCCAGGAGCCAAAGCCCGAGCCGAAACGCGAAGCGCCCGCCGCGGCGCAGACCGAGGAGCAACTGCGTGAGCGCGCACGCGCGATGAGCGAGGAGCAACTGCTGGCCGAGCTCGCTCAGGAGCTCGACGAGGTGGGTGGCATCTAGTCCGCAGCATCGAGGGCAATGGAATGGAAAAGAAGAAGACACCCGTCGTGATCGTGGGAGCGGGCCCTTGCGGCCTCGCCGCGGCCTGTGGACTCAGGCGCCGTGGCATCGAGGTGACCGTCCTGGACGCCTCCGCGGAGCCGGGCAGCGGCTCGCGAGCGATCCTGCTGTGGCCACCGGTGCTCGAGATGCTCGAGGAGCTGGGGGTGCTGCCCGAGGCCGAGAAGCAGGGCTATCGCCCGCGCGCGCTGTGCTACCACACCCATCGCGACCGGACGATCCGCCTGCCGCTCGACGCGACCGACGGCGCGCTGGTGCTCCGCCAGGACCGCACCAGCCGGCTGCTCGAGGCGGCGCTGGAGAAGCTGGGCGGCCGCGTCGAGCGCCCGGTCCGTGTCACCGAGATCGTCTCCGGCAAGGACTCGGTGCGGGTGATGGCGGAAGGCCCCGGCGGGGAGAAGCTGACCTACGAGGCCGACTGGCTGATCGGCGCCGATGGCGCGCACAGCACCGTCCGCAAGCAACTGGGGATCGAGTTCGTCGGGACGGAGTTCTCGCGCTCGTTCGCGCTCGCCGAGGGGCAAATCGAAGGCGAGTTCGCGCGCGAGGACGCCCACTACTACGTCACGCCGGCTGGCGTGCTCGTGCTGATCGCCCTGCCTGACGGAGAGGTGCGCGTCAGCGGAGCCCTCGGCGAGGGCGAGACGATGAGCCTCGAGGCCGTGCAGCGCCTGCTCGACCAGCGCGGTCCGGGGAAGCTGCGCCTGTCCGAGCCCAGCCAACTCAACACCTTCGGCGCCCCTCATCGCGTCGCCGCATCGATGCGCGTCGGCCGGTGCTTCCTCGCTGGCGACTCCGCCCACGTCCACTCTCCGGCCGGCGGCCAGGGCCTCTCCCTCGGCATGCAGGACGTCCGCAACCTGGTGTGGAAGCTCGCCGGAGTGATCAACGGCCAGTTCGCCCCCACGCTCCTCGACAGCTACGATCCCGAGCGAAGGGCGGCGGCGCAGCAGGTGGTGGGAGCCATCCACGGGCTGACCCGCCAGACCCTGTTTCCGCCCATGGCGCTGCGCCTCCGCAACGTCATGCTCCACCTCCTCCACCGCGCGGGGCGCCTGCAGAACATCCTGGTGCCGTCGCTGTCCGGCCGGCAGATCCACTACCCGGATGTGCTCTTCGGGGAGCCGCTGTCGCCCGGGAACGGCAAGCGGAAGCGGCGCGCCGGGCCCCTGCCCGCCCCGGGAATGCAGGCTCCGGCCTGGGTCCTGAAAGCCGATGGCGAGGGGCTGAACGGCTTCCGCTTGATCACCACGGGAGCCGGAGACAGCGAGCTGGCGCGGCGCGCCAACACGCTCGTGGAGGGCCGGCCCTCGCTCGCCCGGCATCGTCACCTGGGCGAGGCCAGCGAGGGCTTCCTGCTCCTGCGTCCGGATGGCTACGTGGCCGCCAGCGGTCAAGCGGTTCCGCAGCTCGAACAGGCCTGGCAACGGCTGGAGCGCGTCGTGCGGCAACCCGGGGCGGTGGGCTGAGCCTGACGTCGTCGGTGATGGCGTGGCCGGGCATGGAACTGGCGTGCGGATGTGTCTATTCGAACACCCGCTCTCCGTGTCATGATTGGAATCCATGGAAATCCTGGCTTCGCCCGAAGAGTCCTCCATGAGCCCGGAGGACATCGCCCGCCTGCCGCTGCCCCCTGGCAGCGCGGGGCTCCCCCTGCTGGGAGAGACGCTCGCCTTCATGCGGAATACCGGCGGGTTCATCGAGGAACGCCGGCAGCGCCACGGGGACGTCTTCCGCTCTCATGTGCTGGGCGAGCCCATCGCCTTCCTCCTGGGGCCGGAGGCCAACCGGTGGATCTTCGCCGGTGAGAACAAGTACCTCCGCAACCGCTGGCACGTCGCGGGCCGCAAGCTGTTGGGGGACCAGTCCGTCGCCATGCTCAATGGCGCCGCCCACCTGACGCGCCGGCGCCTGCTGGCTCCGCACTTCACCTACAACGCCATGCGCGCGTTCGCCCCGCGCATCGAGGCCATCACCCACCGCCACTGCGAGCAATGGGCCGCGCGCACCGAGCCGTTCAAGGCGGTCGATGCCGTGCGCGCGCTCGTGTTCGAGGTGGCCATCTCCCTCATCCTCGGCGACGGCAAGGCGGTGGACGCGGCCTACATGAACCGCCTGTTCCGCCAGTGGGCGGGGGGCCTCTTCTCCCCCGTGCCGCTGGACATCCCCTTCACGCCCTTCGGCCGCGCCGTCGCCGCGGGCAAGGAGATGCACGCGTACCTCGAGTCCTTGGTGGTGGCGCGCGAGAAGCTGACCGAGCAGCCCCCGGACGTGCTCGGCTCGCTCCTCTCCACGCGGGACGAAGAGGGCCGGCCGCTGCCGCGCGAGGCCATCCTCCAGGAGATCGAGCTCCAGCTCTACGCCGGCCATGACACCACGGTGACGGTCACCTCGAACCTGCTGCTGCTGCTGGCGCAACACCCGGAGGTCTTGGAGCGCTGCCGGCAGGAGCAGCGAGGCCTGGAGCAAGGGCCCCTGACGCTGGAGACGCTCCGGGCCATGCCCTACCTGCACCAGGTCATCCAGGAGGCCATGCGCTTCATCAATCCGGTGGGAGGCTCCTTCCGCGTGACGACGCAGGACGTGGCCTACGGCGGCTACCGCATCCCAAAGGGTTGGCAGGTGGCGCTGTGCATCATCGGCGCGCACCAGGGTCCACCCTGGACGGACTCCAAGAGATTCGATCCGGAGCGCATGGGCCCGGAGCGTTGCGAGCAGAAGCCGCCGGGTGCCTACGTCCCCTTCGGCGGTGGACCCCGGGTGTGCCTCGGGCAGCACTTCGCCATGGTGGAGATGGCCGCGATCGTGTCCCTGCTGCTGCGCGACTACCAGTGGGAGCTCGTCCCCGGACAGGATCTCTCCCTGAAGTCCTTCCCCATTCCCATTCCACGCAGTGGGCTCCTCGTGCGCTTCTCGCCCCTCCAACACCCATGAACCCCACCCCCTCCGCCCCTGTCTCCCCAGCGCCGTCTTCCTGGCTCCAGTCCACGTACCGCCAGCTCACCGCCTCGTGGCGTGACAGCTTCCTTGGCTCGGGTCCCGAGCTCGTTCCCCCGGGACTCCCCGAGGTGCCCGGCCAACCGCTGCTCGGAAGCCTGTCCGCCTTTCGCAGCGACCTGATTGGCCTCCTCATGTCCACGAGTGCCCTGGGTCCCGTGGCGAGATTCCGCATGTTCCGGATTCCGATGCATGTCGTGACGGATACGGCGATCGCCCAGGAGATGCTGGTCGACAAGAAGGAGTCCTTCAAGAAGACCCGCGAGCTGTCGGTCTACCTTCAGCCGCTGCTCGGCAATGGGCTGCTCGCGGCCGAGGGCGCGATCCATCAGCGGCACCGCAAGCTCCTGGCACCCGCCTTCACCCCCAAGCGCGTCTCCTCCTACGGCGATCTCATGGTGGAGGAGACGATCCGGCAACTGGGGCGGTGGACGCCGGGCAGGCGGGTCGACCTGGTCGAGGAGATGACGACGCTGACCCTGACCATCGTGGGCCGCGCGCTGTTCGGCCGGGGGATGCGCGAGGAAGCGGAGCAGATCGCCCAGGCGTTCACCGAGGCGATGCGCGCGATGATGAAGCGCATCACCGGGCTGATTCAGGCCCCGTATTCCTTTCCGCTTCCGGCTCATCAACAGATGCGGCAGGCCGTGGCGACGCTCGATGCCGTGGTCCAGCGGATCATCACCCAGCGCCGCGCGGAGGGCGTGGACCACGGCGATGTGCTGTCCATGCTGCTGTTGAGCCGGGACGAAGTGGACGGCACCGGGCTGAGTGACAAGGAAGTGCGCGACGAGGTCATCACGCTGCTCGCCGGCCACGAGGCGACCGCCAGCGCGCTGAGCTGGACGTGGTACGAGCTCGGCCGTCATCCGGACGTGGTCGCGAAGCTCACGGCCGAGGTCGATGCGGTGATTGGCGATCGGGCCGTGACCGTCGCGGATCTCCCGCGGTTGCCGTACACGCTGTCGGTCGTCGAGGAAGCGATGCGGCTGCACCCGCCGGTCTACGCGTTGGCCCGGGAGGCGAGCGAGGACGTGGAGGTCGGCGGTCACCGTTTTGGCACCCGCAGTACGATCTTCATCAACACGTACGGCATCCACCGCCGCGCCGACTACTACCCCGATCCTCTCGCCTTCAAGCCGGAGCACATGACGCCCGAGGCCAAGAAGGCCCGGCCCCGCTACGCCTACCTGCCGTTTGGCGACGGGCCGCGGGTGTGTATCGGGGCGCACTTCGCCTTGCTCGAGCTGCAACTCGCCCTGGCCACCCTGGTGCAGCGCGCAAGCGTCAAGGTCGATCCCGGCGAGCGCACCACCGATCCGCTGATGACGTTGCGCCTGCGCGGTACGCTGCCCGCCACCGTGGGACCGCGCCGCGCATCCGCCGGTCACGCATAGCAGCCGCGGGAGCGAGCACCTGCTCCCCCGGAATGTCTCCGGCCCTGCGGAGGACTCCCTCCCTCCGCGGGCCATGGCCATCTCCGAGGAGGACCCATGGCCGCTCCCAACGAACCCACGTTCCTCGAGATCTCCGACACGGTCCGCCGGCTCGAGGAGCTGCTGGACCGCGTCCCGGATCCGCTCGCCCGGGACATCCGCCAGAAGATTGCCCACCTGCGTGCCCTGCTGCTCGAACAGCGCTCGCCCAACCTCGTCCTGGTGGGCCGCCGCGGCGCCGGCAAGTCCTCCCTCATCAACGCCCTCTTCGGCGCCCGCGTCGCCGAGGTCGGCCACGTCTCCGCCCAGACGGGCCAGGGCCGCTGGTTCGACGTCCAGGGCGAGCTCGGCACCCTCTCCATCCTCGACACCCGCGGCCTCCAGGAGGGCTCCCGTCCCCAGGAGGCCGACGCCGCCGACACGCCCCTCGACTCCATCCTCGCCGAGGTCCGCCGCAAGGCCCCCGACGCCCTCCTCTTCCTCATCAAGGCCTCCGAGGTCGACTCCGCCATCGACGCCGACCTCGACGTCCTCACTCAAATCGCCTCCGCCGTCGAGCAGGCCCACGGCGTGCGCCCTCCCCTCATCGGCGTCGCCACGCACTGCGACTTGCTCGAGCCCAAGCGCGCCGATCTCCACCTCCCCGAGTCCCAGGACCCCGCCGAGCTCCAGGAGAAGCTCCGCCACGTCGAGGCCGTCGAGCGCCAGCTGCGCGACAAGCTCCGCTCCCGCCCCGAGCTGCGCGGCGAGCTCGTCGCCGTCCTCGGCGTCTCCACCTACCTGTCGTGGCGCCCGGACGGCAGCATCCGCTCGGACGAGCGATGGAGGCTGGGCGAGCTCGCCCAGGTGCTCTTTCGCGAGCTGCCCGAGCAGGGCCGGCTCGTCCTCGCCCGCGTGACACGCGTGCGCACCCTCCAGGAGGAGCTCGCCATCACCCTCACCCGCGCCATGGCCTCGCTCTGCATGGGCGTCGCCGTCGTCCCCATCCCCGTCGCAGACATCATCCCCATCACCTCCGCCCAGCTCAGCCTCATCGCCGGCATCGGGTGGATCTCCGGCCGCCAGCTCGACCTCAAGGCCTCCGGGGAGTTCCTCACCGCCCTCGGCGTCAACGTCGGCGCCGCCTTCGCCCTGCGCGAGGCCGCTCGCGCCCTCGTGAAGTTCGTCTTCCCCGGCGCCGGCAATGTCGTCTCCGGCGCCGTCGCCTTCGCCGGCACGCTCGCCATCGGCACCGCCGCCCGCGCCTACTTCCTGCGCGGCGTCTCCGCCGAGGAGGCCCATCGCCTCTACCAGGCCACCCGCTCCTCCGCCGAGGCCCACCCCGAGCGCGCCCTCTCCGAGGGCTGAACCCCAGGGCTCCGGCACCCTCACCCCGGGGGGCTTGCCCCCCCTTTGAACGACGGGGGGCTCCTCTCCCGGAGGGCGAGGGGTGGGTTGCTCGCTCTCCGCCCGAGACTTCCCTCGACCCACTTACTAAGTGAGCACTCACTTTCTTTTTAGAATCGAGGGCGCTACACTGGCGGTATGTCTGATTCGTCCCCGGGTCTGGAGGCGGCCCCCCGCGTCCGGCGTACCCAGCAGGAGCGGCGGGACTCCACCCGCCTCAAGCTGCTCGAGGCCACCGTCGAGTGTCTCGTGGATCTGGGCTACGCCCGCACCACCACGCTCGCCGTGGCCCAACGCGCTGGCATCTCCCACGGGGCCCTCTTCAAGCACTTCCCCACCAAGGCCGCGCTGCTCGGCACCGCCGTCGAGCACCTCTTCCCCCGCATCATCGACGAGTACCGCTCCACCCTCGACGCCACCGCCTCCTCCCCGGGAGACCGCATCGCCCAGGCCATCGAGCGCCTCTGGTCCATCTACCAGCGCCCCGAGCTCCTCGCCGCCGTCGAGCTGTACGTCGCCGCACGCACCGACTCCGAGCTCGCCTCCGCGCTGAGCACCGTGGACCCGCCCCACCGCCGCCACCTCCACCGCGTCGCCCGCGAGCTCTTCCCCGACGTCGCCGCCACCCATCCCGGCTTCGACGCCATCATCGAGCTCATCCTCAACGCCGTGCAGGGGGCCGCCGTCGGAGGCGTCGCCCTCCCCGCCAATCCGGAGCACCGGCGGATGCTCGCCCTGCTCGTCCAGCTCGCCCGCAGCGCGTTCTCCTCCCCACCCCAACCCTAGGGAGCCGCACCATGGCCGACCTTCATTCCCTGGATCCCACCCAGCTCGCCACCCCGGCGTTCCTCCTCCTCATGGCCGTGGAGATCTTCTGGCTCGCCCGGCACCGCCAGGAGGGCTTCGTGGGCTACGCCACCAAGGACTCCGTGGCCAGCCTCACCATGGGCACCGTCTACTCCCTCATCTACATGGGCTGGAAGGGCGTGGAGTACGCCTTCTACTCCGTGCTCTACGAGGCCTCGCCGCTGAGGCTCGGCAACGGGCTCTTCGCCTGGGTGCTGCTCTTCTTCGCCGAGGACCTCTGCTACTACTGGTTCCACCGCGTCCATCACGAGTCCCGCTTCTTCTGGGCCTCGCACGTGGTGCACCACTCCAGCCAGCACTACAACCTGTCCACCGCCCTGCGACAGACGTGGACGCCCATGACGGGCCTGCTCTTCTGGGCCCCGCTGCCGCTGCTCGGCTTCCATCCGGCCATGGTGCTCACCGCCCATGCCCTCAGCCTGCTCTACCAGTTCTGGATCCACACCGAGGCCATCGGCCGCATGGGGCCGCTCGAGTGGGTGCTCAACACGCCCTCGCACCACCGCGTCCACCACGGCGCCAACCCGCGCTACCTGGATCGCAACTACGCGGGCATCCTCATCATCTGGGACCGGCTCTTCGGCACCTTCCAGGCCGAGGACGAGCGCCCCGTCTACGGCCTCACCAAGAACATCCAGACGTTCAACCCGCTGCGCATCGCCTTCCACGAGTACGCGGCCATCGTGCGCGACGTGCTGCGCCCCAACCCGCTGCGCGTGCGGCTGGGCCTGGTGTTCCGCGGCCCCGCCTGGAAGCCCCCGGAGGCCTCAGTCCCGGCAGCAGGCGATGGCGCCGTCCTGCGAGCGGAAGAAGGCGGTGGTCAGCTCCCGTCCCACCCAGGCGCATAGCACCTCGTAGGTCCGCCGCCGCGCGCCGCCCACGCGCGCGGTCTCGTGCGTCAGCGACTCCGGGTGGCGGATGAAGACGTTGTAGCCCAGGATGCAGCCGTCCGAGCGCATCACCGTGATGCCATCCGTCGCCATCATCCCGCGCAGCAGCTGCGCCGCCGAGCTCACCGCCGCGGCCGCCTCCGCCTCGCGCGTCTCGTGGTAGCGCATCACCCGCGCCACCATGTCCAGCGGCTCCTCCAGCAACACGCCGTCCACGAAGAGCCGCGAGCCCTCGCGCTGGCTGGGCAACACCGCCACCAGCGCGCCGTGCGAGGCCTGCAGCGCCTCGAAGAGCACCCGCCGGAAGAAGTCCCGCGTGAGGCCGCGCACCGGCTCCAGCACGTCCGCCGTCAGCCCCAGCGCCAGCTCGTCCATGGCCACCGTGGGCAGCGTCGCCTCCACCCGCGCGCCCGACAGGAAAACGTGCCGGTAGAGGCCGCCCATGCCCCTGAGCTCGATGACGTTCTCCGCCAGCTGCAACACGCCCACCATGCGCAAGGAGCGCTCTCCCGCGCGGCGCATGCGCTCCAGCGGCGTCTCCACCAGCGGGAAGGGATCCGTCCGGAACACCCCGTAGGCGAAGCCCTCCGGCACCAGCAGCACGTACAGCGACCACCAACGCCCCTGGCCCAGCGGCGCGCACTGCTTGAGCGCCCGTTGAATCGTCTCCCGCGTCCGGGGGCCCTTGCCGATCGCCACCGGCTCCTTCCCGCCCAGCACCCGCAGCATCCCCTCCAGGTCGTCGCCCACGAACGCCACCGGGAAGAGCGGCTCGCCCTCCTCCCGGTAACGCGACAGCGTCACGATGAGCTCGCTGAGGGGATCTCCCACGTCCGTGGGACTCAACCCCGTCTCGTGGAGGAAGGAACAGACCGCGTCCGACAGCATGTGCCGGAAGGACAGGACCGGGGACTCTCCCGGAGCCAAGGTGCTCATCATGGACACCCACACTGTAGCAGACAGGAGGGCTTTGACGGATTGCCGGAATCCAAGAAAGCAGTGACAATGGGGGTGCAAAGGGCTGTTGCCCCTGCACTGAACCTCTCCCCCCGAGGGTAGCCGTGAGCAATTCGAGCGCGATCGCGGTGTTGATCGATGGTGGCTCGCCGGGCGTCCTGCCTGGCAGGGCCATTGAAGTGGACGCCGGTGTGGCGCTGCCCGTGGCCTTCGGGGGACTGAGGAAGATCCTCCGGGCGTGCGAGGACGCCGCGCCCGAGGCGGTGCGTCCCCTGGCGCTCCAGCGCCCCGCCGAGTGGAACCGGCTCTTCCCCGGCTCCATCCAGGGCGCGCCGGATCTGACGGACCTGGCCCTCACGCCGTCCGAGCGCCGGCTCCATCGCGAGTCCGAGCAGATGTTCTGGGTGCTCAACCTGGCGGCGCGCGCCATCGTGGAGACGCTGCGGGTGAGTGGACGGCCGCTCGTCATCCACGGGGCGGGCGAGTGCGATCTCGTCAGCCTGCGCGCGGTGATGCGGGCGGCCGAGTGGGGGCGGCTGGAGCAGCTGGAGGGCCGCATCCTGCTCACCGGCTGGAACGTGCGCCGGCCGCACTACGCCGCCTTCTTCGAGTCGCGGCGGAGGGACTTCCTCGGCTCGCTGTGCGAGCGCATGCGCACCACGCCTCCGGGCGGCGGCGTGGGCCCGGTGTCCGGCCGGGCGGTGGAGCCGGCGGTGGACCTGGAGGGCCGCTACCTGGGCGCCGTGGTGGACGAGGACGCACCGCTGGAGCACCGCATCGCCGCGGCCGTGCTCGCCATCCGCAGCTGCTTCTTCACCACCAACTACGAGGGCGCCATGCTCGCCGCCGAGCGCGGGCTGGCGCTGCTCGACGCCGCGGGCCCGGGGCTCTCCCCCGCGCGCGTGGCCGAGGGCTGGGACGCGCTGGACACCGGCTTCTCCACGCCGGCCATCGAGATCGACAAGAGCAGCCTGGGAGACGCGGAGGAGCTGCGCGTGCTCTTCGAGCGCTGCATCGGCGTGGTGCACGTGTACACCGGCCAGCACGACGAGGCGCTGGAGGCCTTCGGCCGGGGACTGGAGCGCCGGGCGCCGCCGGAGCGGCTGGCCCACCTGCGCATGTTCCGCGCTCTCACCCTCACCAAGCGCCTGGCGCAACTGCCCGATGCCCGCGCCGAGGTGGAGGCGGGAATCGCGTTGATGGAGGGGCTCGACACGCCGCTGCGCAAGCTGCACGAGGCCTGGCTGCGCAACGTCTACGCGCTCACGTACTTCCTGGAGAAGAAGCTGCCCCTGGCGCAGGAGCAGGAGAAGCTGGCCATGCGCTGCGTGGGAGACCTGCACGACGCGAGCGCCACGCACCTGAAGATCAACCTCATCTCCAACGCCAGCTACCTGCAGGAGTCGGCGAGGAACTTCCCGGAGTCCATCGCCATCTGGCGGCGCTTCGAGAAGATCAGCGCGAACTGGGGCGCCAACTTCGCCAAGCACCACCGCTACCGGCTGGCCGCGCTGCAGATGGCCAACGGGGAGCGCGAGGCCGCCGTGGCCAGCTACACCGAGGCCTTCGAGTGCGCCGGGGAGCTGGGAGACCCGTTGCACCAGCAGGTGATCGCCGCGGACCTGGGGCTGCACCTGCTGGACACGCAGCCGGCGGTCGCGGCGCAATGGTTCTCGCGGGCGGCGGAGCATGCGCGCGTCATTGGAGATCCGCTCCGGGTGGCGCAGAGCCTGGCGGGACAGGCGCTGGCCGAGGGCAGCCAGGACTGGGCGGAGGCGCTGCGCTGCGCCCAGGCGAGCACCACCACCCCGGCGGAGACGGAGCCGCTGGTGAAGGCGCTCTCACAGGGAGACGCCGAGGCGGTGCGCAAGGCGCTGCCCCGCGCGCGCAGCAAGCTCAACCGCCCGTTCGACGCGGTGAACCTCTACTGAGAAACGGACGTGACGTCGCCACCTCGAGGCCGCGCGGGAATGGTGAACATGAACGTGGTGCCCGTCCCGCGCCCCTCACTCCGCGCGCGGAGGCTTCCCCCGTGCGCTTCGATGATGGCCCGGCAGATATACAGGCCCAGGCCCAGTCCGCGGATCTTCCGAGCCGCCGCGGTGCGCGCGTACGGCTCGAACACCTCGTCGAGCTCCTGCGGCTGGAGGCCGATTCCGCTGTCCGCGACCTGGACGCATGCCATGCCGCCGGCCTCCGAGACCCTCACCCTCACCTCTCCCCCCTCCGGGCTGTACTTGATGCCGTTGCTCACCAGGTTCGTCAGCACCTGGGCGAGCCGCTCCGGATCCGCCTCGAGCTCGAGCGACTCGGGCCCCTCGAGCACCAGTCGATGCGAGTTCGTGCCCTCCTGCTGCTCGTCGAGGACGCTCCGCACCAGCTTCATCAGATCGTGCCGCTGAAAGAAGAGGTTGAAGTGGCCGGCATCGATCCGCGAGGCGTCCAGGAGGTCCGCCACGAGCCGCTCGATGCGTGTCGTCTGGTAGCCCAGCCTCGCCAGCGTCCGCTCCCGGGCCTCGGGTGACTGGCGCGCGGGGTCGCGCAGCAGCCGCGCGGCGAGCGAGAGCGGGGTGGTGAGGTTCTTCAGGTCATGGGCGACGGACGCGATGAATGTCTCGCGCCGCTCCCGCTCCGCCTTCAGCTCACCCGCCATGTGGTTGAAGGCCTCGGTAAGCTCGTCCAGCTCGTCGCCGGTGCCCAGGTGCGAAGGTTCAATCGGAGACCACTCGCCCAGCTCGCCACGCCCAAGCGTGTGGGCATGCGCCACCAACCTCGCCACCCGCCCACTGAGATAGCCCGCCAGTGCTCCGGCACCCGCCAGGACCAGGAGAGAGAGCGTCACGAACGCCGCCAGTTGCTGCCGTTGAATCCTGTTCATGTCCTCGAAGGCCTCCTGGGTGCCCCAGGTGACGCCGACGAGCCAGCCGTGCTGCGCCGTGGGCACCAACGCGGCGATCCGCCGGTCCTCGTGGAAGAGCCCTGTGAACTCCCTCATGAGCACCGGTTCGCCAGCGAGGGCCTCCTGAATCTCCTTCACCTTGGAGAGGTCCCGCTCCTCCCAAGAGGGCTCCAGACGCGCGGTGTGGAAGACGAGCCGCCCGCGAGGATCGGTGAGGAAGAGGGCCTGCCCGGGCCGCAAGCCGATGTCGAGCATCCGCCGCGCGAGCTGGTCGAGCCGCAAGCTCACGGTGACCACTCCCTGGACCTGCCTGTCCGCATCGAGAATCGGCGCGGCGGCTATCACGGCGGGGCGCTTCACCGTTCTGCCAATGACGAGCTCCGAGATCACTGGCTCCTTCGTCTGGAGGGCTTGCTGGAAATAAGAGCGATCCGAGATGTCGAGCCCCTCGGGCCAGGGAGTTGCGGCCGCGATCGGACGCCCGGCGGTGTCGAACACCCCCAGGTTGATCAGGTCGGTGCGCTCGCGCGCGAGGCGCGCGAGGAAGGCCTGGAGCCTGTTCAGCTCCGGCCCGTGGCTGACGGACTCGGCGGCGACCGCCTGTGCCAGCCTCCTCGCCTCCTGAAGTGACGCATCGACGAGCAGCCCCGACGTGTTGGCGGTCTGGCGCATGCTGTTCAGGAGGGAGGTCCGGCGCAGCTCATAGTTCTCCACGAGCCCGAACAGCATGAGCCCGAGGAGCGGCAGCAGAACCAGGAACACTCCGACCATCAACTTGGCGCGTAATCGAATGCGGAGCATCCCATTCATGTACCCTCCGGGAATCCCACTACCAGGCACTCGTGGCCACGAAGGGCGCGCCGCCCCGGCGCTCGTGGTTGCAGGGCGGCAGGAGGCGGCCTGCGCTAGTCGCGCTGGTGCGTGATTTGGTCGACGACCAGGTTGAGCTGCTCGACATTCATGGGGCTCGACTGCGTGGCGGCCGCTCGGGGCTGTTGCCCAGCCCCTTCACCCGGGCCTTGGCGCCCTCGTCGGCGGCCATGGCCAGCGCCGGAATCGCCACGAGACCCGCGGCCAGGACGAAACGCCGCGCCTGCTTCCTCATTCGTGTCATTGCCCTCCCATTTAGTTTGACCTAAAACTAAACATGATGGCGGGGCCGCTGTCATGCAACAAGGGGGTGCGCCATTGGCAGGGCTCCGAGGAGCCCCAATCTTCCGGGGGAGAAGTCCGTTTCCCCATTCGAGAAAGAGCGTCCGATGGAGTCCGTACGTCCCCCGCTGGTCCGCGCACGCTTACCGAGCGTGCGGGCCGGCGAGCTGATGGTCCGCTATTCGCTCGCGCCGCGGGTGGCGCTGCGCCCCTGGTCGCCCCGGGCCGCCTTCGTGGGAGGACTCTCGGTGTGGCTGACCCTGGAGGCACGTGAGGCGATGCAGCGTCGCGCCACCCGTCGGACCGAGCGCGCGGAGGCCACGGCCGTCGGCATGCGCCACGCGCACCCATGAAGCTACGGCTCACCCGTCTGGCCGAGCGCCTGGGCACGAGCTACTGGCCCGAGGGGTCCCCCTCGCTCCTCGTGACAAATCCCGGCACCTCCGGAGTGCTCGTCGCCGTGGACGAGGAGCAGCTCTTCTCGTGTGCCCGGAGGGCCGACGTCACCCTCGTCCTGGTGCCGCTGGTGGGGGACTTCGTTCCCCATGGCGGTACGCTCTTCGAAGTCTGGGGAGAGGCCTCGGAGCTCGACGTGGAGGCGCTGCTGGACTCGCTCGCCATCGGCCCGGAGCGGACCCTCCAGCAGGACACCGCCTTTGGGTTCCGCCAGCTCGTCGACATCGCCGAGCGCGCGCTCTCCCCCGGCATCAACGACCCCACCACGGCTGTCCAGGCCATCGACGCGATGCATGACCTGTTGCGGCGCATGGTGGGCCGACGCTTCCCCTCCCCCGCGCGCGAGGACGAGCGGGAAGCCGCGATGGCCCATCGCGCAAACCCCCAGGGGCATGGCCCCCATTGAGCCAGCCCTTCGCCCTCTCGCCCCAGGAGGAAGCACATGTTCTTCGATAGCTGGCAGGGCCGCCGGGCGCGGGTTGTCTCCCGAGACCCTCTCCACTGTGCGGGCGCCGAGCGCCGAGGAGCTGCCCCCGCACTGAGGATGGAAGACGCGTAGCCAGACCCGTGCTCGGCATGGGCCCTCTCCATCCCACGAGCTCGCGACGGACGCCTCGGTGTCGTTGCTCCGACAGCCGTTCCCGCCTCCTCTTGTCCACGGCCAGGGGGTGCGCTTGCCTGCGGGGAGAGGGTTCCATGGCTTCCGGACACGCGAAACGTTGGGCCGTGGGCGCCGGGGTGCTCCTGCTCGTGGGCTTGGCCGCGGGCACGTGGTGGCTGCTGCGTCCAGGTCCGCCCACGGTAGAGACACTGAAGGAGTCCGTGGAGCTGGCCGCCACCGGCGGAGACCGCGTGCTGCGCGAGCCGATGCGTCCGCTCACGCCCGGGCCTCGCGTGCTCCTCTTCGCACTCGACGGAGTGGGTGCCAGCGAGTTCCGCCAAGCCGTGCGCGAGCACGCCTCCGGCTCCATCCACGCGCTGCTGGGGCCTGAGCGTGGCGAGCACCTCTACGAGCACGGCTTCGCGGTCCCCGGAGCGCTGAGCATCCTGCCCTCGACGACGGTGGCCGCCTGGGCCTCCGTCTATACGGGCCAGCCCCCCGCACGCACCGGTGTGCCCGGCAACGAGTGGTTCGCCCGCGACGAGGTCCGCTTCTACGCTCCCGCCCCCGTCTCCGTGCACGCGAAGGAGGACGTGCTGCACACGCTCACGGATGGGCTCGTGGGGAAAGCACTGAAGGTCCCCACGCTCTTCGAGCTGGCCGACGTGCGCGCCTTCGTCAGCCTCGCGCACGTGTACCGGGGCGCGGATCTCTTCACCACCCCGGAGCCGAGCGCCGCCGCGGATCTCCTCGTCGACTTCGCCCGAGGCCTCGTGGGCCATCCGGATGTCGAGCGGGAGACCTACGCCGAGCTGGACCAGGAGTCCGTGGCTCACGTCGTGGAGACCCTCGGCCAGCACGGAATCCCCCGCCTCCAGGTCGTCTACTTCCCTGGCGTGGATCTGTACACCCATGTGGCCAGCGAGCCGCTGGAGCAGCAGCGGCGCTACGTGCGCGAGGTGCTGGACCCACTGGTGGGCCGCGTGCTGGACGCCTATGCCCAGGCCGGAGTGCTGGACGATACCCATGTCCTCTTCGTCTCGGATCATGGCCACACGCCCGTGCTCGGCGATGACCGGCACGCGCTGTCGGCCCAGGGGGAGGACGAGCCCACCACCGTGCTCGAACACGCGGGCTTCCGGCTGCGCCCGCTGACGCTGGAGGTGGAGCCCCAGGCGCGGGACTACCAGGCGGTGGTGGCCTACCAGGGGGCCATGGCCTACGTGTACCTCGCGGACCGCTCCACCTGCCCGAAGCCGGGCCAGCGCTGCGACTGGAGCCGCCCGCCCCGGTGGGAGGAGGACGTGCTGCCGGTGGTGCGGGCCTTCCACCGCGCGAGTCAGACGGGCGAAGGCGCGGCGGACATGAAGGGCGCGTTGGACCTCATCTTCGCCCGCGTGGGCCGCCACGTGAGCGAGGACGCCCCGCCCTTCCAGGTATTCGACGGGGAGAGGCTCGTGCCGCCGCGCGAGTACCTCTCGGCCCACCCACGGCCCGATCTGTTGAACCTCGCCGAGCGGATGGAAGGCCTCGGCGCGGGCCCCGTGGGGCACCTCGCCGGGGACGTGCTGCTGCTGACGCGCACGGGGCTGGAGCGCCCCCTCTCCGAGCGCTACTACTTCGCCAACCACTACAGCTCCTGGCACGGCAGCCCCAGTGCCCAGGACAGCCTCGTCACCTTCGTCGTCGCGCGGCCGGGCGAGGCGGGGGCCCAGGTACGGGCGCGGGTAGAGCCCCTGGTGGGGCCCCAACCCTCTCTGCTCCACGTCACTCCCCTGGTGCGTGAGTTGCTCGGGACACACTGAGCGCTCACCCGCCAGCCGAGCCCGGCTCCGGGCGTCCAGAGGCCGACGCTCCGTGCGAAAGCCCCGGGCCCCTCCAGCTGGCCTGAACCAGACTCGGAGTGGATGCGACCGCCCAGGCTCCAGACCTCCCGGCGCCCCGTGCGCCGCGCCTCTCGAAGACAGCGCCGTCTCGGACGAGCGGCACCACGCCGCGCCATGGTGCCGGTGCAACAGGCCCGCTTCCGGCTGCGCACCTTCCGCAAGGCCTCGCTCATCGCGGTGGCACTGACGGGCCTGGTGTTGATGGTGGTGGGGCCCACCGAGGAGGCGCTGGCGCAGCATGCCGGCGTCACCGCCACCGCGGACGCGCCCACGGAGGAGCACTCCAGGCGCCAGGTGAAACCCGAGGAGGTGGCGCGTGAGGCGACCGCCGAGGCGCAGCGGACGGCGTCGGGCTTGCGCCAAGGCCTCCTCAATGCCCTGCCCAAGCTCACGGTGGTACTGGGCACGCTGCTGCTCACCTGGCTGGTGGCACGAGGGCTCCGGGCCCTGCTGCGCGTGGTGTTGGGGCGCTGGGCGCGGGCGGATGCCAGCACGGCGCTGGTGAGCATCTGCGTGTGGCTGTTGGGCACCGGCATCGCGGTGAGCGTGCTGGCGGGAGACATCCGCGCGATGCTCGGCTCGGTGGGGCTGGTGGGCCTCGCGCTCTCCTGGGCGCTCCAGACGCCCATCGAGAGCTTCACCGGGTGGCTGCTCAACTCCTTCCAGGGCTACTACCGGGTGGGCGACCGCGTCCAGGTGGGCGATGTCTTCGGAGACGTCTACGCCATCGACTTCCTCTCCACCACGGTCTGGGAGCTGGGCAGCCCGGAGCGCCCCGGTGCCGTGCATGCCGAGCAACCCACGGGCCGGCTCATCACCTTCCCCAACAATGAGGTGCTGACGGGCACCGTCGTCAACCTCACCCGGGACTTCCCCTACGTCTGGGACGAGCTCGTCGTGCCCGTGGCCAACGAGTCGGACCTGCGCTACTCGCTGGAGTTGCTGCGGCGGCTGGCCACCGAGCTGCTGGGAGAGGACATGGCCGGCCCCGCGCACGAGTACGAGGCGCTGCTGCGCAAGGCCCGGCTGGAGACGAGTGTGGCGGACAAGCCCGAGGTGTATGTCTCCCTCGCCGACTCGTGGACGAACGTCACCATCCGCTACCTCGTCCATGCGAGGCAGCGCCGCAAGTGGAAGAGCCTGCTGGCCGAGCGCGTGATGGTGGAGCTCAACCAGCCAGCCCATGCCGGCCGCCTCATTCCCGTCCTCCCCCGGCAGCAGGTGCAGTTCCTCGGCGCGGACGGGCGGCCCACGGACGCGCCGTTGAAGCGCGCCTGAGCACGACCAAGCGCGCCGTTCCCGCTCAACTCCCGTGGGTACACCCAGGCGCCCGCCTCCGGCCCCACGCCGACGATGCGGCCGTCCCGGGAGCAGCCGAGCACCTCACCCGTATTTATTTTGAGGTCAAAGTAGTTTAAGGGATGAGGAGTGCAGGGGGTGAGCCGTCTGGCGCCTGCCCGCGGGACTCCGCGACGACACCGCACGTGGGGAACCCATGACACGCCGATACCTCGTCTTCTTGCTGCCGCTCCTGCTGGCCCCCACCACGGGCCTCGCGCTCAACGAGGGACTGGGTGAGCCTCCGCCGGAGGTGGACCGCCATACGCCCGCGGCCACCTTGGCGGGCTTCCTGGAGGCCGCGCACACGCGGGACACGGGCCTCCTGCCGCACTACCTGTGGCTGTCGCACCTTCCCAAGGAGCAGCAGCGGACCGAAGGCGAACGGCTCGCGCGGCGGCTGATGTTCGTGGTGGACCGCACGCTCTGGTTCGACTTTTCGCGCATCAGCCAGGACGCGCAGGGGGACCCCGCGGACGCGCTGTATGACTCCCTCGGGCAGATTCCGCTCGGCCGAGGAGTGCGGGACATCCGGCTGCGCAAGGTGACCGGCCCCGGCGGCCCCCCCGTCTGGGTGTTCAGCGAGGACACGGTGCGAGCCATCGACGCGCTCTTCGCGGAGCACGGCTCGCCGGTCCTGGAGGTACTGCCGCCCTTCCTCTTCGCGCGCCCGTTCTGGGTGCTGGAGCTGTGGCAATGGCTGGGGCTCGTTCTGCTGGCCGGTGCGGCGGCGCTGGCGAGCCGGCTGCTCGAGAAGGGCGCCCTGCGCCTGGGTGCTAGCGCCGCGAGCCTGACGAAGTCAGGGTGGGACAACCAGCTGTTCTCGGCGGGCGAGGGTCCCGTGCGCTTCGGCCTCCTGGCGATGCTGGGCGCCCTGGGCTCGCGGGCACTGCTGCTCCCCCCGCCGGCGCAGCGGGGGCTGGACCTGGGCGCGCGCTCGCTGGCCCTCGTGTCGGCGGCGTGGTTCGTCCTGCGCTTCGTCAAGCTGTCCGCCCGCTTCATCGAGCAGAAGGTGGTGGGCGAGCCCGGTGCGGACGAGGGGCGCGTCAGGGGGTTGCGAACCCAGCTCGCGGTGATGCGGCGCATTGTCGAGGCGGCCACCTACCTCATCGCCGCCTCGCTGTTGCTCCTGCAGTTCGAGGCGGTGCGCAACGTGGGCGTCTCGCTGCTGGCCTCGGCGGGTCTCGCGGGGCTCGTCCTCGGCCTGGCGGCGCAGAAGTCCATCTCCACCCTCTTGGGCGGCATCCAGCTCTCCATCACCCAGCCGGTGCGCATTGGCGACACCGTCATCGTGGAGAACGAGTGGGGGTGGATTGAAGAAATCACCCTCACCTACGTGGTGGTGAAGGTGTGGGACCTGCGACGGCTGGTGGTGCCGATGAGCCACTTCCTCGACAAGCCCTTCCAGAACTGGAGCAAGGTGTCGCCGGAGATCCTCGGCACCGTGGAGCTGTACGCGGATTACAAGACGGACGTGAACGCGGTGCGCTCCGAGCTCGTGCGAATCCTCCACCATGAGGGCCGCCAGTTGTGGGACGGCAAGGTACAGGGCGTGCAGGTGACGGCCTGCGGCGAGCGGACGATGACGCTGCGCGCGCTGGTGAGCGCCGCGGACGCGGGCAAGCAGTGGGACCTGCGGTGCCTGGTGCGCGAGAAGCTCGTCGCCTTCCTCCAGCAGCAGCCGCGCGGCCTGCCGGTACTGCGCGCCGAGGCCAGCCTCCCTCCGGAGGCGGCGGTGGCGCTCGGGAGTCAACTGCTCGCGGCGCCCGCGGGGACGCCCGGGGAGAACGTGCTGGTTCCTGGGGCACGGGTCCGGTAATCGCGCGGAGGAACATCCTCGCCAGTGTGGCGGGCACGCTGGTGAGCCGTGGCACCATGGAAGCAGTGCCAATGCTCAGCCGGCTCGGCAGGCAGCAAGAAGGGATGCCGTTTGCAGACGAGTGATCTTCCCGAAAACGTGAGGCGGTTCATCGCCCATCACATCCACTCGGTGGAGCAACTGGAGATCCTCCTGCTGCTGCACCAGCAGCCGGGGCGAGCTTGGAGCTCGGAAGCCGTGGCCCGAGAGTTGCGGATTGCCCCAGCGTCCGCGGCGGAGCGGCTGGAGGACATGGTGCATACCCGGCTCCTGCGCCGGCAGGGGGTGCGCCCGGAGGAGTATCGGTACGGTCCGGAGAGTATGAAGCTGGATGATGCGGTGCGAGGCCTCGCGACGGAGTATGCGAGGCGCCGCGTGATGATCATCAACCTCATCTACTCCAAACCCATCGACAAAATCCGGACCTTCGCGGATGCCTTCCGGATCAGGAAGGACGATGACCATGGCTGAATCGGTGTTCCTGCTGTGTGCGGTGACCAGCCTCGTCTGCGCGGTGCTGCTCCTGCGGGTGTACACCCACAAGCGGGTGCCCCTGCTGCTGTGGAGCAGCCTCTGTTTCGTCGGGCTGGCGGGGAACAACGTGCTGCTGGTGGTGGACCTGCTGGTGTTTCCCGAGCGGGACCTGCTGGTGTTCCGAAATCTTTCCGGACTCGTGGCGCTCTCGCTCCTGGTATTCGGCCTCGTGTGGGATTCCGAATGACTGAGTTCCTCTCCGGTGTCGTGTTCGCCCTGTGCTGTGTCGCGGGACTGTTCTTCCTCCGGTTCTGGCGAAAGACACGTGACCGGTTCTTCGCTTTCTTCGCCGCCTCCTTCTGGTTGATGGCGCTGCAACGGGTGATGATGTTGGGACTGCTGCACAACGAGTACCTCGTCGGGGCGTACCTCATCCGGCTGCTGGCCTTCGTGCTCATCATCATGGCCATCGTGGACAAGAACCGGGTCCGAGGCGGCACGCGCGAGGGCAGCAGACCCTCCTGACAACTCGGGAGGCGCTCGTCTTTCCGTCCCGATGAGGGCAGGCTCGGCGTCATCTCTCCTCTTCCCCTCCCTGGGCTCATCATTGCACCGCGAGAGGCCGCTGAGCCGTCCCCCAGATGGCGGGGCCTCCGGCGCCTGCTCGCCTCTCCCCTGTGTACCCGGCTCCCGGGCAGTCGGGTATCCAATCGAGCGGGCCACCGGGGTTTCCCTGGCAAAGTGCAAGCCGGGCGTGGCGCTGTGCGGTGGTGCCCGGGTGTTCTCTGGCTGGGCGCTCGACCGGGAACGACTGGCACCGGACTTGCGTTGCCGCAATCGAACCCGTCCCCTACCGATGCATCGCCCGCTCCTCCCCCTCCTCCTCTTGCTCTCGGCCCTGGCCAGCGTCGCCGGGGGGGCTGTCTGGTTCATCCAGCGCGACCGCACCGCCCTGGTTGAGCAGTTCGGGCACGAGCGGCAGGCCCAACTCACGGAGGCCTCCCGCGGAGTCGCCGAGGCGCTTGAGGATCTGGGAGATGACCTGCGATTCGCGGGCGAGCTGCTCGCCCAGCCGGGTTCCACCGAGGAGCACCGGCGCGAGCTGCGGGCCCTGCTGGAAGCAGTGGGCCAGTACAGGGCCATTGCCGTCTACGGGCCGGATGGCCGTGAGCAGCTCTCCCTGGTGGACCGGCGTGCGCAACTCATGCCGCGCGAGGTGGCACACACCACGGCCCTGGCGGACACGGCGCGTGAGGCACTCGCACTCCCCGAGGGGCGCATCGTGCCCTCGCCCCCCGTCGAGGATGCCTCCTCGGGGTGGATGCGAGCCTTCGCCACCCGGCTCCCCCCTGATGCGCCAGGGGGCGGAGGCGCCGTCGCCATCCTCGTGGACACGGAGCCCTTCTTCGCTCCGCTGCGTCTGGTGACGGCGGACGAGAATACCCGGCTGCTGCTGCTCGGCTTCCACGGGCGCCCCTCGCCCCTGAGCGATCCGGAGGTGGCGGCCTGGTACCAGCGCCTGGGGCAAGCGGAGGGCCACCTCATGCCCGCCCTGCGCGCGCTGGTCGCCCACATGCGTGGGGGGCAGTCCGGGACGCTCCTGCTTCCGGAAGCGGAGGCGAGTCACCTCGGCATGGGAAGGGCCGACGTGGTCGCCACCTTCATGCCCATCCGCATGCGCAGCGAGGCATCCTGGTCGGTGGCCACGCTCTCCTCCACGCGGGCCCTGCGCTCCCACGAGCGCCTCCTGGTGCTGCGCCTGTCCCTGGCCGCGCTCCTGGTGGCCGTCTTCCTGGTGACGTTCGGTGCCTATGTGGTGCTCGCCAACCGCCGCGCCGTCGCGCTCCGCGAGAGCCGCCGCCACGCCGAGCGGCTGGCGCACCTGCACGAGAAGACCCAGAAGATTCTCGACCACATCCCCACGGGCGTCCTCGCCCTGAGCGATGAGGGCCGCCTCAGCGCCGTGAATCAGGCCCTCCAGGCCCGCCTGCCCTCCAGCGCCCTGGGCAGCACGCTCTCCGAGGTATTTCCCGCCGCCCCTCCGCCCGTAGTGCATCGGCTCGGTGAGTTGGTGGCGGCCACGCGCGCGGACGGACAGGTGCGCAGCCTGCACGGAGAGCCGCTCAGCCTCTTTGGCGAGAAGGGGCAGTACAACGTCCATGCCGTCCCGCTGGAGCATACGGACGGGGAGGTGCGCACCCTGCTGGTGCTCGAGGACGTGAGCAAGGTGCGCATGCTGGAGGACCAGCTGTTGAGGGCCGAGAAGCTCGCCACGGTGGGCGTCCTCGCCGCGGGCGTGGCACACGAGATGGGCACGCCCCTGGGCATCATCCGGGGCCGCGCCGAGTACATGCTGAGCAAGCTGGACGGCGTGGAGAGCTCGCAGAGCCGGGGCCTTGGCGCCATCGTCCAGCAGATCGACCGGGTGAGCCGCATCATCCGGCAGCTCCTGGACCTCTCGCGCCTCCAGCCCGCGAAGGCACGCGCGGTCTCCCTTGCCCCCCTGGTGCGCGGCCTGCAGGAACTGCTGGTGGTCGAGGCGGAGCGCAGGCGCGTCCAGCTTCACGTGGAGGTGCCCGAGCACCTGCCCGCGCTCGCGGCCGACGCCGACCAACTCCAACAGGTGCTCCTCAACCTCACCCTCAACGCCTGTGACGCCTGCGGTGCCGGAGGCCATGTGCGGCTGAGCGCCACTCCACTCCGCGGGGAGACACCTGGGACAGGAGGCATGGTCGAGCTGCGCATCCGGGACGACGGCTGCGGCATCGCTCCAGAGCACCTGCACCAGGTATTCGATCCCTTCTTCACCACCAAGAAGCGAGGCCAGGGCACGGGCCTGGGGCTGACCGTGGTCGCGCAGATTGTCCGCAACCACGGCGGCAGCGTGGAGATTGACAGCGAACCGGACCGGGGCACGTGCGTCACGCTGCGGTGGCCGGTGGCTGCCCCCAGTTGGGAGGAGCAACATGCCGTCTAGCGCTCGGATCCTCGTGGTGGATGACCATGTGGAGATGGGAGAGATGCTGAAGGAGCCGCTCACGGACGCCGGCTACAGCGTGGACGTGGCCGACAGCGGCGAGGAGGCCATCGCATGGCTGCGTACCCGCCTCTACGACGTCGTGCTGTGCGACCTGCGCATGAAGGAGGTCGACGGGCTGGATGTGCTCGCGGCGGCGCTGAAGATAGACCCAGGGGTGCCGGTGCTGCTGATGACCGCCTTTGGCGCGGTGGAGAGCGCGGTGGAGGCGATGAAGCGCGGTGCCTACCACTACCTCACCAAGCCCTTCCGTCTTGATGAGGTGCTGCTCTACGTGGGGCGCGCGCTGGAGGAGCGGCGCCTGCGCGCCGAGCACCAGACCCTCAAGCGTCAGGCGGCTGACCGCAGTGGCCTGGGCTCGCTGCTGGGCCATAGCAGCCCCATGCGGACTCTCTATGAGCTCGTCGACCGCGTCGCCCATTCAGAGGTACCGGTCCTGGTGCGTGGCGAGAGCGGAAGCGGAAAGGAGCTGGTTGCCCGGGCACTCCACTCGGAGGGGCCCCGGAAGGACAGGCCCTTCGTGGCCGTCAACTGCACCGCGCTGCCCCATGCACTGCTGGAGAGCGAGCTGTTTGGCCATGTGAAGGGCGCCTTCACGGGTGCCACCACGGCGCGCCGAGGCCTGTTCGTCGAGGCGGACGGCGGCACGCTGTTCCTCGATGAGATAGGCGATATGGCCCCCGAGCTCCAGGCGAAGCTCCTGCGGGTGCTGGAGGACGGAGAGGTGCGGGCCGTTGGGGCGGACGGCTCGCGCAGCGTGGATGTGCGCATCATCGCCGCCACTCACCAGGAGATGGAGGCGCGGGTGAAGGAGGGCCGCTTCCGGGCGGACCTCTTCTACCGGCTCAATGTCGTGTCCCTGCGGATTCCTCCTCTGCGCGAGCGCCGGGAGGACATCCCCATGCTGGTTGAGCACTTCATGGCCCAGGCGCGCGCGCGCAACACCCGCTCCCCCGTCACCTCGTTGGCCCCGGAGGTGGTGGCGGAGCTGGCGCGCATGCCGTGGCCCGGCAATGTGCGCGAGTTGGAGAATCTCATCGAGCGCCTCGTGGTGCTCGGTGGCCAGCCGGCCGTGGACCTCCCCCTCCTGCGTCTGCACGCTTCCACGGGCGAGCCTGGCACGCCCACGAATCCGCTGGCCGCAGCACAGGAGCAGGTGGTGCCACTGCGGCAGTTGGAGAGCGAGTACATCGCCTGGGTCGTCGCCCGGTGCGGGGGCAACAAGACGCGCGCGGCCGAGTTGCTAGGGATTGATGTCTCCACCATCCACCGCCGCGAGCGCATCGACGGAGGCATTTCGCAACGGTAGGACGAGGCGCTTTGCCAGCCCGGAAGCCATGGCACGCACGTCTCTGAGAGGAGTTGGAAACGGCACAGCCCTTGCTCTCGTCTCTGGGCATGAACCTGCACCGCTCCCTTCTGGCTCTTCTTCTGGCGCTCGGCCTCTCGGGCTGCGCCACCACTGCTCGTAAGACGGACACCACCACCCGCGTGGAGCGGCCGGCCACACCCGCTCCGGCCGCCCAGGTCACAGTGCGCGACGAGGGAAACCCGTCCACCTCGGACGAGGCGCTCGCGGCGCTCGCCTCCGCGCCCATCTACTTCACGCTCGACTCCGCCACCCTGACACCCGAAGCCCAGGACGGGCTGGAGCGCCTCGCGCAGGCCCTGCGCCAGCGCCCCCAGGCTCGGGTGAACGTGTCGGGGCATACCTGCGAGCTGGGTACCACCGAGTACAACCTGGCGCTGGGCCATCGTCGCGCCGACATCGTGCGCACCTACCTCGTGCGCTTGGGCGTCGAGCCCCAGCGCATCGCGGTGGTCTCGTACGGTGAGGAGAAGCCCATGGACGAGCACGCCCTCGAGAAGAACCGCCGGGCCGAGCTCTCCGTCCGCCAGGCCGAGTAGGCCCGATTGGGCGCGCCGCGGCACCCGTGGCGAGTCGCCCTCTACCCCTTTGCGAGGAACCCTGATGACCACCGGCATGACCCTCCCCCCCACCACTCCCCCTTCACCGCGGCCGCCTCGCTCCCGGCGTGGGCCCCTGTTGGCCTTCATCCTCCTGGCCGCGCTCCTCGGCGGGGCTGGCTGGTACCTGTTCCTGCGGGAGCCCGAGCTGCCCGCGGCCGCGCATGTCGAGCGCGTTGAGTCCGCCGTTCCTCCCGCCCCAGCGGAGGCGAGGCCCGCGGTCCAAATCGCAGGAAGTGATTCGCGCGTGCGAGAGCTCCTGCGCGGCCTCTCCACCGACACCGACCTCCTTCGCTGGCTGTCCATGGATGACCTGGCCCGGCGCTTCGTCTCCGCGACAAACGCGGTTGCCGAAGGCCAGAGTCCCCGTGTGCAACTGTCCTTCCTGGCACCCGGCTCCGGTTTCCGGACCGCTCGGCGCGCTGGCCGCACGGTGATTGCGCCGGAGAGCTACGCCCGCTTCGATGGCGTCGCTCGTGTCCTCGCCTCGGTGAATACGCAGGGAGTGCAGCGGGTGTACCAGGAGCTCAAGCCACTGCTCGAGGCGGCCCATGCGGAGATTGCTCCTCCCGGACGGACCTTCGACCAGGCCCTCTCCCAGGCCATTGGCCGGATGACCGGCGTCGTGGTGCCCACCGGGTTGGTCGAGGTCACCCCGAAGGGCGCGCTCTACGTCTATGCGGACCCGCGTCTCGAGGCACTGAGCGGCGCCGAGAAGCACCTGCTGCGAATGGGGCCGGAGAACATGCGCAAGGTGCAGACGAAGCTCTCCGAGATTTCCATCGCTCTGGGCCTGCCCTCGCCGGAGCAGGCAAAGCAGCCCTAAGCCAGTGGAAGCAAGTCCTGTCAGGGGGGGCGGCCGCGCTCGGCCGCACCGGGTCCGATGGCAGGGTTGATCAGACCGTACTCGAAGAGGCCTGGGTGCCTATGTCGGCATGCTTGCTGCGGGACTGGGGGCTGCGACGCGGGGCTTCAACACGCGCAGGAGGCCATAACCGGCGACGCCCGAGGCGAGGGAGCCGAGAAGGATTCCGATTTTCGCCGGGCCAAGCAGCGCGGGCTCGGCCGCGAAGGCGAGGTTGGCGATGAAGAGGGCCACGGTGAAGCCAATGCCCGTGAGCACGGAGACGCCGTAGAGCTGGGACACGGGGGCGTTGCCGGGCATGGAGGACAGGCCCGCTCGAATCGCGACGAAGGTAAACAGGAAGACGCCCAGTTGCTTGCCGGCGAAGAGGCCCACGGCGGAGCCGAGCAGGACGGGATGGGTGAGGCTGTCCAGGCTCATTCCCGAAAGTGAGAGTCCCGCGTTGGCGAGCGCGAAGACGGGCATGATTCCGAAGGACACCCACGGGTGGAGCGCGTGAACGAAGCGATTGAGCGGCGGCTCCAGGTCCTCAATCTGCTCCTCGATCTGCAGGAGCTCCTCATTGGCGATGGCCTCCTCGGGGCCGCGCCCCACCAACTCCGCGGAGTGGACCTTCAGGGCCTCGAGCACCTCGCGCACGGGACGCTGCCCTCGCGCCGGAATCATCAACCCGAGCAGGACGCCCGCGATGGTGGCGTGAATGCCCGCGTGGTGGATGAAGTACCAGAGGACCGCACCGGCCACGGCGTACACGAGGCCGCTGCGCACCTGGAGGCGGTTGAGGAGGGCCAGGAGCGCGAGCACCCCAGCGGCGGCCAGCAGCCAGAGCGGGTGCAAGCCATGCCCGTAGAAGAGGGCGATGACGAGGATGCCGCCCATGTCATCGAAGATGGCCAGCGCCGTGACGAAGACGACGAGCGCCCGAGGGACACGTCCCTTGAGCAGCGTGAGGCAGCCGATGCAGAAGGCGATGTCGGTGGCCATGGGGATGGCCCACCCCTTGGCGCCCTCGCTGCCCGCGCAGAAGAGCAGATAGATGCACGCAGGAAGCACCATGCCACCCGCCGCCGCGACGGCGGGCAGCAGCGCCTTCGCCGGGCTGTTCAGCTCTCCGACGACGAGCTCCCGCTTTATCTCCATCCCCACGACGAAGAAGAAGATGGACATGAGTCCATCGTTGACGAACTGCGCGAGCGTGAAGTGGACCTGCGCCCCCCCGAACCCCACGGTGAACTCTCCCGCGAGAAGCTCCGTGTAGGTGCCGGCCCAGGGGGAGTTGGCCCAGCCGAGTGCAACGACAGCGGCCACGAACAGCAGGATACCGCTCATCGCTTCCATTCGGAGGAAGGCAAGCAGCGGGTCAACAACGGCGGTGAAGATCGGTGGAAGAGCAGCGGAGGACTTACGCATGGGCTGCGCAGGTTAACTGATGCTCCAGCCCGTATCTCCAGAAGAGCGAGGGGGCAGCCGTTTCGTGGAGCCCATCTTCACCGCGCCTCTTCGTGGTGGGCCATGGGCGCATGATAGCGCCGGTCCCCTATCGGCGCGGTGGACTCCGCCTGCTGAGCCAGAGGAAGAAGCCGGTGAGGAAGAGGCCCGCGGGGAAGAGGCCCGTGAGCACCGCGAGGCACCGCGTGGCCGTGCCTCCCCACACGCCGATGTGCAGCGGGTAGCGCAGCGCGAGCAGCCTGGAGGCCAGTGGAGCCTCCCCGGCCCGCTCCGCGCGCAGCACCGCGCCGCTGTGGCGGTCCACGTACACGAGGCTCATGCCCAGGGGATGGAGCTCCTCGGGGAAGCGCTTGCGCACCCGGAGCGCCGCCCCCGGCGAGGCGGGCAGATCGATGCGGGTCGTGCGTGCGCCCGGGAGGGCCCGGTCGGCCTCGACCAGCAGCACGTCGATGGGGAGCGGTGTGCCCGTCGCGGTGCCGGGCACGGGCGGCGCGCTCCGGGAAGGGGCGCGGGTGGCCCACCGCAGCGTCTGCTCGAAGGGCGCGGGAAAGACGAGCGACACGCCCGTGAGCGCGGAGAGCAGCAGGAAGACGAGCGAGAGGATGCCGCCGAGCTTGTGCAGATCGTAGTTCGCCCGGCGCCAGAGGAGGGGCCGGCGCACCGTGAAGCCCAGGGCCAGCTTGCGGCGGCCGGGCCACCACAGCACCAGCCCGCTGAGGCCCAGCACGATGAGCACGCAGCCGCTGGCCCCCACCACCGCCTCCCCCGTCTCGCCGGACAACAGCGAGACGTGCAACTCCCTCAGCGTGGCCACCAGGCTGTCCCCCACGGACCGCACGCCGAGCACCGCGCCCGAGTAGGGGTCCACGTACACCCTGCGGGAGCCGTGAGCATCCATCCACGCCACCAGCGGGGCGTCCGGCCGCTGCGGCATGCGAAGAAAGCGTGGCGAGGCTCCGCCCTGGCTCGCCGCCACGGATTGCAGCACGCGCGAGACAGGCACCCACCCGTCCCCCGGCACCACCACCGACACCTCTGGCTGAAGCTGCCGGTCCAGCTCCTCTCCGAAGACGAGCGCCGCGCCCGTGAGGCCCATCACCGCCAGCAGCGCCCCCACCGTGAGGCCCGCCCACAGGTGCACCTGGAAGAGGAACCGGCGCAACCTCATGGCGAAGCCGCACCGCCCTGCTTACCGGAGAGCTCCTCCCTCACGGTGGACACGTGCGCCTTGAGCGCCCGGAACGCCACGCCCCGGTCATCGCCGAGCAGCAGCGCCGCGGCTCCGTCGCGGCTCCAGGCCTCGGCCTGACCGGGCAGGCGGGGAATGGCGCAGAACGGAACGCGGTGGCGGCGGCACGCCTCGGCGATGCGCCGGATGGCCTGCTGCACCTCGGGGTGATCGAACCGCGCCGGTACCCCGTAGGACTGGGAGAGATCGATGGCTCCCTCCAGCACGAGATCGATCCCCGGCACCGAGACGATGGAGTCGATGGCCTCCACGGCCTCACGGTCTTCGATCATGGCCACCACCAGCACCTCGCGGTTCGCACGCTGCAGGTACTCGGCGAGGGGAATCCTGCCGAACCCCGTCGTGCGCCCGCCGCTGATACCCCGGCTACCCACCGGATGGTAGCGGGCCGCGCGGACGATGGCCTCCGCTTCCTCCCGGCTCCGCACCCGGGGAACCACCACGCCCTGCGCTCCCGCGTCGAGCGCGCGCAGGATGCCGTCCGGCGCGGACGAGGACACCCGGACCAGCGCCGTCAGCCCGCTGCACTCGGCGGCGCGGAGCATGTTCTCCAGGGTCTCGGGGTTCACCCCCACGTGCTCCTGGTCCACGATGACGAAGTCATACCCGGCATGGCCCAGCATCTCCACGAGCAGCGGCGAGGGCACCGAGCCGAGCAGCCCCAGCGCGAGCCGCCCCTCCGCGATGGCCGCCTTGAGGCGGTTCTCCGTCAGCATGCCTCCCCTCCCTCGCGCAGGAAGAGTTCCCGGGGCGGTGCGTGCATGAGGAAGTGCCGGTGGGAGATGTTCCAGGCATAGGCCCCGGCGTAGGGGAACAGCACCACGTCCCCCACGCGCACCCGCTCCACCGGCGCGTCCTTGGCGAGGACGTCCTTCGGCGTGCAGAGCTGCCCCACCACGTTGACGCGCTCGCCCTCTACCTTGGGCCTGGCGAAGGGGTACCGCCAGTCCTCGATGGGCACCACCCGGAAGGGATGGCTGTGCCCCTGCGCCTGCGGCGTGCGGAAGTGGTGCGTGCCGCCCCGGCAGACCACGAATGTCTCCCCGAAGCAGCGTTTGATGTCGAGCACCTCGGCGGCGTAGTAGCCGCACGCGGCCGTGACGTACCGGCCCAGCTCGAAGCGCACGGACACGCCCTCCGCCTCGAAGCGTCCCGCCAGCCCGAGCAGCCCCTCCGAGAAGCGGGCCAGGTCGAACTGGGATTCGGGCGCCCGGTAGTTGATGCCGATTCCACCCCCGACATTCAGGTGGCTCCACTCCGCCCGGTACTTCGCGCGCAGCTCCGTGAAGCGCCGCAGGTACTCCTCCAGCAGCCCCAGGTGCCTGCCCGCGTCCAGTTGGTGCGAGAGCAGGTGGAAGTGCAGGCCCTTCACCTCGAGGAACTCCTGCCCCGCCAGGAAGTCCATCACCGCTGGGAGCTGCTCGAGCTCCACGCCGAACTGGGTGGCCCTGCCCCCCATCACCAGCGACGTCTCGTGCCCCGGTCCGAGCGGGAAGTTCAACCGCAGCAGGAGGGACACCCGGCGCCCGAGCTCCGTGGCGATGAGCGCCAGCCGCCGCAGCTCGCCCAGGCTCTCGACGTGGAGCAGCTCCACCCCGAGCCGGCAGGCCGCGGCCAGCTCCGTGTCCGTCTTCCCCGGCCCGCTCAGGATGAGGGGCTTGGAGGCGAACTGGGAGCGCAGCCACTCCAGCTCGCCCTGGGACGAGGCCTCGAAGCCATCCACCACCCCGGCCAGCGTCTGGAGGATGGGCAGCTCCGCGTTGGCCTTGGCGGCGTAGAAGAGGCCGAACGGGTGCGGCAGGCTCCGCTTCAGGGCCCGCGCATGCGCCGCGAGCGCGGGGAGATCATAGAGGTAGGCACACAGCGGACCGCCCTCCTCCGCCCGCGCACGCCGCACCGCCTCCTCCACCACCGGCCACCTCAGTTCCACGACGGCACCTCCGGCACCCGGCCGAACGGATTGGGCACGAGCACGTAGCCCGCCTCGCGATCGGCCTTCTTGAGGAAGCGCACGGTGAGGTTGGCCTTGCCCGGGAACGGAGCCCCGGCCAGCAGCGGGCCGATCCGGCGCGCGGAGTCCTCCGTCCCGAAGCGCCGCTCGTAGCCGGTGAGCACCTGACGGACCCGGTCCCACAGCCGGCGCTCGAGCCGCTCCGAGCCTCCAGCAAGGGCCGCCACCGTCTCCGAGAGGTTGTTGACGAAGAGGCAGTAGGCGATGCGCTTCCAGCCCTGCTCGTCGCCGTAGGAGATGGCGCGGCGGGCCTCGGGCGTCAGCGTGTCCAGGGGAAGCGCCGCGAAGCGCTCCGGCACCACCTTGAGGCCCTCCAGATCCCGGAGCAGCAGCCCTGCGGGCGCGCCCCGATCCGTCACCAGCACCGTGTTCTGCAGGTGGGCCTCGTGGACGATGCCGTGGTGGAAGAAGGCGTAGAGCACCGGCGGGAGCAGCCGCTCCGCGTAGCCGTGGAACCAGGTCTCCACCGCGCGCTCGAAGCCCATGGCCGGCGCGGACTCCGCCACCACCGCCATCAGCCGGCGGCGGGTGAATTCATCCGTCCCGAAGAGCGCGGCGGCCACGCGCGCCACCCGTGTCTTGTCGTCCACCGTGCGCGGCAGCGACTCGCGGAGGATGACGGCGAACCGCTCCTCGAGGTCTCTCCGCGCCGCCTCGCCCTCTCCGTCCAGTCCCACCGTGGCGAAGGCCGGCTCCTCCAGCATCCGCAACCAGGGGAAGTGCGTGGCGAGGTCCTTCTCCAGCACGCGCAGGGCACGGGTGGCGAACAGCGAGCCCTCCAGCTCGTACACCGCGTTCTTGCGCAGGCAGTTGGTGATGCGCACGTGCAGCGAGCACTTGTAGAAGAAGGGCAGCTCCGGCGCGTACATCGTCCGCAGCGAGGACGTGGGGAAGAACTCCGGGCCCAGGGGCCCCAGGTAGCGCAGCCGGTCGTCCTGCAGCGCCCGCTTCACCAGGGAATGCGACAGCAGGTGCCCCGCCTGCCACGGGTGGACGGGGATGGGCAGGAAGTCCTCCCCGAAGCCCCCGGCGGAGGAGCCGAGATCCTCGCGGATGATGTCCGTCGCCTTGCGCTCCATCACCGATTGCTGGACGACACACTCGGGCCGCACGGCGAAGTAGTGGAGCGGGTAGCGCGTCCGCGTCTCGGGGGAGAAGCGCCGCACGTCCTCGGCCGAGAAGCCCAGGCGGCTCTTCGGCGCCGGGTGGAACGAGTGCCCGAAGACGAGCCCCTGCTCGGACTCGACATAGGGTCCCGCGGCGTCACGGCTCTCCGCGCGTCCCGCGAGGATGGACGTCATCACCGCCACGCTGTCCGCTACCTGGTGGGCGAGCTCTTTCTGGGGCTCCGTGCCGAAGCGCTCCTCCAGCTCGCGCAGCAGCAGATGCGACAGGCTCCGCCAATCGGCCACCTCCCAGCCACGGTTGTGGAGCTGGTACCAGACCGGCGAGCAGTACACGTAATTGCCCGTGGCCGAGGGCGCCTCCACGGCGACGACGACGCGGGCCCGCGTGTGGCGGAGATCCAGCTCGAGCAGGTGCCCGCCCGCGTCCCCGCGTGGACCATATGAGAGCACCGAGCGCGGACGCAGACGCACCGCGCCCTCCGGCGAGGCGAGCTCCCGGCAGTAGCAGGACAGCAGCACTTCCTGGGCTCGGCGCCCGGCCATTCCCGACCACTCCTCGCGGCGCGGGAGCGTCTCGGCATGCGTGTTCAACATGGATTCTTCCTTCGTTCTTTCGAGTTCATCGAGCCGGACGCACCTGGCCGGCAGGCGCCGTCCGGGACATCCGATGCACCACGTAGACAGCGGCCCCCACGGCGCCCACCGCGCCGAGCAGGAAGGGAGAGGCCAGGCCCCACGCGGCGCTCACGCCTCCCGCGGCGCACCCGGCGGCCACCCCGCCCCACTTGGAGCTCGCCTCGAACCAACCAAACGCCTTGCCGGCACGGCCCTCGCGGACCACGTCCGCCACGAAACCGTGCAGGGCGATGAAGCACACCGTCATGGCCAGCCCCATGAGGAGCCGCGCCACCACCAACGCGGGGAGACTCGGGGCCGCGGCCTGCGCCACCAGCGACACCGCCAAGGCGCCCAGCGCTCCCGCGAACAGGGCCAGGGGCCGTTCCCGGACGCGGCGGCTCAGGGGCGCGGCGCCCAGCAGGTAGACGAGGTGCGGCAGGGCGAAGAGCACCCCGGCCATCCCGCGAGCTCCCGCTCCCGGGACCTGCTCGGCGTGCGGCAGGAAGTACGGGAACGTCACCACCGTGGCGAAGGTGAACAGGAATTGGAGCGCGAACACCTCGCCCGCGGTGAGCGCCGGACGGTCCACGGCGGCCTCCACCCGTGGCGCGGCCTCACCCGGGGTGGGCTCCTTGCCCAGGGGCTTCACCCCGAGGGTGACGAGCACCGCGGCCAGGGGCAGCCAGAAGAGGAGTTGGT
Organism: Archangium gephyra; assembly: GCF_042230915.1. Lineage (GTDB taxonomy): Bacteria > Myxococcota > Myxococcia > Myxococcales > Myxococcaceae > Archangium > Archangium gephyra_B. Next base: position 4,703,687 of record NZ_CP102578.1, on the reverse strand, counting down.
AGACGCGGATCGGATCGCCCCCGGGCAGGAGGAAGCCGACGGCGATGGGCGCCACCACCAGCGCGGCGCGCGCCGAGCCCTGCATGAGCGTGAGGCTGTCGCGCAGCTCCCGCCCCTGGAGGAACGTGGCCAGGAAGGCATTGGAGGCACCGAACGTCCCTCCCACGAGCCCCTGCAGCACCAGCGAGGCCGCGAACAACGCCGTGGACGAGGTATGGCCCGCCAGGAGGAAGGCCAGGGCCAGGCCGAGCTGCGCGCGGAGCAGCATGGGCCGCGCCCCGAGCCGGTCCGCCATGCGCCCCCAGAAGGGACTGCTCACGGCGGTGAGCACGGTGGGGAGGACGTAGAGCAGGCCGGGCAACCACGCCCGCTGCTCCCCGAGCGACACCGCCAGCATCTTCCCGAAATAGGGAGGCACCCCGAGCGCCGCGAAGGCCGCGACGAAGTGGGCGGCCATCACGGCGGCCACCTGCCGTTTGCGATCGGAGATCATGGGCGGGCCTGGCGGAGCGGGTTGGGGCCCGTCAGCCCGTAGAACTTGTTGATGTCCGCCGCGCCCGTCAGCGACTTCGGGCGGAGCGTGGCCGCGGTGAGCAGGTACTTCACCGGATGCCGCTCCGACTCCAGCAGCCAGCGGCGCGCGGCCGAGACGTCCTCGCCCTCGCGCTCCAGCGTGCCGAGCACCTCCGCCGCCCGGGCCCTCACGAGTGCGTAGGCTTCCTCCCGGCCGAGCAATCCCCGCGCGGCCAAGGCCTCCAGGGGCGCCGAGAGGTTGAGCTGGAGCGTGATGGTGAGGAACATCCGCGCGAGCGCGTCCTCGTCCTCGCAGACGATGCGCCTGTCCTTCAACTGCCCGGGGACGGAGGCGAAACAGGCGTGACGGGCCAGCCGCTCCGGCCAGATGCGGGGCGCGTCGTTGTCCTTGAGCAGCAGCCGGAGGTGGGGCGCGCGCCGAGACAGCACCAGCATGCTGTTCTGCTGGTTCGACTCCAGGGCGATGCCGTAGCGCACCCACAACCGCAGGTGCAGTTCCAGGGTGAGCGTCACGTACTCGTCGAAGAGGCGCCGGACATCCCCCGCGTAGAACTCGTCGGCCAGCGCCCGCATCACCCTGCGGCCATCCGGACCACTGGCGGCGAGCCCCGCGACACTCACGATCGTCTCGTCCGTGAGCGACTCCGGGTAGCGCCGCGCCAGGAACCCGAGCAGCGGCTGGCCCTCGACGGCGCCTCCGTGCTCCTCCTCCGTGAGCAGCACCCTCCCCCGCAACCCGGGCTCCCCCTCGAGGAGGTGGCCCAGCATCGACTGTACGGTGTGACCATCGACGATGGTGCTCGGCTTCATCGTGCGCAGGTTGCGCATGCCCAGCGTCCGGATGCGGAGCGGGAGCTTCAGGTGCCAGCGGGGATCCGCGAGCACCACCACCGTGCGCACCGAGAGCGTTGGCGTCACCTCCACGCAGGGCCTCGGCGCCCGCACCGCCACCTTGGCGAGCTCCGCGAGCGCCGGGTCATCCCAGAGCGTCTCCCAGGTGTGCGGGTGCACGGGCAGCAGCGTATGCGAGCCCTCCAGCTCCACCGGCAGGCCCACCTCCTCGAAGCGAGGCCACCAGGCCGGACGCGTCTGGCCATGCACCGGCAGCAGCTCCCGGGGCAGCGCCATCCACCGCAGCGTGAAGACGGGCTGGAACTCGGGAGCGAAGCGCTCCAGGTCCCCCAGGCCGAAGCCCACCTTGGCCCTCGCGGTGGGGTAGTAGGGATGATCGAGGAAGGACGCCAGCCGGTCGTGATGCAGCAGTTGCTCCCACCAGCGCGCGGGCGGGGCACCTCCTTCCGTGGCGAAGAGCCGCTCCAGCTCGGCCTCGCAGCGCAACCGGTGCTCCAGCGCGGTGCGGTACTCGAACGCGAACTCCCTCAGGCACGTCTCCTCGTCCGGCGTCTCCGGCGGTTGCAGCCAGCGCACCAACTCCGCGGGCTCCTCCGCGAAGAGGAACGTCCCACCCCGCTCCGCCACCACCGGCCGGCCCGCATCGAAGCGCCAGTCCTGCATGTGCCCGGAGGGACAGACCGGCAGCCACACCCGCTCCACCCCGCCCCCCGCGTCCACCACGAGCCAGCCGCACCGGGCCTCCGCGCTTCCGGAGAGCGCGACCCCCTGGGGAGGCTGCGACGAGAACCGCGCCCGCGAGACACACCCGCCCACGTCCTCGCGCAGGAGCGTGTCGAGCGTGCGGTGGAGGAGGTAGCGCCGGGCCTCCATCACTTCAGCTCCCATCGCAGTTCCTCCCCGATGCGCGCGAACGCCCGCGAGAGCGCCGCCTCCGTGCCGCCGAAGCCGCGCAGCACGCCCAGGTAGTCCCGGTTCGAGTTCGTCAACCGCACCTGCGAGCCCTCGGTGCGCGAGGGGGTGAACGTCAGCGTGAGGCCGTCCTCCACGCGCCGGAAGGCCGTGGGCACGCGCGTGAGGACACCCGAGCGCTCCGCGCAGAAGTAGCGGATGCCCGCCGCCACCGCGGGCGGCTTCATCGTCTCCAGCGGCGCGCCCAGGTGCAGCCGCAGCACCTGCTCGAACAGGCGGATGCCGAGCGCCTCGTCGAGCAGGAACTCCCGGGAGTCACCGATGGTGCGGTAGTTGATCTCGATGACGCGCGGGCCAGAGGCGGTGAGGACGAACTCGGTGTGGCATGCGCCGAAGCCCACGCCCGCGGCGCGCAGCACCGCCACCATCTCCTCCTCCTGCCGGGCCGTCAGCCCCGTCCCCCACCACGCCTCCTTCTCGATGAAGTACGGCGGCGGCGACAGGTGCGTCCGGAAGCCGCCGAGCACCTCCAGTCGCTTCCCGTCCCCCAGCGTCTCCAGGGTGACGAGCGGCCCCTCCAGGTACTCCTCCAGCACCACGCGCTGGCCCGGCCGTGCGCGCCAGATGTCACGGCAGGACGCGGCCACCTCCTCGTGGGTACGCGCCAGTTGCACCTGCTCGCTCGCCACTCCCTCCGCGGGCTTCACGATGCACGGCAGCGGCACCGGCTCCCCAAGCTCCCGCAGCCCCTGCTCATCCGAGACGGCGGCATGCCAGACGCGCTCCACGCCCCGCTCGCGCAACCACCGCCGCATCTCCGCCTTGTTCTTCGCGCGCAACGCCACGGTCCAGTCCTTGCCCGGCAACCCGTGGTAGGCGGCCGCCAGCGCGGTGCTCGTCTGCAGGTGGTCGCTGTTGGAGAAGAGCGCGGCCGGACGCCCTCCCAGGCGCAGCGTGGCCTCCAGCACCGACAGCGGGTTGAAGACGTCACAGGCGAGGATGGACTCGGGGGCCTCGGCGGCGGGCACCCGGGAGAACGTCTCCTGCTGCTCCTCGAGACGATCCGTGAGCAGGACGACGGGGAATCCCAGACGGCGGGCCGCGGGGACGAAGCCCCGGGTGACGGGCTCGCTGGGGACGTGGGCCAGGATGATGATGGGCTTCATGGGGGGTGTTTCCTTTCAGCGCTCGAAGTCCAGCGTGACGAGCACGGAGCGCCCCGGGGACGGCACGCGCCCGAGGCTGTAGTCGACGTTGCGGGTGAAGGAGCGGGCATCGAGGACGTTGTTCACCCCGAGCCCGACCCTGAATTGCGTCTGCTCGACGCGGAACGACTCGGAGACATGGACGTTGGCGATGCAGCCGCCGGGCACGAGGCCCTTGGAGCCCGTGGCGTTCTCCTCCACGGTGTTCTCCGCGTCGGAGAAGGCCTCCGAGCGGCAGGAGCCATTCACGTTGCCGGTGAGCGTTCCCCGGCGGTACGCCACGCGGAACGTCCCCTCGTGCTGGGAGGCATAGGGCAGCCGGTTGCCAGCGAAGGCCCCCGAGCGCTGCGTGGCATCCAGGTACGTGTAGGCCAGCCGCACGTCGAGCGCGCGGAACGGGTGGAAGCCGAGCGACGTCTCCAGGCCCCGGTGCCGCGCATTGCCCAGGTTGCGGAAGCCCGTCACCGCGTCGACGAACTCCAGCTTGTTCTGGAAGCGCAGGTCGAACCACGTCAGGCCCACGTCCAGCCACTTCAACGGGAAGGCGCGCGCGCCCAGCTCGAAGTTGTCCGCCTTCTCCGACACCAACTCGTTGCCGTAGGTGATCTGCGTGAACTGCACCGGACGGAACGAGCGGTGGTAGTTGCCGAACAGGAAGAGGGGCTGGGCCACCTGGTAGCCGATGCTCAACCCGGGCAGCACGTCCTGCGTGGTGTTGTGGTTGCGGCCGCCCTTGAGGCGGTCGTCATGGCGCAGCTCCAGGTGCTCGAAGCGCAGGCCGGGCGTCACCTTGAGCTGGCCCTCCAGCAGCGAGAGCGTGTCGCTCACGTACCCGGCGAACGCGTGCGTGCGGAAGAACCAGTCGCGCGTGACGGTGAGCGAGTCCGTGGACAAGTCCCGGCTGTCCACCAGGTAGTCGACCCGCTCCCCGGTATAGCGCAACCCCCACGTCACCTCGTGCGGCACGAGCGCCTGGAAGGACAGGCCCTGGCGCACCTCGGCGCCGAACACGCCGTAGTCGCGCGGCGAGGAGGACAGCTTCGTGGGGTTGCCCCCGGCGTCGAGCGGCGTGGCGAAGGAGAAGCCGCGGTGGGCCTGGTGGCCGAACAGCGTCACGCTGAGCGCGCCGGTGCCGAGCTTGCGCGTGAGCACCACCGAGCCCCGGAGGGCATGGCCGTCGAAGCGGTCCAGGGGGCGCTGCGAGCGCGTCACGTCCTGCTCGTAGGCCTCCGGAGTGAGCGCGCCCGGCAGGTCCGAGCCCGCCTGGTAGTACTGGAGCTTCGCCTTGAGCGTCAGCGTCTCCGAGGGGCGCCACTCCGCGTCACCGAGGAGGTTGGCCGCCCGCGTATGGGAGTGCGCGCGGAACGAGTCGCCCAGGAGGGCATTGGCCTGGAGCTGCAGGCCGAGCCGCTCGGAGAGGAAGCCGCCGGCCCGCGCGTAGGCATCGCCCAGCGCCAGGCCCTGGGGCCCGAGCGCCACGCCCATCCGCCCCGCGACGAGCAGTTGCTGGGGAATGGACTTCGTGACGAGGTTGATGACACCGCCCACGTTGTTGGGCCCGTAGTGGGTGGCGATGCCGCCGCGCGCCACGTCCACCGCCTCCAGCGTCTGCAGCGTCACGGGGAAGAGCGACAGGCCCGTCTGGCCGTAGGGCGCGGGGCTGACGGGAATCCCATCCATCAGCACCAGCACCTGCTCGCTGCGCGCCGGCGACAGGCCGCGCATGCCGATGTTGGGCAGCAGGCCCGTGCCGCTCTCGTCCTGCACGCGCACGCCCGGCACCACGCGCAGCGCGTCGTCCAGGGTGCGCGCCCCCGAGTTGGACAGCGCCTGCTCATCCAGCACCGTGCGCGCGCCGGGGTACGTCCTCACCGTCCGCTCGGCGGGCGGACCCAGCCACGTGCCCGTCGCCGTCAACGGCGCCACCTGGAGCGCCCCGTCTCCACTCTCGGGCGCGGGCGTGGGCGCCACGGGCTCCGCGGCGGGAGCCTCGGAGGCGGGCTCGGGGGCGAGCGGCACGGACACCGGCTGCTCCCCCCGCTCCTCCTGCGCCGCCGCCAGGGACGAGAACGCGCACACCGCCAGCAGCATCGGGACGCGAGCCCCCTTGCTGGGACACAGGGTGCTGAAATTGATAATGCGCATCAATTTCATCTTCGAGACAGAAAAAGGGCTGAGGAGGGAGGGGATGCTCATGGGGGGAGTGTGAGGCGAGCGCCGGGAGCGGACTCACTCCAGGCGGTATTGGAAGGGGACGTCCACCGCGATGCTCGCGCCGAGCTCGGCGGGAGGCGGTGGAAAGGGAACGGACTCGCGCACGGTGCGCAACGCGGCGTCGCACAGCATGGCGTGCGGACAGGGGCCTTGCACCCGCATGCCCAGGAGCTGGCCGCTGCGATCGATGGACACCCGCAGCGTCACGATGCCCTCCAGCCCCAGGTGCTCGGCTTCCGGCGGGTAGTGGAAGCGGGCGGCGATACGGCTCCGGAAGAGCTCCTGGAGGTAGCTGCTCGTGAGGGACTGGCGCTGCTCGCGGGTGAGGGACGGAGGAGGCGGCGGCATGACACCTCCCGCACTCCCGAAGCTCCCGCCCGCCGTGCCTCCGAGCACACCACTCCCGCCACTCACGGCCTCGATGGCTGGAGCGGCCTCCGTGCTCGCGGGCGTCGCGACGTCCGCCGGAGCCGCCTCGGTGGCCTCCACCACCGCTTCAGCGAGCGGCTTGCGTGCGACGGGCTGTTCAGCGGCGGGAGGCCGCAGGGCGAGGACCTGTGCCGGCTTCGGCGCTTGCCGGCGCACGGGAGCGGGCCTGCTCACGAGTTGGGGGGACGCGGCGGAGGCCGAAAGCGCCGGAGCGCGCGGCACCATGAACCGCACGGCGACCTCCCGGGAGTCCCCTCCCCCGCCGGGGGACGCGGACGGGCCCACCCGCGAGGACGCCGCCACCGACAGGAGAAGCAACGCGGCCCCATGGACAACGAGGGCCAGGAGCGTGGCCTTCACGAAGCGCCCGCGACCCGAGCCCTCGGCTCGCGACTGGAGGACGGCGCCGAACAGGGTGTGAGAGGGCGCTCCCGCGCTGGCCGGGACGCGGCTTCCACTCGCGACCTCCGGTCTCTCCCACCGCTGCATGGCTACCTCCGCCACGGCGCCTCCGCACAAACGATTTTGCAAATCAGAATCAACTTCTAGGACCAATTGGTACTTCACCGTTCGTTTCACGTCAAGTCACGAAATACACGCGCACCGTGACGTCCGTTTGCTGCCGAGAGAGAGAGCCCTGGCATAGGGTCCGCGGTGCCATATGCGTGACACCATTCGCTGGAGCGTCGTCGGAACGAGGCAGGTGGCGGGACTCTACCTGGTGGCGAGCCTCCTGCTGACGGCCTGCGCAACGGATAGGCAGGTGGCCTCCGTCCCCAGCGACACGCAACGTGAGCACAGCCGCGTCCAGGTCCGATTGGAGACGGAGGAAGGATCGCTGCGGACCTTCGTCCCTCCGCGCGGAGTGCCCGTGGAGGTGACCCGGGCGCAGTTCGACCTGGCCATGACCTGGCTGGTGGCGGAGCTGGAGCTGCCCTCCGCTCGCCGTCAGAGGCTGGCGCTCACCACGTGCGGCCAGCCCGGACAGGAGGACGAGGGCACGGCGTTGACGCGGGGCTATCACCACTGGTGCGAGCGCCGGGGCACCCCGGGCGATTGCCTGTCACTGCTGGGCAACACGCGCTCTCTGGGAGCCGAGGCCAGGCGCACGCTGGCGCTGACCATTGCCCTGGGCTCGGTCTGGGACGGCTCGGTGGAGGTCTGGGCGGGCATGGTGGACCCGGTGGTCCTGCAGTCCATGGTGATGCCCGCCATGGCCGGTTACCTGGCCATGCTGGCGTTTCCCAACCCCGTGACGCAGGCGGCCGCCGTCTCCTTCGGTTGCTTCATGGTCGCGTACCTGGGCGTGGACACGGTGTGGAGCCTGCTGCGGGGCTGGAGACAGCTGGAGCTGGAAACACAACGGGCGCGCACCTTCTCCGAGGTGCGCGAAGCAGGTGAGCGCTTCGGCCGGGTGATGGGGGCGCAGGTGGGGCGCCTGCTGGTAATGCTGGCGACGGCGGCCCTCGGCTCGACGACGAACCTGCTCATGAAGGGGCCAGGGCTGCCGGGTTACGCGCAGGCGTCCCTCATGGCCAGGACGCAGGTGGGCCTGGGACTGTCGGCGGTGGGCCAGGTGCGACAGGTGCTGGTGGGCCAGGGCAGCTTCACCCTGACGCTGGCTCCGGGCGCCCTCGCCATGGCCTCGCAGGGGACGGACGGTGGAGGGGACGCTCCGAGCGGGCACCGCCTGCCGGTCATCGAGTCCTGGCGCAAACCGAGGTTCACCGAGGATGGGAAGATCCTGCCCTACAAGGGCACGAGGAATCCGCCCACGCCCATCACGAACCTGGGACGCAACCGGGCTGGACAGACGGTCACGGACGGAAAGCGCACGATCCGATTCGACAAAGATGGATTCCCAGAGTTCAACTCCAAGTTCGAAACCCTCCTGGATGATATCCATATAGGCAGCGGCAAATCTTCAGCACATCAACGCGCGGCCAATACGAAACTGTACCGAGCAATCGAGCAAGACCCTCATCTCGCGAAGGAACTTGGCTTGATTCAGTCGGATGTCTCCAAGCTCTTGAAATCGGACTACGCCCCGAGCCGCTATACCTGGCATCATCACCAGGACGTCGGAAGGATGCAGCTGGTCCTACGTGATGAGCATCGGCTTGCTACCCCGAACACAGGCGGGATGGCCATCTGGGGTGGAGGCTATTCACCATGAGCATTTCCTGGGACCCGTACGTCTGGGACGCACCGCATCCGGTAGAACCAGGAGAAATCGAATCAATCGAACGGCAGTGGGGAGTGTCACTTCCTGACGACTACAGGAGCGTGGTCTCCATGCACCAGGGGATGACTCCCAACCCACACATCATCGACATTGGCAGAGGGGATTCTTCCATATGCGCTTTCTTGGCCATCAGCGAAGATGAATCGAGTCACACCTACTCCATACGAGACGCATACGAACTCTTGAAGCCTCACATCCCGCTTGGCGTCTATCCTTTCGCCCTGACCGGCGGTGGCGAATATGTATGCTTCGACTACAGGGGCGCGCCGAGCCAGCCCAGAATCGTCTTCGTCACAGTGGAGACGGACATCCACCCCATCGCGGACAGCTTCTCCGAGTTCATGGAGAAGCTACACGATTGAGGCGTCCACAGGCGGCCTGGCCGCGCCTACCCTGACGGCTTCCACCGTTTGCGCAGAGCGGCGGCCTGCGAGGGGTTGAGCATGGAGAGGTAGGCCAGCCGTCCCTCGATGCGGGCGGCGGCCTCGGGGGCCGGCCCCTCCTTCCGGGCCTGGTGGATGGCGGCGCGCAGTTTCCGGCGCTCCTGGCGCGACAGGCCGAGCGTCTCGTTTACCACCACGCCCGTCACCTGTTGCCGGCGCCCCCGCCGGGCCACTCGCGTCTTGGCCTCGTTCACCCGGAAGCCCTCGGTCTCGATGAGGCGCTTCGCACCGGCGCGCAAGTCCTTCAGGGCCTCCAGCGAGCCCCCCGAGAAACACAGGTCGTCCGCGTAGCGCGTGAAGGAGAAGCCGTGCTTGCGCGCGAGCCCCGCGAGCCGCAGATCCAACCGCCGCACCACCGCGTTGCACAGGCCCGGGCTCGTGGGAGCCCCTTGCACACAGGCGCGCGGGCCCACCGGCACGTGCAGCCGGACGCCATTCATCTCCACCGGCTGGCGCTCGGCCTCCGTCATCAGCGCGGCGAGCGTGGCCGCCACCGTGTAGCCATAGCCCAACGCAATCAACAACCCCCGTACCCGCACGTAGGTAACGGAGGGAAAGAAGTCGGCGAGGTCCATCTTCAACACCACCGCCTTGCCCACGTGAGGCTCGGCGCCGGTGCGGATGGAGCGCCCCGCTCGGAAGCCGTGCGCATGCCCGCTCACCGGCAGCCTGTCCACCAGCAGCGGCAGGAGCTTGCGCTGCAGCGCCTTCAACCGGCGCTTGGGCGCCATGATGAGCCGCCGCCCTCCGTTGCGCTTGGGGATGGAGAAGGTGACGTAGTGCGGAACGCGCTCGGCCTCGCGGTGGATGGAGAAGAAACGCAGCTCGCTCACGGAGATGCCCAGCGCCACGGCCACCTCCCCCTCGTCCCGCCACACGGGCAAGCCGAGACGTTGCAGCTGCGCCTCGTCCGGGAGGAGATCGCTGATCTGCCGGTTGCGCGTGCGCAGCGTCCCGGCGAAGAGCCGGCGGGCCTCGCTCGCCGCCATCCACTTCTTGCGCTTCTTGAGCAGCAGCCCCGTCGGCTTCGGCTTGGGCAGCAGCCGGGGATCTCGCCGCACCGTGCGGCGATGGCCGGGCTTGAGGGGGCCGGACTCGGGCCGCACCACCTCCTGCACCACATCGAGCGAGGCGCTCTCCCGGTCGAGCCGCGAGACGTCCCGCACCAACGGCTTGCGGAAGAGCCCCTTGAGCCAATCAACGAAGCCCATGGCCCTCCCCTCCTGTGGAGCAAATGCCTGCATCCGAGGGAGCCGGTCGCGCGTCACTCTCGAAGCTCTGGACCCATGGGTCCCAGCGTTCCGTACGCTGGGGTCCGTGGCGAGGTGAAGGCAACATGACACCGCCGCGGCGAAGCACCGCGGCACGAATGGCTGACTCGTGGGCGAACGGCTCCCTCGGATGAAGCACGGCCCTTATCGTCCTACGTCTCGTCACCGTCAAGCTCCTCTCCGGCGCCGCCGCTCGCGCCCTCCTCCGGCTCCGTGGAGCGGGGATGCGTGGACAGCGCCTCGGCCTCCGGCGACACGGCGGCCGAGGTGGCCGCGTCCCGGCGTGCCCCCGCGCTCGCCGTCAGCAATGCCAGCATGTGCTCACAGGGCCCCTGGTTGAGGATGTTCTCCAGGAAGAAATCACAGCCGCAGGTGGCGAAGATGAGGCGCTCCTCGTCGTTGAGGACGAGCTCCACCTGGGACTGCTCCGCGACCGCGCCCGCCACGGCCAGGTCGCGATGGATGATCTCCCGGCGCACCGTCCCCTCGGGCGTGGGCAGCCGCTTGATCTTCCGCGTCTCGCGAGGCGTGACGGACTCCACCCGCACGCGGCCCTCCTGGAGCAGCGCGCTGGCCCGCTCGCGTCGGAGGTCCGGAGGGAAGAGGCGCTCCTCGTCCACGGGCGTCTCGAAGAGTTCGCGGTGGCGGTACTCGCGGCGCTGCACGTCGAAGATGGTCATGCCGGCCCGGCACAGGTGGAACAGGGCCCGGCTGGTGTCCGGCTTGTCCGCGCCCACCGCCTGCGCGAGCGCCTCCACACTGCCGGCCTGCCGCTCGCGCAGCACGGCGAGGACACGCTCCTTCAGGCCCGGCTCCACCGGCGCCTCCGGCGTGAGCAGCTCGAAGCTCCCCGTGCCGGTGAAGCGCTGGCCGCTCCACCCGGTGAGCCCCAGCACCCACGTCACCCCGGGCAGTTCCACGGCGTAGAAGCTCGGCAGGGCCCGGCCCTTGAGGAAGACGTCCACCTTGTTCGCGTAGGGCAGCAGCGGCTCGAGAAGCCGGAGCCGGCGGCGGCCCCAGGTACGCACGGTGCGGGGCTCGTCGTAGCCGTGCTCCGCCCCGCGCAGGACGAAGCGCTCCTCCCACGGCTCCAGCACCAGTGCCGCGGGCTGGCCGGGCTCGAAGACGTAGCGCAGCGCGCGCGGCGACACCTTCGCATGGCTGAAGCGCAGGAAACGCAGGGCGGCGATCAGATCCACCGGGCGCACGGTGAGGCGCGTCCCCGGCAGGGCCATGGCGCCCTGGAGTTGCAGGAAGCCGCGCACCCATGCGTCCGGCAGCTCCACCTTCTGCTCGAAGCGGCCTCCGGCACCCTCCGTCCGCACCTCGATGCCGGGCTTCTCGATGCGCAACCACGTGTCACGCGAGGAGCGCATCTCCCCCAGCGCCGCCCACAACCACGCCGTGAAGTCCACGTTGGTGGTCCCGCACTCCACCGCTCCTTCCGTCTCGAACAGCCCCCGGTCGATGATGACCAGGCCGTAGGCGCTCTGGTCCTGGCTGAAGGCCTCGAAGAAGACGCGGTCGCGGTGGACGGTGACGACGGGATCGAGCACGGCCGAGAGGAGATCCTCACTCGAGGCCCAGGAGTCGTCGGACCAGATGAGCGCGCCGAGCGCCTGGAGCGCGAGCCGCACGGAGAGGACGTGCTCGCGGATGCGGCCGTGGAAGCGCAGCGGGCGGCGGAGGTTGGGAGACAGGCCGAGCTGCGCGCGGTCCCAATCCGACTCGAAGGCACTGGGCGTGGCGTAGTCGACGAGGAGCGGAATCACGCGGCACCTCCGTACACCACCGGCTGCTCGGAGGGGCCTCGCAGCGCGGGCCAGCGGTGGAGGATGTCGGCGAGCAGCCCGAGCAGGGCCTCCTTCGGGTACTGCCGGTCCGGCAGATCCATGGCATCGCGGATGCGGCCGGCGAGCTGGCGTGCGGCGGCCTCGTCCCGGGCGGCGTTGCGCAGGGCGCCCAGGGCCATCAGCCGCGTCTTGCGATGCAGGGGACGCAGGAGGGTGGCCTGGAGCAGATCGACGTTGTGCGCGGCCAGCGCACGGGCCCGCTCGTCATCCCGGGCGAGCACCCGGAAGGCGAGCGCCTGCACGTGGATCTGCGGCGACTCGAGCAGGTCCCTCATCGCGCGGGCATCCGAGGTGTAGTGCGCGTGGGCCCGCTCGAAGAAGAGCCGGGCCAGCCGGTTGTGGCGGACCAACTGGCCGTAGTTCCCGATGGCGAAGGCCGGCATCTTCCCCAGCACGTTGCCGGCCCGGGAGGCGAACGCCTCGGGCGAGCGTTCCAGCAACGACTCGTAGACGGCGGAGAGCCGCCCGATGATCTCCGTCCACGGAGGCGGCTGCGGCAGGGTGACGGCGTAGCTGAGATCGATGAGCGCCACGCGGCTCGCGAGGAAGTCCACCAGCGGCGCATCGTCGCGCTCGAGGGCCCGGGTGGCGAGCTTCGAATAGGAGCCACTCCGCCCCGGAGAGACGTGCCGCAGGAAGGGGCCGCGCACGAGGTCCGGGAAACGCTCGTACAGCACCACCGCCGTGTCGTCGTCGAGCGGCTGCACCTGGGCGAGGCCGAGCCCCGGGAAGTTGACCTCCCGGCCCACTCCGGCGAGCAGGAGGAGGCGCCGCCGCACCTCGTCTCCTGGGAGCTCCGAGCGCTGGAGCAGGCCGAGCACCTCACTGTTGTAGGTCTTGGGGGCCGCGGAGGTGCGCATCAGCGCGGACCACAGGTCCAACCACTCCCGCTCGCGCGCCAGCTCCACCAGGTGAGAGAAGCTCCGGTTGAAGAATCCCCAGGGCTGGCGCACGTCCCGGACATGGCGCAGGAGGTAGGGCACGGCATCCCGGCCGCGCTTGCGGGCGAGCTCGAGGAAGGGGGTAGCCGCATCCTGGAGCCAATGCGCCGGGTGCCGCTGCTCGAGTGCTTCCACCAGCGCTCCGGGCTCCCGGACGGTGTCGCACAGCGCCAGCACGTCCCGCTTCCAGAGCTCCTCCGGCACCTGCCGGCGGTAGATATCGAAGGCGAGTGCCTCGTCTCCACGCTCGCGCGCCAGGGCGGGCAACTTCTGCCAGGGCGGGCGACGGCCGGCGTTGAACCGCCATTCACCGGGCAGGTGCGCGAGGATGAAGGCACGACAGGCCACGGGGTCCGCGGTGTAGAGGGCGATGGCCGCCGGCTCGTCGAGCTCGAAGCGGAGATCGAACTGGTTGAGCACCCCCTGGCGCTGCGCACGGGTGGAGGCCGCGCCGTAGCGGGGCATCAGGTCCGCGAGCCAGCGCTTGCGGCCCTCCTCCCAGCGCAGCCCCTCGAACTGGAGCTGGTACAGCCGGCGGAAGAGCTCCACGTCTCCGGACCGATCGACGTCCTGTAGCCACTTCTCGAAGAGCTCCGCGGAGGGCCCCTCGAAGACGGACTGAGGACGGCCGAGCGTGTCGAAGGTGTACTGCGGAAAATGGGCGAGGATGAAGGGGCGGAAGACGGTGCGGTTGCGGTTGTAGAGCCCGGGGCCCCAGAGGGCAATGAGCCCCGGGAAGACCCAGCGCCTGCCGAGTTCCTCCATCCCCTGCCGCAACTGTCCGTCATCCAGCTCCATGGCGAAGAGGCCGCGCAAGCCATGCACCACCTCGCGGAACTCTCGCGACATCCTTTGCTGCGGTGTCTCCACGCGTTCCCTCCCGGCGGGAGGAGACTACCTTCCCGGAGCCGGCAGCGAGCCAGCGCTTTCTGGGGCGCCGTCCCGAGGCGCGTCGCCCTGCCCTTCCAGGTACTCGCGCAGATTCTCCAGATCGTTGGTGATGACGGCGTCTGAGGTTTCTTCCAGGGGCGCACACGGAGCATCATGCTCGGCCATGACCATCAGGTCCCCAATTCATGCCCATGGGAATCCTCGCTCCGCTTGGAAGAGGGCCAGGGTGAAGGTCGTGGTAACGGCGCTCCTGTTGCTGACGAGCAGCCAACAAAAAGCTTTCCGACGCGCTCAAGGCAGATCCTGGCTTGGCCAGGGAACTCGGGCTGAGTAAAACGGCCATCAAGCAACTTTTGACTCTGGACAGAGCTCCGAGAGGATACATCTGGCACCATCATCAAGACGTCTGCAGAATGCAACTCGTACAAGAGGAAGCTCACATCCTCTCGCGCCCCCACACGGGAGGCATGGCGATCTGGGGCGGAGGACATTGATGACAACACTGAGATGGATACCCTATGTCTGGGACGAATCCCACCCGGCGACGCCTCGGGAGTTCGAGCAACTCGAGCACCAGCTGGGTATCACTTTTCCCGAGGCCTATAAGGAAGTGGCTGCTCAGTACCAGGGAATGACTCCCCATTCCGCTGTCTTCAACGTTGGCAGAGGCACCAATGCCGTCAATGTGCTCCTGACGATCATCGAGGACCACAAGTGGCGCACGTATTCCGTCATGCGCGCGTACGAGGCAGTGAAGCCACATGTTCCCAGTAGAGTCTACCCGTTTGCCAGCACTCCTGGTGGCGAATACTTGTGCTTCGATTACAGAGAAACACCAGAGCAACCCAAGGTAATCCTGGTCACAGTGGAGATGTTCATCTACCCCGTAGCCAACAGCTTCACTGAGTTCATGGCCACCCTGCATGACGGCCGGTTCCTACTTGCATAGCCTCTCGCGCTCCACGTTCTTGCAATTGCCTATCCCGATCACAGGCGGGATGAGCATATGGGGTGGAGGCGATTCTCCATGAGCATCTCCTGGAAGCCATACATCTGGGACGCACCACGGCCAGCAACTCCGGGGGAGATCGCCTTTCTTGAGCAGGAATGGGGCGTAACGCTTCCCAGTGAACTGCCAGGCTCCTTCCATTCGCGATGACCCCGGGCAGCGAGCACCTGTGCTTCGACTACAGGGACTCACCCGTCGAGCCCAGGATCGTCCTGGTCACAGTCGAGATGCACGTCCACCCCATCGCGGACAGCTTCTCGGAGTTCCTGGCCCAGCTACACGAGTAGCGCCCCCCGAATGGGGATGGCCCGCGTGGCTTCGACAGGCACCACCGGGCCGTGCTACCCAGAGGGCGTGAGTCTGTCGGAAACAGTGGTCCACGAGGCCGACTCCCCCTTCGGGACCGTGTACGTGGTGGACGTGGGCGACCAGCGCACGCTCCGCTTCGACAGCCCCGAGGGCGCGCTCCAGAGCTCCATCCTCAAGAGTGATCCGCTGGCGGTCCCCACCAACTACGTGCGAGTGGCCACCGCCGGGCTCGCGCTCACCGAGGGCCGCTCGCGCGTGCTGGTGGTCGGTCTGGGCGGGGGGGTGTTTCCCATGCTGCTGCACCGCCTGCTGCCCCGCCGGTCGCGGGTGGACGTGGTGGAGATCAACCCCGTGGTCGTCGACGTGGCCCGGCGCTTCTTCCATGTCCGCGAGGACGCCCGCCTCCACATCTCGGTGGAGGATGGGGCCCACTTCATGGCGCGGCAGGGGCCTCGCTACGATCTCATCCTCCTGGATGCCTTCTGGGACCATGGGACGCCGGACCACATGAAGGAATCGATCTTCCTGGAGAACGTCCGCCGCAGGCTGGAGCCCGGGGGCGTCGCGGTGCTCAACATCGCGCTGGAGGAGCAGTGGAGCGTGGAGTCGCGCATCGAGACCTTCGCCAAGGCCTTCGACGACTGCGCGATGCTGCGCGGCGCCTCCCGGTACAGCAACCTCATCCTGGTGGGCACCCAGGCGCCGTTGCCCTCCGAGCCCGTGTTCTGGCAGCAGCTCTGGCGGCTCGCACGCGAGCTGGAGTTCCCCGTGCTGATGGAGAGCGTGATGACCTTCGAGCGGGTCAAGTCACCTTCGTAGGCGCGGAGCCGTCCTGCCCGGAGCGGAGCACGCGCTCCGGCTCGAAGGCGGCCGCAAGCTCGCTGCGCCCGTGCTCGATGAGCTCCGCCACGGCGCGGCCCGTGAGGGCGCTCGTGAGGATGCCCTGCCCCGCGTGCCCGCTGGCAATCAGCACCCCCTTCGTCCCCGGGTAGCGGCCAATCAGCGGCTTGCCCCCCGGTGTCACCGAGCGCAGTCCCGCCCACGCCCTCCCGAAGCGCGCCTCGCGCAGCCTCGGCGCCAGCTTCGCCACCGTGGCCCCCAGGTGCATCAGCCCCGTCGGCGTCACGTGGCACGCGAAACCCGCGTCCTCCTCCGTCGCCCCCACGACGATCTCCCCCGTGCGCCACGGCGCCAGGTACGTGGGCCCCGACACCACCCGCGTCAGCCTCACCTCGGGGTGGAAGATCGTCAGCATCTGCCCTCGCAGCGGTTTCACCGGCAGCGGCGGCAATCCCGCGATGCCTCCCGACCACGCCCCCGCGCACACCACCAGCCTCCCCGCACGGTGCGTCTCCAGCTCCGTCCGCACCTCCACCCCACCGTCCACCTCGGCCACCGAGCGCGCGCCCTCGCCCAGGCGCACCCGCACGCCCCTCCGGTGCAGGTCGTGCAGCAGCGCGTTGAGGTAGGCCTCCGTGTCCACCATGAAGCCCTGCTCGGTCACGTAGGCCCCGAGGATCGGTGTCCCCTCTAGCGCGGGCTCCAGCTCCACCACGCGCGCCGCGTCCATCCAGGTCCCCAGCCACTCAGGATGGTTCGCCGCCTTCTGCCCGAGCGCATCCCGGCCCTTCGCGTCCATCGCCACCCGGAGCACGCCCTGGCCCCGGCGCAGGCTCGGGCCATCCACCAGGGAAGCCAGCTCCTCGGCCAGCGCGCCGTGCGCCGCCCGCGTGAAGGCGAGCATGTCCGGGTCATCCAGCAGCCGCACCGAGGGAATCGCCACCCCCGCCGCCGCTCGCGAGCCCTGTCCTCCGGGCTCCACCGGGTCCAACACCGTCACCCGTGCCCCCGCCGCCGCCAGCCGGCGTGCCACGGACAGGCCCATCACTCCGGCCCCGAGAATCACGACGTCCTGGGTTGCGCTCATCGGTCAGCCCCGCTCCTCGCTCCAGCGCACCGCCTGCATCCGCATCTCGCAGGTGTAGCGGCCCCGCTCGTCCTTCAGCCACAGCTGCTCCGGTGCCGGGTACATCTCCTCCACCGACAGCTGCTCCGCCCCTCGCGACAGGTACAGCAACAGCTCCAGCGCGAACGGGGACGCCGTGTCGATCAGGTACGGCTTGCGCTCCACCGTGCTGCGCACGTACACGAAGCGCGGCCAGCCACTCGCCTTGCGCTCGCGCTCCACCGCGAGCAGCAGATCCATCCCGCTCACCTGCGAGAACGTGCTCGTCGGCAGCTCCCAGCGCTCCCTCTGGTACACCGCGCCGCCCACGTGGAATCTCGGCAGGTGCCGGCCCTGGGTGCGCAGCTTCGCGTGCAGCACCTGCGGGTGCGCCAGCGCCGCGAAGGGCGGGTACGTGTTGAAGTCGTCCAGCGGCATGTACAGCGAGAGCCGCTGCCCCTCCCCGTCCACCAGCACCGGCCCCTCGCGCGTGGGCACCACCTTCACATCGTGCGGCTTCAGCGCGCCCTGCTCCACGTCCAGCACGTCGGAGACCGAGTACATCAGCTTCCGTCCCGGGTAGACGTAGAAGCCCTTGTTGCGCCTGCGGAGGGCCAACCCCACCAGCCCCTTCGCCGCGGGCTCGCGCTCCAGCCACTGACCCGCCACCGACTCGTAGCGCGCCCGGTCCGGGTAGAAAGCACTCAGCCAGCTCCACAACATCAGGTGGTGGTGCACGCGGGCGCACATCACCTCGAAGCCATTCCCCGTCTTCGCGAGGAACACGTCTGGCAGCGCGTAGCGGCCTCCCGGCTGCGAGGTGCCCAGGAAGTCCTCCGGCAACGTCCGGGCGCGCGACAGGTCCTCATCGAGCAGGATGGGCGGCACCGGCGCGAAGCGGCTCCCCGCCACCTGGTCCGGACGCAGCCGCACCGCGTACTCCAGGAAGTCGAGCGGACGCTCCTCCGGGCCCAGCACGTCGCGCACCTGCTCGCGGTAGCTGCGCTGCACGCTGTCGCCGTATGCCGCCGAGAGCCCCAACGCCCCGGACAGCTTCGCCGCCATCTCCTCACTGAAGCGCCGCCCCAGCTTCAGCCGGAAGGGCGAGGACGCCTCCTCGTAGAGGATGAGCCGGTCCGAGTACACCTGCCCCTCGCCTCGCCGCGCGGGCTTGCCCGTGTACTCGGTGAAGCGAGCCTCCAGCGACTGCAGCAGCTCCCGGCGGCGCGCCAGCCCAGCCCCCTCGAATTCGCCGCGCAGGCGCTCCAGCTCGTCCAGCCTCGACAGCCAGCGCTCCCGGGCCTCGGAAGCGGGCAGCGCCGCCACCGCCTCGCGCAGGCTCGTGAAGGCGCCGAAGTCATTCGCCACGAAGGGCAGCCCCAGCAGCACCAGCGCCGACTTCATCATCGGCACCACCAGCCGCTCCACCATCTCCACCGGTTGGCCCAGCGCGCTCGAGGCCGCGCCCAGTGTCGGCGCCCCCGGCAGCACCGCGAGCAGCCGCTCCGCCTCCGGAGACAGCGCCACCTCCAGCTTCAACGGCTCGCAGCTCGCCCGGCCCGCCTCCACCTTGAAGAGCGGATTGAGCCGCAGCGGCAGGTGCCGGCGCACGTCGCGCTCCCGGGCCACCGCACGGGCCAGCTCGGTGACGGCCCAGAAGGTGAGGAAGGTGCGCCGCCGCGTGCTCCCGCTCGGCACCACCTTCACGTCCTCGCCGTCCTCTCCGTCGCATTCGCCGTAGGAGATGGGGCCGAAGAAGCTCGTCGTCTCGTTCTTCGCGCAGAAGCGCTGCAAGTACGTGTAGACCTGCCGCTCCACCCGCCGCGCATCCGAGTTGTCCGGCTTCGCCTCCCCCTCCACGTAGCGCGTCCAGACGTTCTCGGACATCGCCGGGTTGGAGAAGAAGACGGCCTCCTGGATGGCGGGCTCCGCCGCGCGCTCACGCAGTTGCTTCCGCAGGGCCTGCCGCTCCTCCGCGTACCGGGCCGACAGCGCCGCGCGGTGCGAGCGGTAGCGCTCCAGCGCCTGGGTACACCCCGGCCCGTACTTCGCCTTGAGCGTTGGCTCCTTGCCCTTCTCCAGCGCCTCGCGCGCCGTGCGGGCCACATCCTCGCCCGCGGCGGTGCGCACGGCCTCCACCAACGCCCGCTCGTCCTCGAGCAACGCCGCCACCTCGGAGCGCAGCCCCTCCGAGAAACCCAGGCTCTCCAGCCAGTCGAACGGGAAACCCGCGTGCCGGAGTACGAAGACCTCGCCCAGCGTCCAGCGCTCGCTCATCCGTGCACCCTCTCGAGGACCGCGCGGCCCACCAGCGCCGCTTCCACCTTGCCGCGCTGCGCCTCCGGCAGCGCCGCGAAAAGCTCTCCCACCGTCACCGGCTGCTCGGCTCCCGCCACCATCGGCGCCAGCCGCGCGTCCATGGCCAGCACCCCTCCCGTGCGCAGGTTCGCCGCGTACCAGGAAGGTTTCGCCACGCCATCCAGCGTCGCCGGTAGCTGCACCAGCGCGCAATCTCCATCCAACCGGATCCGCTCGCCTCCAGGCGCCACGGGGGCTGGCGGGTGGAGCGAGGCCCAGGCCACCCGGCCCGGGCTGAGCGGCGCGCGTTGCAGCAGCTTCCCCGCCAACGAGCCGAGCAGCTCCGCCAGCCGGGCGTGCGGCACCGTCCCCGGCGCCTCGAAGGGCACCGTGCGCGCCAGATCCTTGTCCTCGGGCGGCGCGAGGAAGCGCACCGGCACGCCCGCGAAGTCCTCGCCCGGGCGCCCGCGCGTCCAGTGGAATGGCCTCACTCCCGAAACCCAGTCGAACACGGGCCGCTGGCCGAGCAGCGTGAAGGTCCGCTCGTGCGCGGCCTCGTCCACGCCGGGAGCCCCCACCCACCACTCCGCCACCACGCGCGCTCCAGCGGCACGCAGACGCTCCACCGCGGAGGCCAGGGACTCCAACGGCACGCGCCTTCCGTCACTGCCCAGAACCGAGCCCTCGTCCACCGAGCAGAAGCCCACCACCGCCGTGCGGCAGCCGCTCGCCACGAGCGCCTCGGCATCGAGCAGCGCGCCCAGCGGCACATGGCCCGCCCAGGGTCCACCTTCCGCCGGTGGGCGCGCGCCCTCGGGAACCCAGGTGAGGGCCTCCGGTTCCGCCGCGTCCAGGCCCATCACCCGCCAACGCAGAGGGGCCACGTCCTCGGGAAACGAGGCCCGCTGGAAGACAGGGAGCGCCGCCAGGACGGCACGGTGCATGGCCGCGAAAGGGCCCGCGAGCTCCAGTGGCACCGAGGCCGGACACGCCGCCGCGAGCGCCACCGCCGCCGGAAGTTGCAGGTCCTTCTCCAGCCACAGCCGCACCCGCCCGGCACCCGGGAAGTGCTCGGCCGCACGCGCCAGATCCTCGTCATACAGCGCGGGCGTCTGGACGATCCGGAGCACGTCGGCCGAGCGCTCGGTGGTGCCCCCCTCCAGCTCGATGTCATCGAGCCGCACGTGCACCCCATACGGAGAGCCAGACAGGGCCGTGAGCGCCGCGCCGAGGGCCCGCAGGGGCCGGTGCGCATCCGCCCTCCCCCGCTTCCACAGCACGAGCGCGGCGCGAAGCAGCAGCAGCTCTCGCATCGTCTGGGGCGTGGCGGGCTCGCGCTCCCGCGTCTCCACCGCCCGCGCCAGCAGCTCCGGAGCCGACACGCGCTGGCAGAAGGCCCGCGCCACGTCGAGCACCCGCCAGCCCTCGGGTGCCTCCGGCACGCACGTCACGTCACGGTGGGGCGGCAGGACGACCAGCTTCATGAAGCCGCGCCCCAGAGGAAGCAGCAGCGCAGCTCCGCCGTGTGCCGTCCGCCCGAGGCGCCCAGCCACAGCTGCCCGGGCGCGGGGAGCATCTCCGACAGCATCACCTCGCCCTTCTGTTCGAGCAGGTTGACGAAGACGCGCAGCAGCGCCGGGCTCCGCACGTCGACGAGCACCGGCTTGCGCTCGCCCGGGAACTTCGCGAACACGTGATCCGGCAGTCCCATGCGCGCCCAGATGCCCACCGCCGTCCGGAGCCGCGCCTTGTCGTCCTTGCACGCGAGCAGCGCCTCTCCATCCGCCGCCTCCAGCCGCCACTGCTCGCGCTGCAGCACCGCGCCGCCCAGCATCACCCGGGGCGTGTGCGCGCCCAGCGACACCCGCAGCGGGCGGATGCGCGGCAGGGCGAAGGCCGTCTGCACCAGGCTCTCGATCTCCCCGTTGTAGAGGCACACCTCCGTGCCCAGCCGCGTGGACACCAGCCGGGCCGTGCGCCCGTCGCTCTCCACCTGGAGGTCATCGAAAGGCAGCCGCCAGGCCGAGGCCCGCGCGCTCACGCCGCCCAGCTCGACGACGGGGCCGGGGAACTCCGAGGGCAGCAGGCCCGTACGCCGCGACGCCAGCACGGTGACGAAGGGCATCGGCCGCCGCAGCGAGCCGAGCGCCCGCACCAGCTCGCCCTCCACCCGCCTGCGCTCCTCGTGGAACTGCAGCGCCCAGCCCCACACCAGGGCCGTGTCGTGCACGTCTCCCACCACCAGCTCGTACTCGCCGCGGCTCCAGGCCTCCACGTCCGGCGCGCCCACGAGCAGATCGATCGAGGTGACGATCGGCAGCTCCGTGTCCGCGCGGGGCGTGGGGAGCACCGCCGGATCCAGCTCCACACTGCGAGCCGCCGGCTCGGTGATGGCCGCCGCGAGCGCCGAGGCCACGGTGGTGTCGTACGGCACCGGCCGGTCCCCGTACGCCGCCACCACCTTCCAGAAGGGCACCGTCCGCGCGCCCACCAGCGCCGCCACGGCCGAGCGGGCCGCCTCGCGCGTGCGCAGCGCCGCCTCGCCCATCAACCCGAGCGCCGGCTCCAACCTCCGCGTCAGCTCCTCCGCGCGCTCGCCGCCGACAGTGAGGCGCAGGTCTCCGCCGCACTCCTCCCGCATCGGGAGCCGGTCCTGGTAGAAGTTGTGGCCGTCGGACCCGGTGGCAGTCGCGGCCACGGGCGCCACACTCCAGCGCTCGCGGGCGCGCTTCGCCAGCTCCTCGTTGAGCGCCATCTTGCCCGCCGCGTCCGCCGCGCCGTAGCGCGCCATCACCCCCAGCAGGCCCTCCAGCTCGCGCAGGTGCTCGCGGGCCACCCGGCCCGGAATGCCGGCGAGCCGCTCGGCCAGGTCCTCCAGCGGGTGGTGCGAGGCCGCGGGCACCTCGAGCTGGTGGGTGAACAGGTTGCGCTGCAGGCCGAAGCGCACGGCCTCGAGCAGCAGCGGCCACTCCACCCCGAGCGCCTCGCGCAGCGCCGACAGGGGCCGCGCGCCATCCACCGCCTCCACCAGCCGCGGGAGCACATCCTCCATGCTCGCGGGGTTGGGTGCCGCGCCCTTGCGCGGGGGCATCGAGGCGAAGGCCTTGCGGCGCAGCACGAGCCAGGGCGCCACCTCCGGGTCCGCCGCGATGGCGCGCACCAGGCCCAGCACCAGCCACGAGGCGGCGAAGGTGTTGCGGCCCGCCAGCGCCTCGGGGCCGGACCAGCGCACCGTGACGCCCGTGGGCGCACCCGGCTCCACCCGGCCATAGTTGATGGGGCCGAAGAAGCTCATCGTCTCGTTCTTCGCGCACACCCGCTGCAGGTAGCTGGCCACCTGCCGCTTCAGCCGCGCCCCGTCCCGGCCGGCGATCAAGTCCCTCGCCACCGGAGGACTTGAGCTCGCCACCGCCTCCAGGAAGCGGGGCTCGCCGCGCAGCGCCGCGAGCGCCTCCTCCACCCGGGCCGACTCGCGGGTGAAGGCCGCCTCGAAGGCGGACTCGGCCTCCTGCGCCGCGCGGGCGTGGACGTTGTAGGTGGCGAAGAAGTCGGGGGACTCCAGCCCCTCCACGTCCACCGGGCGGCCCGCCTTCAACGCGGACAGCACCGCGGACGGAGGCCGCCGCAGGCGCGGGCCACGGGCCTTCAGCGCCTCCAGCTCACGCCGCTCGGCCCAGAGCCTCCGGGCGCTCTCCGCGGCATCGGGACAGCGCAACCGCTCCAGCCGCTCGAAAGCAAAGCCGGTGGTGCGGACGACGAGGTGGGGAAAGAGACTCCAGCCCTTCATACGTGACGCACCCCGGCCCGAGGGCCTTTGCGGAGGGAGGCCCCTCTAGTTCTTCGGCAGCGGAACGACCTCCAACTCCTGCCCCGGCACCGCCATCACCCAGCGCGACCACACCGGCTGGTTGGGACAGGTGACGGTCACCTGCAACTCCACGCCGGCCTCGATGGGCGCCGACACCGGCGTCGCACCGGGGAGCATGTCCGGGCCCATCTTGACGAAGCAGCCCGGCATCCCGCCCACGCGCAGCGTGCCCTTGCTGCCCGGCTCCGGCCTGGCCTCGGGCAGGGCGCGCACGTCGATGATGTCCTTGCTCACCGGAATTCCGAAGCGGCGCAGGCGCCCATTCATCGCCGTGGAGACGACGAACTGGCTGGCGCCCTCCAGGTTGAGGCCCTGGGCCTCCTCCACCCGGAGACCCGCCACGTAGACCTGCTCGCCCGGCTCGCGGTTGACCACCTCGACGCCCCGGTCCGCCAGCAGCTTGGGAGCCACCACGCCAACGGCGCCCGCGAGCAGCAGCCCGGCGACACCGAGGACAGCCCACCTGGCGCCTGACGAGCGGGGTGCCGGCCTCGCCGCGGACATGGCCGCGGCGGCCTGTGGAGCCGGGGGCAGAGCGGGAGCCCTGGGAGCGGCGGGAGGCGCGGCCGCGGGCGCCATCTGCGTCGCCGTCCGGCTGGACACCGGGACCGCGGGCTGCAGCGCGGGCCGGGAGCCGGTGACCGCGGGCACGGAGGCCATGGACGCCCGGGGCGGCACCGCGGGCGCGGGCCCGGAGGGACGGGGCGGCACCGCGGGCGTGCCGGTCAGCGACGCACGCGCCGGAGCCGGTACCGCGGACGGCGGAACCATGGCCGCCGGACGGGACGGCACCGTCGGATGCGGGGGCGGCACCACGGGCACGCCGGTCAGCGACGCACGCGCCGGCACGGGCGCCGGAGCCTTATCCGCGAACGCATCCGTGGGAGGCTCGGGAGGCAGCGCCTTGGGGGCGATGAGCCCCTGCTGCGAGGGCCGGTAGACCTCGGTGCGCTCGTCCGCGCCCTGCGTCGCGATGGGAATCTCGAGAGGCGTCTCGAGGGGAGGCGCCGGTGGAGCCACCGGAGAAGCCGCCGATGGACGCGTGGCGGACGGTGGCACGGCGCCGAACTGGCCGGTGCCCGTCGCGACCGCCGGCCGGGAGCCGGTGGCGGGGCCGAGCGCGGGCCGGGAGCCCGTCCCCGGAGGCGCCACCATCTCCCCCGTTCCCCCCGAGGGGACGCGAGGCGCGCTGCCCGTGCCCGAGCCCGCGATGTGCGGATGCGAGCCGGTGGAGCCTCCGGGGCTGTTGGTGGGCCCGAACTCCGCGAGCCGGTCCCCCAGCATGGTCTTGAAGAACTGGGCCACCGCCGCCGGCGACGAGTTGAGCCGGTGGTGGGCCATCACCGCTTCGATCTCCTCGCGCATGGCCGAGGCGGAGGACGTGCGGCGCGCCGGATCCTTCACCAGGGCGCGCAGGATGAGATCCGACACGTCCTGGGGGATGGTGGGCTTGAGCTGGGACGGCACGGGCGCCGGCTCGCGGACGATCGCGTTGAGCGTGGCCGCGTCGTGGTCGCGCTTGAAGGGCAGCGTGCCGGTGAGCAGCTCGAAGAGCACCACGCCCAGGGCGAACACGTCGTTGCGCGCGTCCAGGGCGCGGCCCGCGGCCGCCTCGGGGGAGATATAGGAGATCTTCCCCTTGAGCACGCCGGCCTGGGTGTTCTCCTCGCCCTGCACCTTGGCGATGCCGAAGTCGCTCAGCTTGATGGCGCCATCCAGCGAGATGAGGACGTTGTGCGGGCTGACGTCGCGGTGCACCACCGGGTGGGGCACGCCGGCCGGGTCCACGTAGCTGTGCGCGTAGTGCAGGCCCGCGGCCGTCTCGGCGACGATGCGCAGCGCGTGCTCCAGCGGCAGGGCCAGGCCCTTGCGCCGCAGCTCGTTCATCAACTTCTTGAGGTCCGGGCCGCGCACGTACTCCATGAGGATGTACGCCACGCCGTCGTTCATCCCCACGTCGAACGTCTGCACGACGTTGGGGTGCGTGAGGCGCGCGTTGGCCCGCGCCTCGGCGAAGAGCATGTCGACGAACTCAGCATTCTCCGCGAACTGCGGGAGAATCTTCTTCATCACCACGAACTTCTCGAACCCCTTCACGCCCACCTGCTTGGCGAGGAACACCTCGGCCATTCCGCCCTGGCCCAGCCGGCGGATGATCTGCAGCTTGGTGGCGCCGAAGGAGTTGCTGATCTCCGAGCTCCCGCCCTTGTTGGCGTTCGGATCCACGTTGGTGGAGCCGAAGAGGTACTGGCTGAGGGCGCGCGGCTCGATGGCCTCGATGTCCTCCAGCGGCTTGTCCACCAGGGAGGAGCGGCTGAGCAGCGGCACCAGCTGGGGGATGGAGGGCAGGCGCGCGGAGCCGCCGCAGATGGGGCACTCGCGCTCGGGGCTGGCGTTGGCGCGCAGCTTGGCCAGGTACTCGGAGGCCAGGGCGCGCTGCTGGTGCTCATGGCCGCAGTTGCGGCACTCGCACGGCAGCCACAGCGTGCCAATTTGAGCGGTGAGCTGCTTGGTGAAGCGGTTGAGCGCGTTGAGCACCGGCGGCGGCACGCGGCACAGCACCACCTTGGCGCCCTGTGCCGCCGTGGCCAGCACCTGCTCCAGCTTCGCGACGGCCTCGGGCTCCACCTTGGTGACGTGGGAGAAGTCGAAGGCAACGCGCCCCTCCAGGCCCGAGGCCAGCCGGCGCACGTTCAGGTCCGCCTTCAGCTCGGTGGCCAGGGAGATGTACGTGATGTCGTCCTGGACGATCTTCAGGTGCGTGGTGAGCGCGGTGGGCGCGCTGGGCGTGGTGGCGCGCAGGTAGCGCATCACCACGGGGTCCACCGTGCCGAACTGCTGGCGCTGCGCGTAGTCGAAGAACTCGCTCGGCAGATCCGCGAACTCCAGCTTGCCGGCGCACACCGGGCAGGAGTGCTCGGGGGCGCGGCCCTCGGCGATGATGGGCGCCTCCGCCTGCAGGTCCACCAGGCGCAGCCGGTCCTCTCCGCACGCGCGGCACGTGTAGGGCGCCAGCACCGACAGCACCCGCGCCACGCCGGAGAAGCCCTCCACCATGTTGAGCTGATCCACCATCACCGGTGGGGCGTTGACCACGTAGAGGGCGATGCCCCCGGCGGGCAGCTTGCTGGCGAACTCGATCCACCGCCGCACGCCGAAGGAGCTGATGCGCTCCACCTGACCGAGGTCGACGATGAGCAGTCCCCCGAGGTCCGAGGACGCGGACGTCAGCGGGAACGTCTCGTCGATGACGCCGGCGATGCGGACGTGGTTGATGGTACCCACGCGTACGCGGCTGATAGTGGCATTGGAACCCTGCGTCTCCACCGTCCCGCTCCTCATTCCGACTGGAAGTACAGCAACGACTTGGGAAGCGCGGCCCGGCGACGCGCCTCCCCCAACCCGACCACGCCCACCATCCGCGTCTCCTTGCCCGGTACCACGCGGACGGCGATCAGCTCACACGCCTCGAGGATGCGCCGCATCCCCAGGCCCGCCCCACCCCCCGAGGCATTCACCTGCATGCGCCCGCCCAGCGAGGCCAGCGCGCGCGCGATGGGCCCGGGCGTCAGCCTCCCGAAGAGATCCACCGCCTCCAGGAAGAGGCCGCCCTCCCCCACCGCCATCGACACCTGGCAGATGTGCTCCCGCGCCACCGCCTGCACCGACTCGCGCCGGTGGGCGTAGAGCGGCGTGCCGCTGGCATCCACCGGCGCGTCCAGCAGCGCGTTGGCGGCCAGCTCGTGCATCACCTCGGCCGCGAGGCCCGCCGCGTTCCGGCTGCCCTTGGAGGCCTCCACCAGCGCGGACGCCTCGGACGAGGCTCCCTTGAGATCCAACACCCGCTCCAGCCACAGCCTGGCGACGGGCGCCCCCGGCGGCAGCAGCGACTCACCGCGCAGCAGCGCGCCCAGCACCCGCATCTCCCACGCGGACGGGAGGCCCCCCGGCTCGCGCGAGGCCAGCAGCAGGGCCGGAGGCGTGCGCTCCAACAAGGCCGCGTGGGCCGGCCCCAGCCGGCCGTCGAAGAGGACCAGCTCGCGAGCCGGGGCCCGCGCACTGCCCCCCCGGACCACCACCGGCAGGCCGCTGCGCACGAGCGCGGGGGCGGCCTGCTCCAGCGAGGCGGGAGCCAGGGAGGCATCTGCGACGAGATGGAGGCCGGTGGCGGCCCCCGCGTGGTGGGCGACTCTCACGATGACGGCTCAGTACTGGAACTTGACCTCGCTGAAGAGGCTCAGCGGGGGCGCGGGGAATCCGTGGGACTCCTCGTACTTCGCGTTGAAGAGGTTGGAGCCGACCACGGACACCGTGAGGCCCTTGGTGACGTTGGCGCCCACGCGCGCGGTGGCGGTGAAGTAGCCGGGCAGCTTCACCTGCTCCAGCTTCCCGGTGTCCGAGTTCATCTGGAAGCCCGGGTCGAAGCGCTCGCCCACGTACAGGGCATACAGCTCGGCGAAGGCGAACTTGCCGAAGTTCGTCCGGCCGCGCGCGTACACGCGGTGCTGGGGCGCGTAGTCCAGCGGCCGCTCCGGCCGGCCCTCGTAGGCCAGCGCCCGCGCGTCCAGGAACTGGTAGGACAGATCGAAGGAGGAGTTGATGGCCGCCACCTGCGCCGCGGCCTCCGCCTCGAAGCCCGCCACGCGCGCATCGCCCACGTTCTTGAACTGCGAGGTGGAGCCGAACAGGAGCTCCTGGTTGATGAAGTTGCGCGCCAGGTTGACGAAGCCCGTGCCCGTCAGGCGCACCGTGCGATCGAAGGGCCAGAAGTCGACGGAGGCCTCCACCGTGTCCAGCGTCTCGGCGCGCAGGGTGCCGTTGCCCAGCAGCGTGGCGGCGTACATCTGCTGGTTGATGGCCAGCTCGGCCAGGGTGGGGGCGCGGAAGGCGCGGCCGTAGTTGGCGCGGAAGGTCAGCTCCGGACGGGCGTGGAACACCACGCTGGCGCGCGGGGAGATCTGATCCGTGCGCGCCTGCCAGATCTTCTCCGGAATGATGTACTTGTCGTAGCGGGCGCCCGCGCTGAGCACGAGCTGGCTCATGGGCCGGTACTCCGCGTCGACGAAGCCGCCGAGGATGTCCTGGGTGGTCTCCTCCAGCGACAGGCCGGGCAGGACGTTGGGGTTGTTGACCAGGTCGTTCTTGTAGTCACCACCGAAGGTGACGGTGAGATCGCCCAGGGTGAGCAGGCCGCGCGCCTCGCCGCCCAGCCGGCGCCGCTTGCCCAGCGGCATCTGGGGGCTCTCCTCGTTGAAGGCGTTCTCCATCTCCACCTGGCGGCGCTTGAAGAAGGTGTACGCCTGGGCGAACACGCGCAGGTTGTCCGACACCTGCTGGTCCACCTGCGCGCTCGCGCTGAAGTTCTGCACGCGCTCCACGTCGTCGGGCGTGTAGTGGCAGCGGCCGCAGTTGCCCACGGTGGAGATCTGGTGGCCACCCGGGCGGCCGATCTCCCCGCTGGTGAAGCTGGCGTCCAGCGTCACGCTCTTCACGTTCACCTTGCCGCTCACCTGGTGCACCAGCGAGTCCTCGTTGGTGTCCACGCGGCCGGCCTTCGGATCATTGAAGAGCTGAGGGCCGTCCGAGCCGAAGCCGTAGTAGCTGACGAGCGCCTCCACCGGGCCGCCGCGTCCGGCCGCGGTGGCCTGCGCGCGCCACGTGCGGTCCTGGCCGATCAGCAGCCGCGTGTCCGCGCCATAGTCGCGACCGTCCTGCATCAAGTCCTTGGGCTGGCGGGAGATCATGTTGATGACGCCGCTGAAGGCGTTGGAGCCGTACAGCGTGGATCCCGGGCCGCGGATGACCTCGATCTGCTTGAGGTTGGTCAGCGGCGTGGTCTCGTCCGCGTAGAACTGGCCCGTCCAGGGGTCCGTCAGCGGGCGGCCGTCCTGCAGGAGCAGCAGGCGGTTGGAGAGGTAGTTGGAGCCCAGGCCGCGCGCGCTCACGGCCGTCTTGCGCATGGCGCCGCGGCGGCACTCCATGCCGGGGAAGTACTGGATGGCCTCGCACAGGGTGAACTGGCCGGTGCCCTCCAGCTCCTCGGCGGGAATCCAGGAGATGGTCATCGGCACGTCCGAGATGCGCTGGCTGCGCTTGGAGGCCGTGGAGACCACCGCCTCGCTGAGCAGCTGCTGCACGGAGTCCTCCAGCGAGGAGGCCTCGGGCGTGGCGAGCGGATCCGGAATGTCCACCCCGGCCAGGGCCGAGGGCGGAGGCAACGGCCGCGAGGCGGACGGGCCCGTGAAGGGCGCGCGCTGCGGCACGTTGGACGACGAGGAGGGCGGCGGCAGCGGCAACGGCTTGCGCGCCTTGGGGGCATCCGGCGCCGCGGTGGTGGCCGCCGGAGTGGAGGACTTCGTCTGCGCCGCCCCAGCGCCCGCGCTGAGGCCACACATCAGTCCGACGAGAGCCGGGAGCCAAGCGATTCGAGTCGAGTGCATCGTTCTCTACGTCCCACGATTTGGAAGAGAAGGCGTCGAACGCCCGGGTTGTCGAAGTGTAGCTAGCTTAACTTTTTGGTGAGGGGAAAGTCGCCCCCCCACCCTGTCAGTCGTCCGGCTGTTCCGCCGACACATCCAGGGCGTCGGCGAAGGAGGGCAGCACCGGCTGGAGGACGGCGGGCTCCAGGAAGGCCCGGGTATCCACGCGCAGTGAGGGGACTTCCACCAGCACGGGCTGGCGGCGGGGCGGGCCGCTCTGCAGCAGCTTGCGCAGGTCCTCCAGCTCCTTGCCCTGGATGGCGGTGAAGGCGCCGAAGGGGGCCACCGGCTCGAGCTTCTTGAGGTTCTCCGTCAGGTCCTCCGCGTCCCCGCGCATGCCCACCAGGACGGCGCCGGGCACCTTGCTGCTGCGGAAGAGGACGCGCACGCCCTCGGGCACGTGGGCCAGCGGCACCAGCGCGGCCTCGGCGCCCTTGGCCTCCAGCATCTTGAGGGCCGACTCCACGTTGGGCACCGGGGTGAGCTTGAAGTGCTTCTTGGCGTCCAGGTCACCGGCGAACACCACGTTGGTGACGAACTTGGGGTCCGCCGCGCCCGCGCCCTTGACGATGGCGAGCCGCTTGCCCGCCAGGTCCTTCACCGAGCCGCGCGAGGTGGAGACGATGGCCCAGCGCTGGGCCGTCTCACCCGACAGCGGCGCGAGCGCCACCGGGGTGGCCTTGGCGCCCAGCTGCACGGCGGCCCAGGAGTCCAGGACGGCGAAGTCGACGAGGCCCTCGGAGACGGCCTTCGAGAAGTCCTCGTAGCGGGCGAAGCTCTTGGCCGCGGTGGGCCGGCCCGTGGCCGTGGTCAGCCTGGCCGCGAGCGCCTCGGCGAACTGGAAGCGCTGCTGGCCGTCGTTGAGGGTGGTGGGCAGGAAGACGCCCAGGGTGGCCTTCTTGGCGGCCGCGCTGGCGGCGGGCACCCAGGCGCACAGCAGCGCGAGGCCCAGGAAGAGCGAGCGGAAGGAGATCATGGGGTGGTATCCGAAGCGGTGGCGCTGGAGGGCTCGGGGTTGGCGGTCGGGGCGGTGGCCGGCTCGGCCAGGCCGTAGATCATCTGCAGCCGGTCCTTCCACTCGCGCACGGCGGCGGCGCGCGGGGCGGCGCCCGAGGCGAGGTAGCGGCGGTAGGAGTCGACGGCCTGCGGCATGTCGCGGCGGCGCTCCTGGGCGTCGATGCCGAGGTTGAGCGAGGCCTGGGGCACGGTGCCCTCGAGCTTCTTCCAGGTGGCCACGGCGTCGGCGGCCTTCTTGCCGCGGTAGGCCACGCAGGCGAGGTTGTGCTGCAGGGCGGCGCTCTCCGGGGCGAGGACAAGGGCGGCCTTGAAGGCCTTCTCGGCGGCGCGCATGTTGCCGGAGTTGTAGGCACGCTCGGCCTCGCGGCGGTGGAGGGCGCTGGTGAAGGTGGCGGTGAACGAGGCCTGCTCGGGGATGGGGCGCTTGGAGGCGGCGGTGAGCGCCTTGCGCGCCTGCGGCAGCTTGTCGTTGCGGTAGAGCAGCCAGGCGTCCACGAGCTGGCGGGTGTTGGGCCGGGCCCACTCGGGCGTGGGGGTGAGCGCGCGCTTGAAGAGGGCGCCCGCGTCTCCGAAGCGGCCCTCCTCCGCCTGGGCGAGCCCCTTGGCGAAGGCGGACAGGCGGCCCAGCGCGGACTGGTTGCCGCCAACACCGGCGCGCTCCGCGGACTCCACGTCCTGGCGGGCGCCCGTGCCATCCCCGGACTCCAGCCGGGAGAAGGCGCGGCGCAGGTAGGCGCGCGAGAGGTTGGCGCGCGTGACTTCAATGGCGCGCTTGGAGGTGCCCGGGTCGGTCAGCCGCTTGAGGGCAGCGTCCACCTGGCCGAGCTCCATCTCCGCGAGGGCCGAGCCGGCGGACACGTCCGACAGGGCGGCCAGGTCCGGAGCCATCTGCCCGGCCTTCTCGAAGGCCTCGAGCGCCTCCTTGGGAGCGCCCGTGCCCAGCCGCGCGTAGCCGAGCAGCAGGTGCTCGCGCCAGGCGGACTCGGGCAGTTGCACGCCCTGCTCCATCACCTTGCGGGCCTCGGCGTGGGAGCCCTGCTGCAGCAGGACGGCGCCCAGCCGGCGGGCCATGGCGGAGGTGCGCTCCAGGTCATAGGCGCGGCGCAGGTCACGCACCGCGTCATCCACGCGCCCGTTGTTGGCGCGGTCCCGGGCGCGGTGGGCCAGGGCGCGGGCCAGCCACTGCTTGGCGTCGGCGTGCTCCGGCTCCAGCTTGAGGGCCTGGGTGTAGTCCTCGATGGTCAGGTCCCACTGGCCGGTGGCGAAGTGGTCCGCGCCCAGCAGCACGTGGCCCAGGGCCTGCTTGGGGGCCATCTCCACCACGCGCCGGTGGACTTCCACGGCGCGCGCGTAGCGGCCGGCGCGGCGGTTGACGCTGCCCAGGGTGGACCAGAGCTCCAGGCTGTCGGCGCCCGACTGCACGGCGCCCTCCAGGAAGGAGATGGCCTCCTCGTTGCGGCCCTGCTTCTGCAGCGCCATGCCCACGGCGATCTGCGCGGCCACGTCGCCCGGGGCCAGCTCCAGCACCTTGCGGTACTCCGTCTCGGCCTCGGCGGGCCGGGCCTGGGCCATGCGCACGTCACCCAGCAGCATGTGCGCGGACGGCGTGCCGCCCAGCTTCACCAGGGCGAGCGCCTGCACCTCGGCGCTCGGCACGTCGTTGGACTCCAGCAGCAGCCGGCCCAGGCGCTCCTTGGCCTCGGGCACCTGCGGGAAGCGCACGGTGAGGCCCTGGAGCAGGGCCATGGCCTCCGCCATCTTCCCCTCCAGCTCCAGCACCGCGCCCAGCCCCATCTGGATGGAGACGGACTCGGCGCGGCCCACCTGGGCGCGCTCGAAGGACAGGCGCGCCGCCGCCGCGTCGTTGCGCAGCAGGTGGCCGCGGCCGAGCAGCTCGTGAATCTGGTAGTCGTTGCCGGCGAGCTTGTCCGGGCGCTGGGCCAGGTAGGCCTGCAGCTCGGCCACCGTGGCGTCACCCTCCTGGAGGACGAGCGCGTAGTAGTTGCCCAGGTAGTAGTGGACGAGCAGGTGCTCGGGCTGGTTGGCCACGGACACCTGCTGGAGCACCGGCAGGGCCTCCTCGTAGCGCTTGAGCTTGAAGAGCGCGATGCCCAGCGGGTAGGCCAGCTCCAGCGACTGGGGGCTGGCGGCGTACACGGGCGCCACGCGGGTGGCCACGCGCTCGTAGTCCTGGAGGGCGAGGCCCACGGCGCCGAGGCCGGCGGCGGCCGGCACGGAGGTGGACTCGGCGGCGAGCGCCTTCTCGAAGAGCTCCAGGGCCTTGCGGTACCGGGCCTCGGCGCGCTTCTTGTCACCGGAGGTGGCGGCGGAGCTGGCGTCCACCTGGGCCGTCTCCCCCTCCCGGACGAGCCGCTGGGACTCGGACATGGGGGGTGGGCGGTACTGGGCGAAGGCGGCCGTGCCGGTGAGCGACTGGGCCAGGACGAGGGCCGCGACGAGGCGGCGGACGGAGGGGCGGGGAGAGCGCATGCGACTCATGGGGAGGCGGGGCTGAACTCGGCGACGACCACGGTGATGTCATCCTGCGCCGGGAGACCGGCGCTGAAGGCGCGTGCATCGGCCAGGATGGCGTCACGCAGGGCCTCCGCGGACAGGTGGGCATTGGCCTGGAGGGCGGCGGCCAGACGCTGGGTGCCGTACTGCTTCTGGCTGGCGTCGCGCGACTCGGTGAGGCCGTCAGTGTACCAGACGATGAGATCTCCAGGCCGCAGCTGGGCCTGGCGCGAGGCGTACTGGGAGGCGGCCGAGGCGCCCAGCAGCGCGCCGCGGGCCGGCAGCGAGGCCACCTGGCGGGACTGGCGGCTGAAGACGATGGGGCTGGGGTGGCCACCGCTCGCGTAGTCGATGACGCCCGTCTCGGTGTCGATGACGGCCAGCGCGCTGGACATCTGGTGCTCGCCCCGGCCCATGTGGGCCATGGTGAGGTTGAGCGAGGAGATGAGCAGCTGGGCGGAGATCTCCTCGGGCGGGCGCATGGTCATGGCGGCGGTGAAGCCGCTGGTGGCGCTGGTGGCCACCAGGGCGGTGGCGAGGCCATGGCCGGTGACGTCGCCGATGCCCACCACCACGCGCCGATCGTCCAGGGAGGCGCGCATCCACCAGTCGCCGCCGCACGCGTCCGCGGTGACGACGAGGCCTGCGATGCGCAGCGGGCCCGCCTGGAAGCCCTCGCGGCCGGGCAGCAGCGTCTCCTGCACGGTGCGCGCGAGCGACACGTCGCGCTCCAGCTGGGCCTTGGCGCGCACGTCCTCGAGCAGCACGCTGATGCGCTCGGCCATGTGGTTGAACACCACCCCGAGCGTCGTCACCTCGCGCCCGGCGCCCCGGACTTCCTCGGCGCGCGCGTTGAGGTCTCCGGCGGCCAGCTGCATCACCTTGCCGGTGAGCACGCCCAGCGGCCGGGTGATGCGGCGGCTCTGGAGGGCCACCAGCACGAAGGCCACCACCAGGAAGCCCAGGCCCAGCCCCGCCATGGTGGTGGCGTTGCGGCGCAGCGACTCGCGCTTGGCCAGCTCCAGCGCGTGCAGCTGCTTCTGCAGCGACTCCAGCGAGTAGCTGATGAGCACCACTCCCTTGCCGCTCTGGGAGCCGTAGTCGATGGGCTCCTGGTACTCGATGACGGGCTTGCCCTGGTAGAGCGCGGGGCCCCAGCGCCGCTCCGGCTTGCGCTCGGTGGTGGTGCCCAGCTTCGCGTCCTCGGCGGAGTCCGCGGCCAGCTGGCTGTCCGCGTCGTAGATCTGCACGCGGAGGATGTTGGGGTTGTCGGCGATGATGGAGCGCGCCACCTCGCCGAGGAAGGCGTAGTTGTTGTCGCGCAGCGACGTGGCGGACGTGAGCGACAGGGTGTGGCTGAGCGTCTGCCCCAGCTCGATGGCCTGGCTGTTCACGTGCTCGTTGAAGCGGGTGGACGTCTCCTCGAACTGCGTCTTCGCGGAGACCCAGGCCACCGAGGCCAGCAGGCCCACGACGAGTCCCACCAGCACGCCGGTGGTGACGAAGAGGAGCTGATCCAACCGCATGCCGCGGATGGCGGCCACGTCGGGCAGCTCGCCGGCCTCCAGCGGAGCGACGATGGTGCCCGTCGCCTCCGGGTGGAACGGGGAGAGCCTCGTCGAGGTATGTCCCGCCGCGCGGGTGGCGGTCCCGGTGAGCGTGGGCTCGTGCTGCTCGAACGACCCATCGGGAGGGGGCTGGGAAGGCAGGGGGGCGTTGGACAAGGCGGAACTCTGAATCGGCGCTGGGGGGGCGCGACGGCTAACGGATTCTTGGAAGCCGGGCGACTCTAGCGCAGTTTTCCGCTTAGGCGAGTCCCCCTATGAACGGGGGAACGTCATTCCCCAGGTCCTCCCGGGTAGGATTTCGCTGGCAGTACGGTGGCCGCTCACGTGGGGCGTCCGCCCGGGGGGGGGGGCCGCGCGCGGCAGCCGGACGGTGAAGGTCGTCCCCTCCCCCTCCGAGGAGGCGACCTCGACCGGGGTCAACGACGAGTAGGGGGCGACAAACCCCCTGGGGCGGTGTAGTCGGCTCCAGCGAACAGGGAGACCCGTGGTGAGCCTGGACAAGCGCGCGCGTTCCTTCGGGCAGTGGCTGGTGCTCGGCTCCGTGGTGGGGGGGGTGTGCGGCGTGGCGTCGGCGGTGTTCCTCTACCTGCTGGACGTGGCCACGGCGGTGCGCACGCGGCACGAGGTGCTCGTCTACACCCTGCCGCTGGCGGGCCTGGTCATCGGCGCCCTCTACGCGCGGTGGGGCACGCCCATCCGGGGTGGCAACAACCTGGTCATCGACACGGTGCACGAGGGGGACAAGCAGCTGCCCGTGCGCATGGCGCCCATGGTGCTGGTGGGCACGGTGCTCACCCACCTCTTTGGCGGCAGCGCCGGGCGCGAGGGCACCGCGGTGCAGATGGGGGCCAGCCTCGCGGACGCCGTGGCGCACCGCTTCCGCGTCTCGCCCGCCACGCGCCGCGAGCTGCTCGCCGCCGGCATCGCCGGGGGGTTCGGCTCCGTCTTCGGCACGCCCATCGCGGGCACCGTCTTCGGGCTCGAGGTCGTCTGCGTGGGGCGCATGAGCTACGAGGCCCTCGTGCCCGCGCTGGTGGCCGCGGTGGTGGGGGATCTCGTCACCCGGGCGCTCGGAATCCACCACACGCTCTACCCCACCCCGGCGGCGCTGCCCCTCTCGCCGCAGGTGCTCGGCAAGTGGCTCGTCTTCGGTGTCGTGGTGGCGCTGGTGGCCGTGGTGTTCGTGGAGGGCGTGCACCTCCTCAAGAAGCGGCTGGAGAAGGCCGTCCCCTCGCTGCCCCTGCGCATGGCGCTCGGCGGCGCGGCGGTGGTGGTGCTCTGGAAGCTGGTGGGCACGAGCGACTACCTCGGCCTGGGCGTGCCCACCATCGAGCGGGCCTTCGTGGACCCCACCCTGCCCCCGAGCGCCTTCGCCCTCAAGCTGCTCTTCACCGCCGTCACGCTGGGCGCGGGCTTCCTCGGGGGCGAGGTCACCCCGCTCTTCTTCGTGGGAGCGGCGCTCGGCAACGTGCTGGCGCGGCTGCTCGGCCTGCCGTTGGACCTGGCCGCGGGCGTGGGACTCGCCGCGCTCTTCGGGGCCGCCGCCAACACCCCGCTGGCCCTGTCCCTCATGGCCGTGGAGCTGCTCGGCGCGGGCGTGCTGCCCCACGTCGTCATCGTCACCGTCACCGCCTACCTCCTCACGGGGCAGCGGGGCATCTACCCCTCGCAGCGCATTGCCCGCCTCAAGCACGGCGGGCCCCTGCTCTCGCGGCTGGTGCCCCTGCGGGACGTGCACTCCGCTCCAGACAGGTCCCCACCTGGCGCCCCGCCGGAGGAGTGAGCCGGCCCTGGCCGCTCTCGTTCCCCGCCGCCGTGGGCCATTCCACCTGGAGGGAAGCCTGCTTCCGCACCTCGGGAGCGCCCTTCCCTGGCTCGTCCCGCCCCCTGCGCCGCCCTCATCCCCCAGGCTCCGCGGTTCGAGCGCGAGGGCTGGTGTGGGGAGCGTTCATCTTCCCACTGCTGTACCGGGTGGAGTGACGGGGGCGCACCATGGCGCAGGAGAAGAGAAAGAAGTCCGCGTGGGATTCCTCGCGCTGCTCATGGGCGTGGCGCTCATCGACGCGATGACGCGCGTGCGCATGGCGAGGCCGGACGGCATCCAGGACGAGCTGGAGCCGAAGCGGCCCGCTTCGACGCGGACGGCCCCGCCGGGCTCACCGACCCGCTGGATGGGAAATTGAGCCCTGGCCCGCATGGCATCCGAGCTTCCGCTCGCCTGGGGAAAGGGAGTCGTCCCAGGCAGGGCAGCCCGCTCCGCAACGAGGTGCGTTACATCCCCCGCTCGCTGCATCTTCTCAGAATGGAAGGTGCTCCAATGAAAGTGCTCATCTGTGGAGGAGGTATCGCCGGGCTGACGCTGGCGGGGTGTCTCGAGCGCCAGGGCCACCCTGTGGTGGTGGTCGAGCGGGCCTCGCACTTCCGGGACGAGGGCTACATGATCGACTTCGTCGGCTCGGGCTACGACGCGAGCGAGCGGCTGGGCCTCCTGCCAGAGCTCGAGCGCATCCACTACCCGATCTCGCACCTCACCTTCGTGGACGAGCGCGGCCGGGTGCGCGTCTCCCTGCCCTACCGCCTGCTGCGCAGACGGTTCTTCGAGGATCGCCACTTCAATTTCCTGCGGGGTGAGCTGGCACGGCTGCTCTACGCCCGGATTGAAGGCAAGGTGGAGCTCCGTTTCCACACGACCGTGGAAGCGCTCGAGCAGCACGGGGGGCGCGTCCGAGTGCGGCTGAGCGACGGAACGGAGGACGACTTCGAGCTGCTGGTGGGGGCGGACGGCGTCCACTCGCAAATCCGGCGGCTGGCCTTCGGGCCGGAAGAGCGCTTCGCGCGCTTCGTCGGCTGCAATACGGCCGCGTTCATCCTCGACAGTCCCCCGGACAGGCTGCACGACCACGCGGCCTTCACCACGCTGAGCGTGAGGAAGCGGCAGGTAGCCGTGTACCCCATCCGGGGAGGACGTCTCGCCACCTTCTTCCTCCACCGGGCCGAGTCCCCGATCGAGGACCTCTCGCGGGAGTCCGCGCTCCGGGAGCTCCGGACCGTCTACGGGGGGCTGGACTGGATCGTCCCCGAGCTGCTCGAGCGATGTACCCAGGTGTCGAGCTTCTATTTCGACACGGTGACGCAGATTGAAATGCCGCGCTGGAGCAACGGGCGCGTCGTGTTGTTGGGTGATGCATGCCAGAGCGTCTCGCTGCTGGCGGGCCAGGGAGCGTCCATGGCGGTCGCGGGCGCATACATCCTGGCCGAGGAGCTGGGGGCCGCGGGCAGCGATGTCCCGGCCGCGCTGGACCGCTACGAGCAGCGGCTCAAGCCCTCCATCGAGGACAAGCAGGCCGCTGGCCGCCGCATGGCGGATTGGTTCGTGCCCAAGAGCCGGTTCGGCCTGGCGCTCCGGGACCTCGCGCTACGCGTGTCTCTCTGGCCTGGGGTCTCGTCGATGCTTCGTCGCCGCATGGCCGCGGAGAGCCTGTTTCGAAGCTGAAGCGCGGCGTTACGCGCGCACGGCCGTGCCGACCGGCCGCCTCCGGTTCCTGCCCGTTGCTCGACATCCGCGCGTTCTTGGCCGCCGAGTACTGGGTGAGGATCTGGTTCATGTCCATGGTCTGCAGCGTGGCCCCGCCGCGCCCGGTGGGCATGAAGATGATCTGCTTGCCCATCAGCGCCTCGGCGATGCGCATCTTCACCATCGTCCGGCCGCCCGCGCCCGCCATCGCCTCGTTCTTCGTGACGCAGGCGCGGCACAACGGCGTGTCGGTGACGTCGGCGGAGCTGTTCACCGCGGGGCCTGCGGCGGCTGCGCGAGGTGCTCGAGGCGGGGCCCGAGCCGCTCGCCGCCATCGTCTGAGCCGGGAACTCCGGGCCGCGGGGCTATCAGTACGGAGGGCCCCGGGTCTGCACGTCGATGGTTTGGGTGTTGAGGGCGGTGAGGAGGCGGCGGATGACCTCGGCGCGCTGGGAGGCCGTCATGTGGGGGAGTTCCTGGCGCAACGCGGCGGCGTCCTCCGGCGTCCAGCGCCGGGCGCTGAGGGCGCGCTCCACCACCTGGAGTCCTTCCTGGTGCGCGGCGAGGCTCTGGGCGGGTGGCTCGGAAGCAGGCGGGGCGCGGGGCGCCGCATCGGGAGCGCCCGTGTGCGGGGCCAGCTCCTCGCGCAGCACCCGGGCCAGCTCGGTTCGCAGCCACTGGGCGTCCACGGTGCCGCCGGTGGGGGCGGCCACGGCGCAGCGGATCTCCGGAGGCGGCGCCTCGGCGCGTGCGAGGTGCTCCTCGAGCAGGGCGCGTTGTTGGGCGAGCTCACGCAGGACGGGACCGTCCCCGGTATCGGGGGCCGTCAGCCGCCCCGCGACGAAGCCGGCGGTGGGGCCGAGGATGAGCGACGCGACCAGCAGCCGCTTCAGCGGGGTGGACATGGAGGCGGCTCCACGGCCCGGGAGGCACGGCGTCCGTGCGCCTCCCGGGGGCGGGAATCAGGGGTTCTTGGGCGCGTAGTACGAGGAATTCTCCACGCTCACATAGGTACACTTGGCGCTCGTGTTCCAGTAGAACGAGATGTACGAGTCACCCTTGATGCTCTGCATCAGCGAAATGAGGGCCGGGTCGGTGGAGTAGCACCATCCGCCGACGTTGTTCGAGGACACCGCGGTGCATTGGAGCTCGGTGTTGCCGCCGCTCCCATAGGAGTAGATCCTGCAACCGATGTGTTGCGCGCTGTCCGGGCTGTTTCTCGCGCCCGACAAGGTGCCCGACGCGTTGCCGGCTCCATCGGACGAGTTGTAGACGTGCACCGTGTAGTCGTACTTGTACCCCGCCCACGCGCTCATTCCGAGCAGCGCCGTGACGGCCACTCCCACGAGCTTCGCGTTGTTCTTCCTCATGTCGTCTCCTTGGGAGTGACGGGAGGTCACCCCGCGCGAGAGGATGGGGTTCACGCCGGGTGAAGGCAATCACAACGAGGCCGGCTCGGCGCTGCCGCTCATCCTCTTCGGGCGGTACGTCCTGCCGGCGGCGCTCGGCTTCGAGCGGGCCGGGCCTTCCGGGGGCGGCTCGAAAGAGCAGACCCCGCGGTGAGGCCATCTCCCTCGCTCCCCTCCCAGCGGCGCCGCCCCGCTCGCCGCCCCGCTCGCCGCCCCATCAGCCGGCCTGTTGGCTGCCAGCAGCCCTCCCGGCACGGGGGCGGGCCGGCTCACGCGGTCCGTGAAGGGCCCGTGACGCCCCCTCCGCCTGTGCCGCAGCGCGGCATGTCCGGAGGACGCGAACATGCCCCGGGCCCTTGAGCTTCCGGGCCGCCTTTGGGGTATAGGGGGCCCGTTCTTTACCCCTGACTAGAGAGACGCGCGTGCCAAAACCCCGCCTCCTCAACCGCGAAGAAGAGTCGCTCCCGCTCGAGCGGGAGTTGCTGGTCCGGATGCATGACCTGATGGTGAAGGCGCGCGTCCTCGAAGAGCGCCTCATCCAGATGTACAAGCAGGGCCACGGGTACTTCTGGATCGGCGGCCCGGGCGAGGAGGCCTTCAACGTGCCCCTCGGCCTGCTGATGAAGAAGGGCCAGGGCCCGGCCTACGACTACCTGCACGCGCACTACCGCCAGTCGGCCACGCTGATGGCGCTGGGCGAGGAGCCCATCGGCGCGATGCGGCAGATGAAGAACACGGCGTCGGACCCCTACTCGGGCGGCCGCAACTTCGCGGGCCACTTCTCCAAGCGCGAGTGGAACATCGCCCCGGTGTCCTCCCCCATCGAGGTGCAGTACGCGATGGCCCCGGGCACGGCGCTGGCGCAGAAGCGCCACGGTGGCGACGGCATCTCCATCGTCACCGGCGGT
Source organism: Archangium gephyra (assembly GCF_042230915.1). Taxonomy (GTDB): domain Bacteria; phylum Myxococcota; class Myxococcia; order Myxococcales; family Myxococcaceae; genus Archangium; species Archangium gephyra_B. The sequence continues at coordinate 4,663,059 of NZ_CP102578.1, read as the reverse complement.
GACGCGGGCACGGCCGAGGGCGATTTCGCCTCGTGCCTGGTGTGGAGCTCGCGCAAGGGCAACGAGCTGCCCGTGCTCATCATCGTCACCAACAACAAGTGGGGCATCTCCACGTCGGCCGAGGGCCAGCACGGCGAGACGAACGTGGCGGATCGCGGCAAGGCCTTCAACATGCGCACCAAGACGATTGACGGGAACGATCCCATCAACGCGTACCTGGAGCTGCAGGAGGCCATGGAGTACGTGCGCAAGGAGCGCAAGCCCTTCCTGATGGAGGCCATCGTGTCGCGCCTGTACGGCCACTCGTCGGCTTCCGGCGCCAACATGGTGGGCAACGAGCAGGACTGCCTGACCGTGTTCGAGGCCCGCCTGGAGAAGCACGGCATCCTCACGCGCAAGGAGATGGACGACCTGCGCAACCGCTACACCGAGGACATGGCCGCCATGGCCCGTCAGGTCATCCAGGAGCCGCTGCCCGGCCCCGAGACCATCTGGAACCACATCTACGCGGAGAGGAAGTAACCCATGGCCAACATGGCTCAGGCCGTTCGCATGGCCCTGCACTACGCCGAGGAGCACCTCGGCGTCACCGACATCTTCGGCGAGGACGTGGGCGCGCCCCTGGGCGGCGTCTTCACCGCCACGCAGGGCCTCAAGACGGCGTGGAACTCGCCCCTGGACGAGCGCGGCATCATCGGCATGGCCATCGGTCTGGCCATGGCCGGCGCCAAGCCCGTCGCCGAAATCCAGTTCGCCGACTACATCTACAACACCATCGATCTGCTGAAGATCGCCGGCAACACGTGCTGGACCACCAACGGGGACTGGAACCTGCCCATGGTGGTGAAGACGCCGGTGGGCAGCGGCATCCGCGGCTCCATCTACCACTCGCACTCCTTCGACGCGACGGCCACGCACATCCCCGGCTGGAAGATCGTCATCCCCTCCAACCCGCTGGATGCGTACGGCCTGATGATCTCCGCCTGCCAGGAGATCAACCCCGTCATGTACCTGGAGCCCAAGGCGCTCCTGCGCATCAAGGGCGAGGAGCGGATTCCGGGCGAGCCGGACAACGACAAGCTGCTGTCGAAGATGATCGACGCGCCGCTGGGAGACCGCTCGCAGTGGAAGCCGCAGTGGCCGGAGCTCGAGGCGTACGCGGTGCCCATCGGCAAGGGCAAGGTGGTGCGCGCGGGCTCGCAGGTGACGGTGGTGAGCTACGGCCGCACGCTGCCCCTGTGCAAGAAGGCCGCGGACGACCTGGCCGCCGAGGGCGTGGACGCCGAGGTCATCGACATGCGCACCCTGTGGCCGTACGACTGGGAGCTCATCAAGGGCTCGGTGGAGAAGACGGGCCGCGTGCTGTACGTGAACGAGGACACCGAGGTGACCAACTTCGGTGAGCACCTGGTGCGCCGCACGGTGGAGGAGCTCTTCTACAAGCTGGTGGCGCCTCCCCGCCTGCTGGCCGGCAAGTTCGTGCCGGGCATCGGCCTGGCGGACACGCTGGAGATGGCCTCGGTGCCCCAGCAGGGAGACATCACCGCCGCCATCCGCACGCTGGCGGCCGAGCAGCCCTGATTCTCACACACGAAGAATCGATGTAGGCAACAAGAGGGCGGCCCGGAGAAGAGTCCGGAGCCGCCCTCTGCCTTTGCGAGGTTGCCCGCCACTTGAGTAGAGTGTGTGGGCCGTGCAACCGACGCCATCCAGAACCCCTGCCCCGGACGCTCCCCCCTTCCGCATCCGCCGTGCTCGCCGCGGTGACGCCGAGAGCCTGGCCTCGCTCCTGCGCGAGATGGGCTACGCCCACGGCTCGGATGCCCAGACGGTCCACTGGGTCATCAGCCATCCAGAGATCGAGATCTTCGTGGCGGCGGACACGCAGGATCGCCCGGTGGGCATGGTGTCGCTGTCGCACCGGCCGCAGCTGCGGCTGCGCGGGCGCATCGCCACGGTGGACGAGCTGGTGGTGTCGGAGGGCTGGCGGCGCCGCGGCGTGGGCAAGGCGCTGATGCAGCAGGTGCTGGAGCGCTGCGGGGCGCGGGCCCTGAGCGTGAAGCGGCTCGAGGTGAGCGCCTACGCGCTGCAGGAGCTGCAGAGCTTCTACACGTCCTGCGGCTTCGTGCAGGTGGACAACATGGTGATGCGCCACGCGGAGCTGGAGCGCCAGCACGGGCAGTAGGCACCACCCGGCGGGGCCCCCTCCTCTTGGAGGCGCCCCGCCGTACCGCGGTTCAGCGCTTGAAGCTGGCCACCACGCGCTGCAGGCGGACCTGGTCGGCCTCGGAGACGCCGATGAAGCGCACCCCAATGGCCTCGGCGTCATCCCGCACCCAGGAGATGATGCCCTCGAGGTCGAAGTCCTCCCCGCTCACCGTCATCTGCAGGCGCACGTGCGCGCCGACGTCGTAGGAGCGGCGCGTGCGCAGGCACAGGCCTCCCGCCGACAGGTTGAGCGAATAGGCGCGCAGCGCACGCGCGGCGTCCTCGGGGTCCTGGAAGCGGACATCGAATGTAGCCGTCACCCGCTCGTGGGTCCTCCGGTTGGCCCCCGCCACCGCCGACATCTCCGCAGCCTCGGCCGTTTTCATGGTCATGCGCACTGATTCCCTCGGGCGTGTTTCGGATGGAAGCTCTGTAACGGGAAACCGCCGCTCCAGGACTTCGTCAAGGCGGCAAGTGTCCGCTGTCACCCAGGTTTTGTTCAAGGGGGGCCCGTTTCTCCCCGGACATCTTATTAGTCCCGTTCGTCACTCCAGCAGGGGCCAGGAATGCGGGCGAACGTGCTTCTCGTGAGTTGTGTCCTCGTGGTGGGGCTGATGGCCAGTGGGTGCCCCGATGGCAACTCCGGGGGCCCTGGGAGCGACGCGGGCGTTTCCGATGCCGGAGGAGACGGAGGCCGGGATGGCGGTGGAGGGACCCCGGACGCTGGGGATGGGGGCGGGACGGACTGGGTGTGCGACGTGGCGCGGCAGCAGGGCTGCGACGCGGGCGCGCTCTGCCTGCGCGGCGTGCTGGAGGACGGTGGGCAGGGCAACCGCTGCTTCCCGGGCGAGTGCGATCCGGTGGCGCAGGACTGTGCGGCCGGGAGCAAGTGCGCCTACGTGCGCCAGGGGAGCGGGACGAGCCGCCGCTGCGTGCCGGAGGGGACGGTGACGGAGGGCGGGGCGTGCCAGAGCACCGCGACGCCGGAGGGCGACTTCTACGACACGTGCGAGGCGGGGCTGCACTGCACGGATTCTCCGGCGCCGGATGGGGGCACGCTCTTCACGTGCGAGAAGTTCTGCCGCGCCAGCGAGCAGTGCACGGCGCCGAGGGATTGCACCGAGGTGCTGCGCTTCACGGGCTCGGACGAGCTGCCGAGGGTGTGCGGGGAGGCGGCGCCGGCGTGTGATCCGCTGGCGCAGGGCTGCGCGAGCCCGCTGGGCTGCTACCCCTCGCCGGAGAGCGGGCCGGTGTGCGTGACGGCGGGGACGGTGGAGGACGGAGCCGCGTGCACGTACTCGAATGACTGCCGGCCGGGGAGCGCGTGCGTGACGGCGGGCTCGGGACGGGCGTGCCGCCGGTTGTGCCGCTCGCCCTCGGGAGAGCCGGGCTGCACGTCGGGGCGCTGCGAGCCCCTGCAAGACTTCGCGGGCGTGGGAGCCTGCGTGCCGTGAGACGGGGCCTCGTGTGGCTGATGGCGGCCGCCGCGGGCCTCTCGGTCGCGAACCTCTACTACCACCAGCCCCTGCTCGGAGACATCGGGCGGACGTTCCAGGCCTCGGACCGGGCGCTGGGGCTCATCCCCACCGTGTCCCAGGTGGGCTACGCGCTGGGCCTGCTGCTCATCGTCCCACTGGGAGACAGCCTCGAGCGGCGGCGCATCATCGTCCTCATGTCCGCCCTGGTGAGCCTCGCGCTGGTGGGCGTGGCCGTGGCGCCGGGCCTTCCGTGGATGGTGGCCGCGAGCGGCTTGGTCGGCGTGACGACGGTGGTGCCCCAGCTGCTGGTGCCCTTCGCGGCGAACCTCGCGCCCGCGGCCTCGCGGGGACGCGTGGTGGGCACGGTGATGAGCGGGCTGCTCATCGGCATCCTCCTGTCGCGCACCGCCTCGGGCTTCCTCGGGGTGCGGTTCGGCTGGCGGGCCATGTTCTGGATCGCCGCGGCGTTGATGCTCGTGCTGACGGGGGTGCTGCGGCTCTCGCTGCCGAAGCAGCCCGTGAGCGCCACCCTGCCCTACCCCGCCCTGCTGCGCTCGCTGGGAGGGCTCGTGCGCGAGGAGCCCGTGCTGCGGCTGCACTCGCTGCTGGGCGCGCTCACTTTTGGGGGCTTCAGTGCCTTCTGGGCCACGCTCGCGCTCCATCTGCAGGCGCTGCCCCAGCACTACGGGCCCCAGGTGGCGGGACTGTTCGGGGTGGTGGGCGTGACCGGCGCCGTCGCCGCGTCGCTGGCGGGCCGCTATGCCGACATGCGCGGAGACCGGCGCATCAACGCACTCGCCATCGGCATCCTGCTGCTGTCCTTCGGGGTGCTCGCAATGCTGGGCCAGTGGCTCTGGGGCCTCGTGCTCGGCGTCATCCTCCTGGACCTGGGCGCACAGGCCAACCACATCACCAACCAGACGCGCGTCTATGCGCTGCGCCCCGAGGCTCGGAACAGGCTCAACACCGTCTACATGGTGACGTACTTCGCGGGCGGCGCCACCGGCGCATGGTTGGGGAGTCTCGCCTGGAGCCGCTGGGGCTGGAGCGGCGTCTGCGCCGTGGGCGGGGCCATGGCACTCATGGGGTTGGTGGCCCTGGCGCTCGCCGGGATGCGGCGTCCGGCGGGTTGAACGGGCAGCGGCACGGGGCTGGATACCCTCACCCCGACCCTCTCCCAGGGGGAGAGGGAGGAGGGGTCTCGAGGGGGGCCCGCGGCTCTTCAACTCACCCCGTGTTGCGCATGCCCGCGGCGATGCCGGCCAGCGTGAGCAGCAGCGGGCGATCGATGTTCGCCGCCCCCGCCCTCTTGCGCCGCAGCAGCTCCACCTGGAGGAAGGACATGGGGTCCACGTAGGGGTTGCGCAGCGAGATGCTCTCGCGCAACTGCCGGTTGCCCTCCAGGATGCGCGCCTCGCCCGTCACGCGCTTCACCCAACGGCGGGTCCGTGAATACTCGGCACGGATGCGCTCCCACAGCGGGCGTGTGGAGTCGGGCGCCAGCGCCGCGTAGCGCGATGCGATGGCCATGTCCGACTTGGCCAGCACCATCGCCACGTTGTCGATGACGGTGTGGAAGAAGGGCCACTGACGGTACATCCGCTTGAGCTGCGCGAGGCCCTCGGGCCGCGAGCCGAACTCCTCCAGCGCCGAGCCCACGCCGTACCACCCCGGCAGGATGGCGCGGTTCTGCGTCCAGGCGAAGACCCAGGGGATGGCGCGCAACGACTCCAGTCCTCCCGCGGCGCGCTTGCTCGGCCTCGAGCCGATGGGCAGCGCGGCGATCTCCTCGATGGGCGTGGCGGCCTGGAAGAACGGAACGAAGTTCGGATCCTCCCAGACGAGCCCCCGGTAGGCCTTTCGGCCCAGCTCCGCCAGTTCGTCGAAGGCGGCGCGGAACGGGGCCTCCTCCTCGGATGCCACGCGCGGCTGCGCATCCAGCGAGTGCAGCAGCACCCCGCCGAGCACCAGATCCAACGTGCGCCGGGCCAGCTCGGGCCGGGCGTACTTGTGATCCAACGCCTCGCCCTGCTCGGTGGCCTTGTACGTGCCCGCGACACTCCCGGGCGGGAGCGCGAGGATGGCTTCGTGCGCGGGACCACCGCCCCGGGCCACCGTCTCGCCGCGGCCGTGGAAGAGCCGCAGCTGCACGCCCGCCTCGTGCGCCACCCGGGTGAGCGCGGTCTGGGCCCGGTAGAGCGCCGCGCTGGCGGCGAGCAGCCCCACCTCCTTGCCCGAGTCGCTGTACCCCACCATCACCTCCTGCACGCCCCGGGCTTGCAGGTGCTTGCGGTACTCGGGGTGGGCGAACAGCTCGCGCAGGACGCGAGGGCCATCATCGAGCGCGCCGAGCTGCTCGAACAGCGGCACCACGTCCACGGTGGCGCATCCGCGCGCCTCGTCCCACAGCCCCGACTTGCGCGCGCACGTGAAGGCCGCGAGCACGTCCTCGGCGGTGGAGGCCATCGACAGGATGAGCGTGCGGCAGCACCCCTCGCCGGACTCGGCCTGTGCCTCGCGCACCCGCTGCAGCACGGCCAGCAGCCGCGCTCCGCCCTCGGTGGGCTTGGGGCCTCCGTCAAACGACGCGGCGGCGCTTCGGGCGTCCTCGGCGGGCGCGCGCGCCTCCAGCTCGGCCAGGTGGAAGCCCATGACCCGCACCCGGGCGATGAGGCGGCGCACCTGCCGCAACCCGGCATGCCGCGACTTCGCGTCGATGAGCGAGCGCTCCAGCACCTCCAGGTCGCGCAGCATTTCCATGGGCGAGCGATAGGCGGTGGGAGCCAGGGGCTCTGTCCGGCCGGCGCGGCGGCCCTCGACGTACACCAGGGCGGCCTGGAGGCGGGCCTCCATGAAGCGCAGCTTGCGGCGCCAGGGCTCGCCCGTGGTGCGCGAGCCATAGCGGGCCATCACGTCCGGCAGGTCCGCCGCGTCCTTCTCGAGCGAGGCCCGCAGCTCCTTCGACACGAAGGCATGCGGCTCGGCCTGGGTGAGCACCCAACCGAGCCGGTACACCTCGCCCAGCAGAGCGCGCAGGCCGCGGGCTCGGTGGGCGCGCAGCGTGTCCGCGAGCACCTCCGGCGTCACCAGCGGGTTGCCATCCATGTCTCCGCCCACCCACGAGTGCAGCCGCACCGGGGTGGCGAGCACGCCGAGCGGCTCTCCGTAGGCGCGCTCGAAGGCCCAGTCGAGCGTCTCCGGCATGAGCGCGAGCTGCTCGGCGAGCACCTCCTCCACGTACCAGAGGGCGTTCTTCACCTCGTCGCCCACGGTGGGCCGCTCGCGGCGCAGCTCGTCCGTCTGCCAGAGGGCGGTGATCTCCTCGCGCATGGACTCGAGGGTGTCGGCCTTCTCGCGAGGCGTCAGGTGGCCGCGGTCGCGCTCCTCGAGCAGCCGCGACAGGTGGTAGACCTTCTGCAGCACCGTGCGGCGCGAGGCCTGGGTGGGGTGCGCGGTGAGGGTGAGCGTCACCCGCATGGAGACGATCATCTCCCGCACCCGCGAGGCGGGGATGCCGGCCTGCTTGAGCGACTGCATCACCGCGTCGAGCGAGCCGCGCTGGGGGCCCTGGCCTCCACCGGAGGCGTGCTCGCGGGTGCGGCGGATGCGGTGGTGCTGCTCGGCGAGGTTGGCGAGGCGGAAGTACGTGGAGAAGGCGCGCAGCACGGGCTCGGCGCGCTCCAGGGGCATCTCCCGGAGCAGCGCGGCCAGCTCGGCGGCGGCGGCCCGGCGCTCGGGTTTCGGCCCGCGCCGGCGCTGGATGGCCAGGCGCCGGACGCGCTCCTCCAGGTCGAAGAGGGCCTGGCCCTCTTGCTCGATGAGGACTTCGCCGAGCAGCCGGCCCAGGAGCCGGACGTCCCGGCGCAGCTGCGGATCCACATGACGGATGGGAGGCATACGGGGCGTGACGCTAGTTCCACTGCCGCGCCCGGTCCACGCTCGTGACGTGTTCCTAATCAGCAGCCGACGTTGTCACGTCCCGATGCGGCGCAGGGTGAGCAGCGGCCCGTCGTCCACCTTGCGTCCGGTGAGATCGATGGCGCAGTCGAGCATCCAGTCGGCATGGCCCTCGGGGTCCAGGATCCGCTGCTGGGCCTCCCACTGACGCGGGCCCGTCTCCTTGAGGAAGGTGTGGGCGGGCCGGCGCGCCTGCGGGGTGAGCACCACGCTCTTGTGCTCCTCGAAGTAGGGCGTCATCGCCTCGCCGAGCTTCGTCGCCGTCCACTGCTCGCCTGCCTCGTCCTGCCGCAGCAGCGCCAGCGCGTCCGGGTAGCGCCTGTAGGCGAGCGCCCGCAGCAGCCGGTGCAGCTCGTTGCGCACGTGCGCCGCGAAGGCCCGGGGATCGTCCGTGAGATCCTGCGGCTTGCGGTCCGGAGCCTCGGCCCGGCGCACCACCACCTCGCCCGGGTTCTTCATCCGCTCCCACTCCTCCAGGAGGCTCTGGTCCACGTAGCGGATCATCGCGCGCAGCCACTCGATGATCTCGTTGACCTCCTGGTTGCGGTAGCGCTCGGGCACCGTCTGGGTGAGGGCCTTGTAGACATCACCCAGGTAGCGCAGCAGCACGCCCTCGCTGCGCTGCAGGCCGTACTCGCGCACGTAGTCGTGGAAGGACAGGTAGCGCTCGTACATGTCGCGGACGATGGACTTGGGCCGGATGTTCTCCGCGCCCACCCACGGGTGCTTCTCCGCGAAGGCGTTGAAGGTGGTGTAGATGAAGTCCCGGTTGGGCTTGGGCCACTCGAGCTTCTCCAGCTCCTCCATCCGCTGGTCGTACTCCATGCCCTGGGCCTTCAGCTCGTTGATCTTGTTGCCCTTGAGCTCGTGCAGCTGGGCGTAGAGCACCACCTCCGGGTTCTCGCAGATGGACTCCACCAGCGTCACCACGTCCAGCGCGTACGTCTCCGCCTCGTGGTCCAGCTTGTTGAGCGTGTCCAGCAGGTAGAGCGACAGCGTCTGGTTGAGCGAGAAGTCCCGCTGCAGCCCCGGCGCCACCGCCACCGTCGCGCCCGAGCCGCCCTCCCCCTTCTGCACGAGCACCAGGCCCGCGTGGCGCAGGGTGCGGAAGCAGGACGCGGCCTCCTTCAGGTTGCGGCGCTTGATGTACTCCGAGCCGTGCGAGCGGAAGATGAGCCGCACCAGCCGCTGGTACCCCTCGGCGCCGCCCACCATCTCGCTCTGCAGCAGGTTGAGCAGGAAGCCGTGCGTCACCTCGAAGCGCGACTCCAGGGGCTCGGGGAGCCCCGACTGCAGCCGCTCGAAGGTGCTCTTGTCGTAGTTGACGAAGCCCTTCTGCGGCGGAGGCTTGCGGGGCAGGCGCTTGCCGCCCTTGGCCTCCTTCTGGGCGATCTTCACGTTCTCGATGACGTGCTCGGGGGCCTGCGCCACCACGCTGCCCTGCGTGTCGAAGCCCTTGCGGCCCGCGCGCCCGGCGATCTGCTGGAAGTCGCGCACGCTCAGCGTGGCCAGCTTGTCGCCGTTGAACTTGAAGAGCTGCGTGAAGAGCACCGTGCGGATGGGGATGTTCACCCCCACGCCCAGCGTGTCCGTGCCGCTGATGACCTTGAGCAGGCCCGTCTGCGCCAGCCGCTCCACCAGCAGCCGGTACTTGGGCAGGAGGCCCGCGTGGTGCATGCCGATGCCATGGCGCAGGAAGCGCTGGAAGTCCTTGCCGTAGGGCGTGTCGAAGGGGGCCTCCATCAGCGCCTGCCGGATGGCCTCCTTGTCCTCCTTGGCGGAGAAATCCACGCTCATCAGGTTCTGCGCCTGCTCGGCCGCGGCGCGCTGCGAGAAGTTCACCAGGTAGATGGGCGCCTTGCCCTTCTGGATGAGGTCCTGGATGGTCTCGTGCAGCGGCGTCTCGCGGTACTCGAAGTCCAGCGGCACCGGGCGCAGCGCGCTGCGCACGCTGGCCACCTCGCGGCCGGTGAACTCCTGCAGCCGCTCCTCGATGAGGTGCGTGTCCCCCAGCGTCGCCGACATCATCAGGAACGTGGTCTTCGGCAGGGTAATCAGCGGAATCTGCCAGGCGATGCCGCGCTCGCGGTCCGCGTAGTAGTGGAACTCGTCCATCACCACGTAGTCGGCGCGCAGCATGGCGTCGCGCAGGGCCAGGTTGGACAGGATCTCCGCCGTGCAGCAGAGGATGGGCGCCTCGCGGTTGATGGCCGCGTCGCCGGTGAGCAGGCCCACGTTCTCCGGCCCGAAGGCCTCGCACAGCGCGAAGAACTTCTCGTTGACCAGCGCCTTGATGGGGCAGGTGTAGTAGGACACCTTACCCTCGGCCATGGCCTTGAAGTGGAGGGCCATGGCGACGAGCGACTTGCCCGAGCCGGTGGGGGTCTTGAGGAACAGGTGCTTGCCCCCCAGCAGCTCGAGGATGGCCTCCTCCTGCGCCGGGTAGAGGGCCAGGCCGGTGGACTCCACCCAGCCGACGAAGCGGCTGAGGATCTCATCGGAATCCAGGGGTCCCTGCGAGCGGGCGGGCAGCAGCGCCGCGAGCGGCGCACGGGGGGTTTCGATCGTCACCATTGGTCAAGACTCTAGGCGGGAGGACGGGCCGCCATCCGGGAAAAGTTCACGGCAGCGTCCGGGACCATCCATGGTCAACGAAAGGAGCCCGTCCCCCATTCCGGGGGGCAGTCCGGAATCCTCACCATGAACTACTTCGTCATCACCGAATCCGAGGGAGTTGTCTCGCCTCCTGCATTCACCCGGCGGCTGAAGTCTCGCTGGCCCGGAGCCACGGTCGAGGAGGTGCCCAACCCGGCGAGCAGCCACGCACTGGAGTTCAGCGTCCCCATGGAGCACTCACGCGTGGACGGCTCCCTCAACCGGGAGGGCTGTTCCATCGTCTTCATCGGCGACCTCCGGGACTGTGCGGATTTCGCCCTCTGGTGCCGCACTCTGCTTCCGCCGGGCGAGCCCGCCACCTTCTGCGACGAGGGCATGAGCGGCAGCCTCCAGCTCGATAGCACCACGACCCTCGCCGACATCTTCTGCGCCTTCGACTACCAACCGCTCCCCCCGTAGACCTCAACCCAGGCCGCTGCCCGGACTCACCGGAGCGAGTCAGCGCGACTCTCCGGTTCCGGATGACCCGCGCCGATGTTCCGGGGCGTGCTTCCCGAAGCGATTCTTCATCTCGGCGATGACGGCCTCGTGGGAATGCACCCGCCCGGACCCGGCATCCGCGAGCCCCTCCTCAATGGCGGAGACAAAGCGGGTTTTCTCCATGAGGCCCTCAACCACCTCGGCCTGGGGGCCCACTGACTTGCCGTTCCGCATTCCGTCCTCCATGACCAGAGCACCTCACTCTGGGTCCGGGTCCACTGAGCATCAACCCATCCGCCTACATGGGCGCACCTGCTCCCCCCGTCAACCGGCAGTACACGGGGTGTTCCAGCCTCCCGCCAAACCCCCGGTTTTTGTTCACTGGACGTGGATAAGTGCACGCATCCTGAACAGGCATGTAGCGTGGACGGCCGCCGACCGGATATACCGGTAGGCCTATGACCGGCGACAAGCTCGTCTATGCAGGGACCGTCGAGGCGCTTTTCCTCAAGGCACTCGAGAACCGTCTTACGCCCGCGTGCCGTCTGCGCCTGCGTGAGGCGGGGCTCGACCTGGAGCAGAAGCTAACTCCCACCTACACACTTGAGCAGTGGAAGCTGTTCCTCCGCATCGCGGCGGACCACATCTACGCGGGCATGCCCGTCGAGGCGGCGTACTACTCCCTCGGTGAGCGCTTCATCGATGGCTACTTCTCCACCCTCTTCGGGAAGGCGCTGCTGGGCATGGCCCGGCTGCTCGGTCCCCGGAGGGCGCTGACGCAGGCCAAGCTCTGCTTCCGGACCAGCACCAATTGCAGTGAGGTGCGAATCGTGGAGCGGGGCCAGACCGAGGTGGAGTTCTGGCTGACGGACATCGGCGCGGATCAGCCGACCTTCGTGGCCGGAGCCCTGGCCCGGGCGGCCGAGCTGTCCGGTGGCCAGCGCGTCGTCGTCGTCCCCGAGGGCTTCGACGGCCAGTCCGCCACCTACCACGTGCGTTGGTCCGAGCAGGCCGACGCCGCTGTCTCGCCCGAGCTCGCCGCGCGCGGCACCGCGGCGGGTCAGGCCTCTACCCGGCCTCCGGCGTAGAGCGCAGGGTCCTCCAGGGGCGCGTCACCTTCCGGTGGCTCGCCCCGAGGACGCTCAGCCCCCGCGCCACTGCGGATGGGCGAGCACCCGCGCCTCGAGCTCCGGCGTGAGGGGCTCGCCATGGGGCGCGCGGGACGAGGAGCGGCGCCACCGCTCCAGCCAGCGCTCTCCGAGCGGTAGAGCCAGGGACTCGCGGCGCGTGGCGCCCACCGTCGTCTCCCCCTTGGTTCCCGTGGACACACCGGCTCCCACGTAGAAGCCCGCCAGCAGCAGCGTGACGCGCGTGGGGGTGGCCGCGCTGTACGTCAGCAGCAGCGCCCCCTCCCCGTCCTCCCGGCAGCACGCCCTCACCTGGGACAGCACCCGGGCCGTCCACATCTCCGGGTTGGACGCCGGGGAGAACGGATCGAAGAACACCAGGTCCGCCTTTGGCAGCCCCGAGTCGATCAGCCCCTGCGCGTCCCCCAGGTGCAGCCGCCAGCGCATGCCCTCGGACTCCCAGACGCCGTCGCGCATGAGCGCCTCGGCCGCCTCGTGGAAGGGCTGCAGGAAGGGGAAGCCCGCCGCGTCCGCCAGCGCCAGCCGCAGCGGTGCCAGGTCCACCTCGAAGCTCACCAGCTCCAGGGCCCGCCGACGCTCGGCGCCCAGCTCGCGCGCGCAGGTGAGCGCCGCCACCGCGTTGGTGGCCGCCCCCAGGCCCACGTCGTGGATGACGAGCGGCTCGCCCGGGGTGCGCAGACGCTCGGCCAGCCGGGGCTGCTCCACGTAGAGACGCAGGGCCTCCTGCCACGGGCCCACCGAGGGGTGCATCACCTCTCCGTGCCCGAGGTGCCGCACCGCCCGCGAGCCGTTGCGCAGCGTCACCAGCTCGAAGTCACCATCGCGAGGGTTCTCGGAGTCCACGCGCTCAGCCCACTTCCTTCAGGGTGACGGCGCCAGGGCCCACCTCGAGCTTCGCTTCCTTGAGATCCTTGGGCGTGGCCACGGCCTGCTTCAGCTCGCGGTAGGCCTGCGCGTAGGAGCCCCGGAGGATGGCATCGCGCATCTTCCAGGTGAGCTGCTGGTAGTGGTGCACGTTGTGCACGGACAGCATGCGCGAGCCGATGTGGTGCTTGCCGCTCATGAGGTGCTGCAGGTAGCCGCGGCTGAAGCGCTTGCACACGTAGCAGTCGCACGTCGGGTCCAATGGCTCGTCCGACAGCCGGAACACCTGGCGCGTAATCCGCACGAGGCCCTGGAAGGTATAGGCGTAGCCCTGCTGCGCCATCTTCGTGGGGATGATGCAGTCGAACATGTCCACGCCGCGCAGCACGGCCTCGAGCAGGTCCGTGGGGGTTCCCACGCCCATGAGATAGCGGGGCTTGTCCTGGGGCAGCGACGCGGCGGCGCGGGCCGTCATGGTCTTGCGCTCCTCGTTCGTCTCGCCCACCGCGAGGCCGCCGATGGCGAAGCCGTCGAAGGGGTGCTGGGTGAGAAAGGCGGCGCTCTCGTCGCGCAGGTTCGGGTAGACGCCGCCCTGGACGATGGCGAAGAGGGCCTGGCCGGTGTCCACCTGGTTCTTGGCCGCGAGGCTGCGCACGGCCCAGCGGTGGGTGCGCTCCATGGCCTCGCGCGTGCCGGGCTCGTCCGTGCGCGAGTCGATGCACACGTCCAGCACCATCATGATCTCCGAGTTGATCGCCTGCTGCATGGCGATGCTGGACTCGGGGCTGAGGAGCTGGCGGCTGTTGTCGTGGAAGCTGCGGAAGTGCGCGCCCTTCTCGGTGATGAGCCGGTCCTCGGGCAGCGAGAAGATCTGGAACCCGCCCGAGTCGGTGAGCACCGCCCCATCCCACTGCATGAAGGGGTGGATGCCGCCGAAGCGCTTGAACACGTCGATGCCCGGCTTGAGCATCAGGTGGTACGTGTTGGACAGGATGATCCTCGCGCCGGTGGCCTTCACCTCTTCCATGCCGAGGTGGCGGAAGGAGGCGTGGGTGCCCACCGGCATGAAGACGGGCGTGGGGATGGAGCCCCGGCGGGTGTGCAGCACCCCGGCACGGGCCCCCGTGGGGTCAGTGGTGACGAGCTCGAAGCGGACGGCCATTGGCGCCGCCTTATACCCGTGACGGGCGCGGGACATGCCCGCTATCTGCTCGGCAGCCCTCCAGCCCGGCCTCACACCGTGTGGCCCCCCGCCTCCTGGGCTCGGAGGCGGGTGCCGGACACGCGCCTAGGGCGCCTTCGGGGAGGTGAACTCCGGAATCAGCTCGCCCGTGAGGCGGAGGCTCTTCATGACCTTCTCGTGCGGCAGGGGCGCCACCTGGTGGAAGGACATGAGGGCGTCGATGCCCAGCGCCTCGTAACGCTTGAGCCTCTTACGCACCTGGTCCTTCGTGCCGACGATCAGGGACTCCTGCTCGCCCAGCACCTCCCAGAGCTCCTGGTCCGAGACGACCTCCCCCTGCATGATCCGGCCGATGACGCGTTGCGCCCGGGAGTGCGGTGCGTTCGGATCCTTCTTCCGCAGGTACTGGCCGGTCAGCCCACCGCCGGCCGGGTCCTTCGCCATGGCCTCCAGCTCGGCGGCCGTCTTGATGAACGCATCCTTCGCCTCGAAGAACGTGAAGGAGCCGTTGGTGTACCGGGCCGCCGCCTTCGCCGCGCCGTTCTCCATCGCCTCCTGCTCGCTGTCCGCGCAGTGCACGAAGGTGAAGAAGGCGACCTGGTCGTTCACGTACTCGCCGACCGGCTTGCAGTGCTTGCGGATGGCCTCGCGGTAGATGTGGATCATCTCCGCCACCTCCTCCAGGGAGGCCCACAGCGTCACGCCGAGCGCCCCCACGCCATTGCGCCCCGCCTGCTCGAACGAGGCCGGACTGGAGCACGCCTGCCAGAGCGGCGGGTGCGGCTTGCGGTAGGGCTTCGGGACGATGTTGATGTTCTTGATCTGGAAGTCGCGGCTCTCCCAGGAGAACGACTGCTGGGTCCACATCTTCGGGATCATCTCGAAGGCCTCCTGCATCTGCCCCCGGGTGGAGTCGGGGTCGATGTTGAAGGTCCGCCACTCGGGCAGGGTGCTCCGGGCGAGGCCGAGCTGGAAGCGGCCCCCACTCAGGTGGTCGATGAAGGCGGCGCGCTCGGCGACGCGGATGGGGTGGTTGAAGCGCGAGGGCGCCAGCACGGACGAGTGACCGACGTGCAGGTTCTTCGTGCTCATGGCGATCGCCGTCAGCATGCACTCGGGCGCCGAGCTGTAGCTGAACTCCCCCGCCCCGTGGTGCTCGACCTGCCACCACACGCCGTACCCCAGCGCGTCGGCCAGCTTCGCCTGCTCCAGGGTCTCCTGGAACAGGCGGTGCTCATGGCCCGCCTCGCCCCAGAGTTCCTTCGGATGCTGCATCTCCGAGAAGACATCGAGTCTCATGTTCGCTCCTCGCTCCTGAATTCCACACGGGCCCACCGCCCGGTACACCGGACGATGGGCCCGCGTACTCCCCTCGAGACGCTACGGCGCCTCGCGCACTTGCGCCGTCCCGTCGAAGTAGGCCCGGGTCCGGAGCCAGACGAAGTCCGCCACCCGGCGCCCCAGCTCCAGCCCCATCACGTTGTCGGCCTGGATGTGGTAGCCGCCCAGCACGCGGGAGATGCCAGCCAGCTCCGCCGTCGCGCTGAAGGTGGGCAGGTGCAGCGCCACCTGGCAGTCCTCGGCGGTGTCCTTGGAGGGCTTGCCCTTGCGCTGCTGGATGACGTTGCACGGGAAGCCGGGCTCGGTGAGGGCGCCCGCCGTGAGGTACTCCGTCTTGCCGAAGGTGTCGCTGCCGGTGAACAGCTCCAGCATCCGGCCGCTCGCGGCGCTCACCGCGCTGTGCCCCGAGACATAACCGGGGAACGGCGGGGTGATGAACGTGGACGGCGAGTACGGATGCCACTGCTCGGCCGGGATGCGATCGACGCCCTGCCCCGGACCGACCCAGCCCCACAGCTCCTTGCCGGCCTCGTAGTAGCGCACCAGCGTCCACGGGCGCGAGGTGTCATAGAAGCGCTTCGCCTCCCAGGCGGCGATGAAGGCGTCCATGGCCACGTTGGCCACGGCGAAGAAGAGCTTCACGTCCTGGTCCAGCCCGTAGCCGTCCCGCCGCGACACGTCCTGGGCGAAGCGCAGCCAGTGGCCCGACTGACCCGTGGAGCGCGGGCCGTCGCGCATGAACTCGACGAGGGCCTTCTCCGCGGGAGTCAGGGAGGCGTTCATGTCGATGTTCTCGTCCGCCTCCCGGCGCAGTTGCTGGGAGCCCACCCGGGGCGGAGGCGGCGGGCGGAACTGGCTGCTGGACTCGAGCGCGAAGGGCGTCACCCGGTACCAGTGCGGCGTGAGGAAGCCGGGCGTCACCTTGCCGCCCTTCCCGTCGTCGAACGAGATGGGCTGCCAGCGGTTGGGATCGACGATGCGGTCCGGCGGGTTGACGGGCGTGTAGCCGGTGTAGTCGGAGTAGGGAGCGCCGCTGGAGCCCGGCTCGTCGCCGAACTGATTGGCCCCGTCATGGTGCCGGTACGCGAGGACCGCGGCGGCGGCGAGGTTGCCCACCCCCTGCGGCGTGGACGGATCCGTGGACGTGTCGTCCGGGTCATAGCCCCGCTGGCGCATCTGCTCCGCGCACCAGGCCCGCTCGTCCGGGTAGACGTCCGCCAGGGCGCGGAAGGTGGCGTAGGCGATGGCCTTCTCCTTGTTGGCCAGGGTCCGCTCGGCCAGCGGACGGCGCAACGAGCCGCCCAGGCGCGTGCCCACGGCCCGATCGTCATAAGCGGCCCAGGCGTCGTACATGGCCGTCAGCGCGACGGCCAGCGTGCGTGACAGCAGCGTGGGGCGGGCACCGCGGCGATCCACCTCGCGGGCCGTCGCCTCCAGGGAGATGTCCAGCCACTGGTAGGCGGCGGACGGGGTGGACGCGGGTGCGGCGGTCACTTCGGCGCTCGCGGGTCTTCCCACGAGCAAGAGAAGGAGGACGCCTGTGAACAGGACGCGGAGTGTATGCATGGCAGCCTTCCAGATGAGCCCTCGCGAGCGGTGTGCCCTGGGGGTCCCCGACGCTCGCAGAGACAGCCTGCACAGGGCAATCCACCTTGTCGCGAAAGAGGCTCCCTGGATCAGAGGCGGGCGCCGCAGAACTTGCAATGCACCGCGTCCACGTCATGGCCCTCGGCACCACAGCCCGGACAGGCCTCGGGATTGAGGCCGGGCCGGGAGGCCGCCGCGAGCTCCACCGACACGATGCCCGTGGGCACCGCGAGGACGCCGTAACCCATGATCATCAGCATCGACGCGATGAACTGCCCGGGCACCGTCTTGGGGGTGATGTCACCGAAGCCCACCGTCGTCATGGTGACGATGGCCCAGTACATCCCGCGCGGGATGCTGTCGAAGCCATTCGCCTCGCCCTCCACCATGTACATCACCGAGCCCATGACGACGACCGTGCTCAGCACCGCCAGGAGGAAGACGGTGATCTTCGGCCGGCTCGCGCGCAGGGCGGTGAGCAGCACCTCGGCCTCCCCGAGGAAGTTCACCAGCTTGAGCACACGGAAGACGCGCAACAGGCGCAGCACGCGGACCACCAACAACGACTGCGCCCCCGGTATCATCAGGCTCACGTAGCTGGGCAGGATGGCCAGGAGATCCACCAAGCCGTAGAAGCTCGCCGCGTAGAGTACGGGGCGGCTCACGGCGAAGAGCCGCAGCACGTACTCCACGGTGAAGAGGACGGTGAAGACCCATTCCGCGATGCGGATGGCCGGCCCATACCGCGCGCGGATGGGGCCCACGCTCTCCAGCATCACCGCGAGCACGCTGAGGAGGATGGCCCAGAGCAGCGCCACGTCGAACGCCTTCCCCGCCGGGGTGTTCGACTCGAAGATGATCTCGTGGAGCCTGGCGCGGACTCCCGGGGGAGGACTCTGCTCGGAGGGGCGCGTCACGTGCTCAGTGTAGACGAGGCAGCACCCCTGGAGGGGCGCTTCGTGTCAGAGCGCCAGCAGCGTCTGTTCGATGGGGCGCTCCAGGCCCTCGGCGTAGTAGCGCACGCGCAGGTTCCGGTCGGGGTCCCAGCCCGCCTTCCCGCTCGAGCCCAGGTCCAGCACGGCGAAGTTCCTGCGGAAGAGCAGGCGCCCGTCCGGGTTGCCCGGCAGCTCCAGCAGCCTCCCGCAGAAGAGGTCCTGGTACATGTCCACCGAATCCGAGCCGATGCCGAACTCCACCACCTTGCGGATGAGGCCGCTGGGAGGCTCGGAGCCGATGCCGCTGGAGACCACCTGGGTGATCTCCGGCTGATCCGAGTCGTTGCGTTTGTGGGAGGGCATCCGTGAGCGCAGCCGGGCCGTCGTCCCCACGTGCACGTCCCCGCCCACCAACGTCACCTCGGTCCCCGGCGAGCGCTTGCGGAAATCGAAGAGCCGGTTGAGCAGCTTGCGTAGCTCCTCGGCGTTGTTGGGCTCCATCCACGAGTCCCTCACGTCCCCCAGGAACGAGGTGAGCCCGAGCCTCTCGAGAATCTTGCTGGCCGCCGCCACCTTCGCGTGCAGCGGGGGCACCCCCGTGACGACGAAGAGCCGCTCGAGCCCCGCGCCCAGCTGCGCCTCCAGCCACGCATCCGTCTCGGCCCACTGCTTGCGGCCGATGATCGTCTGATCCTTCCAGTTGCGGTGCGAGCGCCCGTCGAGCACCAGCAGTCCGATGCCATTGCCCGCCCACCCGAAGCCGAACGAGTCGCTGAAGCCCGGAGGGTTCAGGCGCGCCTGGAACTCCGAGAAGGCCGTCCGCGCGGCCTCGAAGAAGGCGCGGTCCGCCGGGCTCACCTCGTCATGGGAGCCCCACCCGTCGAAGATGTCGTGGTCGTCCCACATCATCATCGAGGGCACCGAGCCGAGCACCGCGGCGAGCTCCGGACGCTGCCAGGTCTCGCAATACAGGGCGCGGAAGGACTCGCGCAGCCGGTGCATCAGCTCTTCGTTCCCCGGCGTCAGGTAGTCATCCAGGTCACCGCGCTGCCACGCCTCGCGGATGTGGTCCGCGTAGATCTGATCTCCCAGGTGGATCAGCAGGTCCACCTCCCCCGCCGCGACCACCTCCCCCAAGCGCTTCCACATGGCATGGCGCCGGAAGGGCTCGCTTACCGTGTGACTGCCATTGCAGCTCACCAAGCCGATACGCAGGGGCTGGCCGGGCGGAGGCAGCAGCCGGAAGCGGGAGAGCCCGCCAGCGCACGCGAGCTCCTGGAGCGAGGGCAGCCCCTCCTCGGAGCCCGAGACGGCCACCGCGTACTCGACCGTGGAGGACGCGGTGAGCCCCTCGAGCTCGAACGAGCCGTGGAGGAAGGAGGAGCCCTCGGGGCGGCAGAGACGCAGGGTGCGCTCCTGGAAGGAGCCCTCCCCCGAGCGGAACGCGAGCCGGGCGTGGGACTGGCCATTCTTCGCGGTGATGGCGATGCGGGCCGTGGTGCTGGTGCAGCAGCCCACGGTGGTGATCAGCGGCCTCGACATGCCCCCCATCATTCCACGAACCCGGGCCCTCGCGCGCGGGGAGGCCACCAGGCGGCCGGACAGGCGCCACGCGCCGACACGTCGATGCGGCGTCGACACGTCGAAACCCGGCCAACGGCTCCGGCCAACCCTGGCCTCCCCCCCTCATGGGAGCTGGCACTGACGGCTGGTGCACGCGCCCTGAGCTTCCACGGGAGCCGGAATGAGGCACACCTCTTGCTCACGAGGCGGATGACTCGGTTGCGGGAAGCAACCAGTTTAATAAACCCATCAAAAGACAGCAGGGACCATGAACACTTCCTGGTGGAAGAGTTGTCTTGTTTTGTGTCTCACCCTGGTGGTTGCTTGCGGCGACACGGATTTGTCCGACCCGCCACCATCACCGGAGCTGGCCCAATCCGAGGAGCCACTCACGGGCACAGCCAGCACCTGCGGCCCCAGCCAGATCAGCTGGGACGCGAACCCCGCGGGCACGCCTTCCTGGGAGGACGGCCGGTGCGCCGGTCCCTGGCAGTACAGCGAGTACGCGCTTCCCTGCTACAAAGAGGCCGCGTCGAGTGCCTGCGGCATCACCAGCACAGCCAGCACCTGCACAAGAAACAAGTTCTGCCAGCATCCCGACTTCGGCCTGGATTACCGCACGAACCAACCATTCTCCACGCAGGTAAGCCCGGTGAAAACGAGGGCACGAATATGTGACCCCGACCCGGATATCGGATGCTATTACGGTTATGTCGATGACTACAACATGCCCTGCAGGGATCAGGCGGTCCGCCACATCAACCTCATCGACTACCGATACAGGAGCGGCGTGACCCAATCGTACTCCGTCTCCAATATCAACACCTCCACACGCACCGCCACCTGCAACTACACGCTCTACAACTACCCCATCTACAAATACGCCCAGGACCCCCTGTGTGGCACCGAGGAATACTCGTGCACCATCGAGAGCTACAAGGTCTGCCGGCACGCCAGCCACGGTGACGACACACCGGGCGCGTGCGGCTATGTCCCGGGCCGGAAGTACTCGCCTCCCGGCATGACGCTCAACGAGATCAAGCAGCAGGTGTCCGCCGCGGTGGTCACCCAGCGGACCTCGGCGTTCGACTACTGGGGTCACTACAAGGCCTTCTGCACCACCGGTGACGATCTGCCATTGAAGAGCGCCACCGATTCGCAGAACAAGTACACGCAACTCATGTGGCAGCTCACCTCCCTCGACTCCTCGGTGCCTCCGGGAGTGGACGGCAATCAACTGCGTCGCGAGCTGGTCACCCACCTCAAGCTGCTCTTCGAGACCCGTGGAACGGACCTCACCCAGACGCAGCGGGACGAAATCATCAAGCTCTACACCCAGTACCCCGAGTTCAACGGGGTCACCCGCCTGGACCCGCAGGTGAACTTCGACTGGGCCGGGGGCGCTCCCCTGCCCTCCATGGGCGCCGACTTCTTCTCCGTGCGGTGGGAGGGCACGGTGACGCCCCGCTTCAGCGAGCTCTACACCTTCCACACCATCACCGATGACGGCGTCCGGCTCTGGGTCAACGGCCAGCTGCTCATCGACAAGTGGGTGGACCAGGGCCCCACGGAGCACACCGGCACCATCACCCTGGTGGCAGGCACGCCCTACAGCCTGAAGCTCGAGTACTACGAGCGCGGCGGCGGTGCGGCGGCGCTGCTGCTGTGGTCCAGCTCCAGCCAGTGGCGGGAGATCATCCCCTCCTCGCAACTGCGCGCCAGGGAAACGGGCCAGCCGGGCCTGCTGGCGCAGTACTTCGACAACATGGACTTCACGTCCGTGGCGGACTGCAACAACAGCTGGACGCCGCCAGTGGCGGACGGCGCCTGCGCTGGCTCCCGCGAGCTCAACGCCACGCTCGCCATGTGCCACCGCATGTCGCTCGACCACGTGCCTCTCGCGGTCGCCGAGCTGATGCTCGACAAGTGCCTCAACGCCGCCTCCAGCATCTCCGCGGTCTCCTGTCACCAGGACCTCTACCGGAAGAGTTGGTCCGCGCTGATGGTGCCACTGCTGGGCAAGCAGCTCTCCACCGTCCATGCCCAGAGCGGCAGTGCGCGCACCACCGCCCTCCAGAAGAAGCTCGCCCTCATCGACCGCTGGTACCGGGCCGCTCGGAACCATGCCTACCTGAATGACAGCATGGCCCCGCAGCTCGGCCGTGACCTCAGCGGATTGCTCGGTGAGCTCTGGCGTGGGGCCTACAACAGCAGCCCGGCCATCATCGGTATCAAGCCCGGCGGAACCAACGAGCCGGCGGCGAACACCCCGGTGAGCGCGAGCAACCTGTCTTTCATCTCCGACACCTACCTGGAAGTGGACCGCGCCATGGTGGAGGCCGCCTTCACGGCCATGAGCAAGACCACCCCCACGGGCACTGTCACCGCCTTTCCGGTGGACTCCGCACCGCTGCTCCTGGTGCTCGAGGACGCCTTCCGCGGCCTGACCCATCGGCTCGACTCGGTGAGTTCCTCCCATGATCTTGGCTGCCGCTTCCGGGGCTGCCGGGCCAACAACATCTCCACGGAGGTCAGCCTGACGTGGCGGCTCCTGGGTTCCCTCCATGACCTCTCCGAGCTGAATGCCGCCAACCTGGCCTCGGCCAAGGTCCGGGATGAGTACGAGACTCTGTTCAAGCGGATCGCCAGCGGCCATCCCGCCCTCAGCAACGCGGTGGTGGACGCGGTGGGTGGACCCTACACGCCGGACACCCTTGCCTCCACGCCCCTGGACAAGTTGCCTCCGGCGGCCACCGGTCTGGCGAAGCTTCTGCGTCATGCCCAGCTGCGTACGGACACCTACCACCGCACCGGCTTCTTCGATGCGGATGCCCGTAACATCCTGCACACCGGGATGAACACCGAGAAGGAGGCGGAGATCGACGCCGTGCTGGACGCGCGGCTGTCCGCGCTGCAGAACGCCATCAATACCTACCAGGCCAACAGGGACGCACTCATCCAGAACACGGTGGCGGAGATGCGGGACGAGCGCACCCAGGAGAGCATCAACAGCCAGCTGCTATTGAAGCTGGAGCAGTTCCGCCAGCTCGGCCAGGACCTGGCCGGCCTGCGCCACAACGCGGCGGTGGACAGGGTGCGCCACGCGGACCTGGTGCGCTCCTTCAACGTGGCCGCCAGCTCTCCGCAGCTCCAGGACTTCCAGGTGTCGGTGCGCTCGCCGCAGACGCTCTCCGTCTCGGCCGCCAACGCCCGGTACACGGGGAGCACGCCGTCCTCCGCTGACGCGCTGGCCACCCTGACGACGGAGTGGAGCCGCAGCGCGAAGCAAGGAGACATCCTCCACATCGAGGTGGCGGGGAACTGGGCCCCCACCTGCGCCATGCGCTCACCCGTCCTGGGCGGGCCCTGGGGACAGGGTGGGAGCATGCTGCCCGTGGATGCCACCGGTGTGACCACCGGCCCCGAGGGCTTCCTCCTGCAGATCTCCAATGGCGCCTACAAGGCACGCTCGAACACCTCGGTGAGTGAGCAGGGATTCTACGAGTCCAAGGACACGACCGACTCGGCCTGCATCGGAGCCCGTGTCGAGGCGGGCACGCCGATACTCGGGGAGGCCACCTCCGGCGTCAGCGTGAAGATCTACGCCGAGGCGAGCCGGTGCTTGAGGGCGGATATGGGTTCCCGGAGCTCCACGACCACGAGCAACAGCACCAACGAGGGCAATGAGCAGCGCAGCACCGCCGCGTTCTCCTCCGGCCTGCGCCTGCCCAACACCCCGTTCCCGCTCCTTCCCGCTGGCAGCCTGCTGCTGCTGGAGGTGGAGCCGGGCGGCACCCAGCGGGGCCACATCCAGGAGATCCACGTCCTCCAGCGGCCCTACAACACCGTGCAGCTCAAAGCCAACCGGCTCCTCTACCTGGTGGTCAATGACCGGGCGGGCTGCGCCTCGCTCAACACCAGCCCGCTCACCCTCACGGTGCGCCACACCGAGCCGCTGCTCGGCACCGACGGCAACCTCAACAAGGCCGGCTCGCTGCTCACGGCCATGACCAACGCCCGGGCCCTCATCGAGACCGAGGGTGCACAGTACCTCCAGGCCGGCCGCGTCACCGCTCAGGACCTGGCCGCGCTGCGTAGCAAGGCCTTCCTGAGGCTCCAGGAACTGGTCTCCTTCAACGTGGATGAGCTGCCCTCACACCTGAGCGGCCTCTTCTCCAACTGGGTAGACCAAGACCTGGCCGCCCTGGCTCGCAAGGCGGAGATCCTCGCCGTGGAGCGGCAGATGATCCTGATGGAGATGGAGCTCAAGGCCATGCAGGACGACCTGAACAGGCAGTCCGGAGAGTCCCGCCTGCTGCGGCTGCTGCCGCTGTGGTCGCTGCGCAACCTGGAGGGCGCCCATCTGGAGGTGAAGACGGCCGACCTCACCCAGGCGGTGGTCGGCTACCTCTACCCCACCCTCCACTTGCGCTACCCCCAGGTCTTCATCTCCCTGCGGAACGACGCCATGGCCCAGAACGCGCTGCTGGCGCTCACGGATGGCAATGCCGGCACCACCACCTGGGACGACTCGCACCTGGCCGTCGCCGAGCACATGAAGGTGCTGGTGGAGCGCCTCAAGGTCCACCTCTCCAACGCGCGGCTTGCCTCCGCCAGCGTGCCCCCGGGCACCTCCTACCCCATCGTGGCCATCAGCTTCCCCCGGCCCGGCTTCCCCCATGTGGAGGGCTTCCCGGAGTGGCGCGTGGCCGACGAGACGCGCTCGCGCCTGGTCTGGGAGGGCCTGCTCGACCCCAGCCGCAACACCTTCTCCACCACCGTCACCCCCGAGGACCTCTACGACGCCCTCGGCGGTCTGGCGATGACGTGCAACGAAAGCGCGATGGTCATCCGCTCCATGGCCGTGTTCTTCTCGCGGCCCGGCGAGTCCGCGTCCAACGACACCCTGAACTCGCAGCTCTTCCGGCTGCCCGTCACGGTGGACCCGATGCTCTCCTTCGCCACCCACGAAGGCCTGGAGACGTACGAGCAGCTCAACCAGGCGTGGCTCGGCTCCTACGTGTACCCGGTGTTCGGCACCCCCACGGAGGCCATCGACAAGTTCAAGCAGTACGCGCAGCCGTACCGCAAGGGCAATGGACTGTCTCCCTTCGCCCGGTTCGACTTCAGCGCCACCGCGCTGCGCAACTGGTCGGCCAACCCGCTGGCCCTGGCGGACCAGCTCATCCTCGTCTTCGAGGTGCAGACCGAGCCGCTCTCCACGCACATGACGTGGATCAACACCTGCAACCCGGCCACGGCGCTCTCGCCCTCCAGCGAGTACGCCCCTCAATAGCCAGCAGTGTCTGAAAAGGCGCGGCGGTGGGAGGAAACTCCGCCCCCGCCGCGCCTCCAGGGTTCCCCGCTGAATTCTTCCCTGGACGCTCATGTACCGGGTCGGCGGATGACCGGCGTCCTTCGACGCGTCGACGACACGCCGAGGGGCCATCGACAACTCCAGCCTCTCGGGAAGCCGTCACGAGCCGCCTCGTGACGATTGCGGCCAGGCACCGCCGCAATGAGGCACACCCCTTGCTACCACGCCGGCAATCCATCCCATCACGGCAGGACCCATGAACACCCCACTGCGGAAGAGTGGTCTTCTTTTCTGTCTCATCCTCCTCTCGGCTTGCGGCAGCACGGATTTGTCCGATGCGCCGCCATCACCGGAGCTGGCCCAAGCCGGGGAGCCGCTCACGGGCACGGCCAGCACCTGCGGCCCCAGTCAGATCAGCTGGGACGCCAACCTCGCGGGCACTCCCTCCTGGGAGAACGGCCGGTGCGCCGGTCCCTGGCAGTACAGCGAGTACACGCTGCCCTGCTACATCAATAAGAGGTCGCCTGCCTGCGGCATCGAGAAAACCAATTACACCACCTGCTCGCGCAACCTGTCCTGCCGGCATCCCGACTTCGGCCTGGACTACCGCACGGCGCAGGGTTTCTCCACGCGGATCAAACCCTCCTACAAACAGGTGCGGACGCACTGTGACGAGGACGGCGTCTGCTATTACGAGACGTACAAGGACTACGACACGCCCTGCCGGAACAAGGCGATCACCGCGAGGAGCGCCATCGACGACCGGTACGAGGCCGGCGTGACTTTCAACTACTCGGTCACCGATATTGATGAAAGCAGTAGTTACGCGACCTGCAAATACACGCTCTACAACTACCCCATCTACATCTACGCCGCGGGCCCCCAGTGCGGCACGGAGAGCTATACGTGCATCAACCAAGCGAACCCCTACGAATACTACGCCTGCCGTCACCCCGACCACGGTGACGACACGCCGGGCGCGTGCGGCTACGTCACGGGCCGGAAGTACTCGCCTCCCGGCATGACGCTCACCGAGCTCAAGCAGGTGTCCGCCGCGGTGGTCACCCAGCAGACCTCGGCGTATGACCCCTCGGGCATCCACAAGGCTTTCTGCACCACCGGCGACGAGCTGCCGCTGAAGACAGCCACCGACTCGCAGGACAAGTACGCGCGCCTCATGGGGCAGCTCACCGCCCTCAACTCCGCGGTGCCCCCGGGCGTGGACGACAATCAATTGCGCCGCGAGCTCGTCACCCACCTGTGGCTGCTCTTCGAGACCCGCGGAACCCACCTCTCCCAGACGCAGCGGGATGAGCTCATCAAGCTCTACACCCAGTACCCCGAGTTCAACGGGGTCACCCGCCTGGACCCGCAGGTGAACTTCGACTGGGCCGGGGGCGCTCCCCTGCCCTCCATGGGCGCTGACTTCTTCTCCGTGCGCTGGACGGGCAGGGTGACGCCCCGCTACAGCGAAACCTACACCTTCCACACCATCACCGATGATGGCGTCCGGCTCCAGGTCAACGGCCAGCTCCTCATTGACAAGTGGGTGGACCAGAGTCCCACGGAGCACACCGGTACCATCGCCCTGGTGGCGGGCACGCCATACGATCTGACGCTCGAGTATTACGAGCGTGGCGGCGGCGCGACGGTGCAGCTCCTCTGGTCCAGCCCCAGCCAGCCGCGGGAAGTCATCCCGTCCACCCAGCTGAGCACCCGGGACACGCTCCAACCGGGCCTCTTCGCCCAGTACTTCGACAACATGGACTTCACGTCCGTGGCGGACTGCGACAACCGCTGGACGCCCCCGGTGGAGGACGGCGCCTGCACTGGCTCCCGCGAGCTCAACACCACGCTCGCCATGTGCCACCGTATGACACTCGACCACGTGTCCCCGCACGTCGCCGAGCTGATGCTCGACAAGTGCATCGACGCCGCCTCCAGCATCTCCAAGCTCTCCTGCCACCAGGATCGCTACCGTCAGAGCTGGTCCGCCCTGATGACGACCTTGCTGAGCAAACAGCTCTCCGCCATCCATGCCCAGAGCGGCAGTGCGCGCACCACCGCCCTCCAGAAGAAGCTCGCCCTCATCGACCGCTGGTACCGTGCCGCCCGGACCCACGTCTATCTGGATGATGGCAAGGCTCCACAGCTCGGCCGTGAGCTCAGCGAGGCGCTCGGTGAGTTCTGGCGGGGTGCCTACAACAGCAGCCCGGCCATCATTGGCATCAAGCCCAGTGACACCAAGGAGCCGCCCGCGACGACGCTGGTGACCGCGAGCAACCTGCCCTTCATCTCCAACACCTACCTGGAAGTGGACCGCGCCGTGGTGGAGGCCGCCTTCACGGCCATGAGCAAGACCACCCCCACGGGCACTGTCACCGCCTTCCCGGTGGACTCCGTGCCGCTGCTCCTGGTGCTCGAGGACGCCTTCCGTGGCCTGGCCCAGCGGCTCGACTCGGTGAGTGCCTCCCATGATCTCGGCTGCCGTTTCCGGGGCTGCCGGGCCAACAACATCTCCACGGAGGTCAGCCTGACGTGGCTGCTCCTGGGTTCCTTGAATGACATCTCGGCGCTGAATACCGCCAACCTGGCCTCGGCCAAGGTCCGGGATGAGTACGAGACCCTGTTCAAGAAGATCGCCAGCGGCCACTCCGCCCTCACCAGCGCGGTGGTGGACGCGGTGGGGGGCACCTACACGAAGGACACCCTCGCCTCCACGCTCCTGGACAAGCTGCCCCCAGCGGCCGTCGGGCTGGCCAGGCTGCTGCGTCATGCCCAGATCCGCACGGACAACTACCACCGCACCGGCTTCTTCGATGCGGATGCCCGCAACGTCCTGCACACCGGCATGAACATCGAGAAGGAGGCGGAGATCGACTCCATGGTGGACGCGCGGCTGTCCGCGCTGCAGATCGCCATCAACACCTATGCCACCAACCGGGACACGCTCATCAACAATACCGTGCAGGAGATGCGGGCCGAGCGCACGCAGGAGAGCATCAACAACCAGTTGCTGCTGAAGCTGGAGCAGTTGAGCCAGCTCGGCAAGGATCTGGCCGGCCTGCGCCACAACGCCGCGGTGGACAGGGCACGCCACGCGGACCTGGTGCGCTCCTTCAACAAGGCCGCCAGCTCTCCTCAACTGCTGGACTTCCAGGTGTCGGTGCGCTCGCCGGAGACGCTCTCCGTCTCGGCCGCCCATGCCCGGTACATCGGGATGATGCCGTCGCCCGCGGATGCGCTGGCCAACCTGACGACGGAGTGGAGCCGAAGCGCGAACCAGGGAGACATCCTCCACATCGAGGTGGCGGGGAACTGGGCCCCCACCTGCGCCATGCGCTCGCCCGTCCTGGGCGCGCCGTGGGGAGAGGGCGGGAGCATGCTGCCCGTGGATGCCACGGGCGTGACCACCGGCCCCGAGGGCTTCCTCGTGCAGTTCGTGGACAGCGCCTACAAGGCGCGCTCGAACACCTCGGTCAGCGAGAATGGAACCTACGGCTCCATGAGTGTCACCGGGTCCTTCTGCGCCGGCGTCGGCGTGGAGGCAGGAGTGCCGGCCGCTACCGGCTTCAGCGGCAGGGTGTACGCCCAGGCAGAGACGTGCGTGAAGTCGGATGTGGGGGCCCGGGTTTCCACGACCCGGAGCGAAAGCAGCAGCTCGGGCGGTGAGGAGCGCAGCACCGCCGCGTTCTCCTCCGGCCTGCGCCTGCCCAACACCCCGTTCCCGCTCCTTCCCGCTGGCAGCCTGCTGCTGCTGGAGGTGGAGCCGGGCGGCACCCAGCGGGGCCACATCCAGGAGATCCACGTCCTCCAGCGCCCCTACAACACCGTGCAGCTCAAGGCCAACCGGGTCCTCTACCTGGTGGTCAATGACCGGGCGGGTTGCACCTCGCTCAACACCAGCCCGCTCACCCTCACCGTGCGCCACACCGAGCCGCTGCTCGGCACCGGCGGCAAACCCAACAAGGCTGGCTCGCTGCTCACCGCCCTGACCCATGCCCGGGCCGTCATCGAGACCGAGGGTGCGCACTACCTCCAGGCGGGCCGCGTCACCGCTCAGGAGTTGGCCGCGCTGCGCGGCAAGGCCTTGCTGAAGCTCCAGGAGTCCGTCTCCTTCACTCCGGATGAGCTGCCCTCTCACTTGAGCGGCCTCTTCTCCAACTGGGTGGACCACGACCTGGCCGCCCTGGCCCGCAAGGCGGAGCTCCTGGCCACCGAACGGCAGATGCTCCTGCTTCAGATGGAACTCAAGGCCATGCGGGACGACCTGGACCGGCAGTCCGGAGAGTCCCGCCTGCTGCGGCTGCTGCCGCTGTGGTCGCTGCGCAACCTGGAGGGCACCCATCTGGAGGTGAAGACGGCAGACCTCGCCCAGGTGGTCGTCGACTATCTCTACCCCATCCTCCATCTGCGCTACCCCCAGGTCTTCACCGCCTTGCAGGCCGACGTCACGGCGAGGAACGCGCTGCTGGCGCTCACGGACGGCAACGCCGGCACTACCGCCTGGGACGACTCGCACCTGGCCGTCGCCGAGCACATGAAGGTGCTGGTGGAGCGCCTCAAGGTGCTCCTGGCCAAGGAGCGGCTGGCCTCCGCCGGCGTGCCCCCGGGCGCCTCCTACGACATCGTGGCCATCAGCTTCCCCCGGCCCGGCTTCCCCCATGTGGAGGGCTTCCCGGAGTGGCGCGTGGCCGACGAGACGCGCTCGCGCCTGGTCTGGGAGGGCCTGGACGACCCCAGCCGCAGCACCTTCTCCGTCACCGTCACTCCCGAGGATCTCTATGACGCCGACGGCGGTCTAGCGATGCTCTGCAACCAGGGCGCGATGGTCATCCGCTCCATGGCCGTGTTCTTCTCCCGGCCCGGCGAGTTCGCGTCCAACGACACCCTGAACTCGCAGCTCTTCCGGCTGCCCGTCACGGTGGACCCGATGCTCTCCTTCGCCACCCGCGATGGCCTGGAGACGTACGAGCAGCTCAACCAGACTTGGCTCGGCTCCTACGTGTACCCGGTGTTCGGCACCCCCACGGAGGCCATCGACAAGTTCAAGCTGTACGCGCAGACGTACCGCAAGGGCAATGGACTGTCTCCATTCGCCCGGTTCGACTTCGGCGCCACCGCGCTGCGCAACTGGTCGGCCAATCCGCTGGCCCAGGCGGACCAGCTCATCCTCGTCTTCGAGGTACAGCTCGAGCCGCTCTCCACGGACATGACGTGGATCAGCACCTGCAACCCGAGCACGGCGTTCTCCTCCAGCGAGCACGCCCCCCAGTAAGCCAGCAGCGCCCTCTTCCCTTCCATTCCCTCTGTCATTCCTTTCGCGGAGCGTGCTTCGCGAGGAGGTCGAGAACCATGAAACACCCTCTCCGTCAGTGGTGGCCCCTGCTGTGTGCCGCCTTGCTGCAACCACTCTCCAGTCAAGCCCAGACCGCCACGTCCCTGGATGCCCGGGTGCAGGCGCCGGAGCTCTCCGCACCCCAGCGGGGCTCCCTCGCGGGGCAACTCGCGAGCACCGCCTTCGGGCCCGCGGACGTCAGCCGCGGCGGCTTCCAGCTGCCCATCCCCTTCCAACTGCCCACCGAGCGCGGACCGCTGCTGGCCCAGGTGTTCCCCACCTACGCCCCGGACAGCGGCCTGTCCGAGTGGGGCGTGGGCTGGAACGTGGAGCTCGCCTTCACCCGCTGGCGAGCCAGCGGTACCCTGGACTACGCCACCGATGAGCTGAGCGGGCCCTGGGGCCGCTTCGTCCAGGGTACCGACGGCTCCTGGTACCCGGTGGGGCTCTCCAGCATGGTGCGGCTGCAGGTGGGCACCGACACCCTGGTGGCCTATGCCGCGGATGGCACCCGCTTCACCTTCGGCGGCACCGCGCGGGTCGTCACCGCCAAAGGCACCTATTCCTGGTACCTCACCGAGGTGCAGTCGGTGCTGGGGCGCAAGACGCGCCTCGAGTACGAGGCCAACACCTCCGGCCGCCTCTTCCTCAAGACCGTCCGCTATGGCGGCCAGGGGGAGGACTTCCAATACCGCGTGGACTTCTCCCACGAGCCCACGCCCTACGCCTTCCGGGATATGCGCTCCGGCCAGGAGCTGGTGCTCGACAGGCGCGTCAAGGAGGTGGTGCTCACGGCCCGCCATACCCAGACGGGCCTCTTCGAGGAGCGCTGGCGCTACACGCTGGGCTTCCAGGAGGAGGGGCTGGGGCCCGCCTTCTACCTGTCCCAGGTGCAGCAGACGTTCCGCTCCGGGGAGCAGCCGCCTCCCACCCGCTACACCTACCACCTCGCCAGCGAGCACCTGGCCACCACCTCGCTCCAACCGCTGCCGAAGGTGGATCCGCTGATCGCCACCTACCTGGCTGACGTCATCCAGCCCCACCGCAGCAGCCCGTTGGACTCGGACCTCGACGGGCGGTTGGACCTGGAGCGGCACTACGACAACACCCTGCTGCGCCAGGTGGAGGACGGCTTCATCGCCGAGCCCCTGCCTCCCGCGGGCACGGATGTCTCCACCTTCTGCCGCCGCGCGCCCTCCTCCCTCAACGAGCCACGCACCCTGGCGCAGCTGCGCGCCAGCGAGGACACCCACCAGGTGGTGAGCCTCCGCCCCAACTCCTACCGCACGGCGACGGCCCTCACCGTCTGCGACAGGCCCGGCCGTGCGCTCGCCACCCAATCCCTCTCCGGTGACTGGGGCCTCTCCAGCAACGTGCGCCTGGTGGACCTCGACCGCGACCGCCAGCCCGACCTGGTGCGCATCAGCTCCGGCCGCTACGCCGTGCTGCCCAACACCAGCACCGCATCCACCTTCTCCTTCGGCCCCCAGCGCCAGGGCACCCTCAAGCCCGCCTTCACCCCGGACACCTCCTGGGTGCACGACTTCAACGGCGATGGCCTGCCCGACCTCATCTCCCGCACCAGCACCAGCCTGGTGGTGTGGTGGGGCCTCGGTGACTTCACCTTCACCGAGACGGGGCAGAGCCTCCAGCTGCGCAGCGCCTCCGGCACCCTCGTCACCACCCTGAGCGACTACCAGCTCAACTTCCTGGACGCCAACAAGGACGGCCTCACCGATCTGCTCCTCACCCGCACCTCGGGCAGCACCGCCTCGCTCTTCATCAACCACGGCACCAGCTTCAAGGGCGTGAACGTGCCGGGGCTCACCGGGGTGAACTCCTACTCCAGCCGCCCGGTGGTGGGAGATCTGGCCGGCAGTGGCGATACCGAGCTGGTGTACACCCGCTCGGGCAAGACCGAGCACCTGACCCTGGACACACCGGGCACCGCGCTGATGCGCAGCGCCGACGATGGCAAGGGCACCGTGCTGCGCTTCGAGTACGCGCGCGGGCCCACCCTCCCCGGCACGCGCCAGCGCCCCTCGGTGCTGGCCGCCCTGGAAGTCCGGTCCTCCGGCTACGACACCGTGCGCTACACCTACGACTACGACCAGCCCACCCTGCACAGCGTGGGGAAGTTCCTGGTGGGTTACGGCAGCGTGAAGCGTGATGGCCCCGGCGTGGTGCACGCGGTCAACTTCCTCAACGCCGACAGCTACTCGGGGCTGCTGTCCTCGTCGACGCAGCACGACACGCTCAGCCCCGGCCTCCACACCTACGAATACCGCCAATACGAAGACGCGCTGTACCAGGGCGTGCCCTGGAAGCGCCTCAAGGAAGAGGGCAGCGGCTGGGCGCAGGAGGATGGGCAGGCCTTGGGAGAGCGGGTGGAGTACCTCGCCTATGAGGCCGAGGTGTGCCCCAGCAAGACGGTGCGCCACACCCCCTCCGGTACCCTCACCACCGAGAAGTGGCGGGCCCACCCCGTGGCCCTGGCGGGCCATCCGCACTGCCTGGAGTCCGGCACCCGCCTGACGGGCAACCACCCGAACACCTCGCTCGATTTCAGCAACGAGGTGCACCTGGTGCGCAACAACGTGGGCCTCGTGGAGCGGGTGGAGGATGTCTCGGCGGCAGGTGATGTCCTGCTCCTGCAGGAGGTGGTCTACCGGCCCGATTTCCTCATCGACAGGGTGACCGTCCCGGGCAAGGGCACGACGCGCTTCGTGTGGGAGCCCGGCACCCAGCAACTTCTGCAGCTCATCTCTCCAGACGGGGTCGTCGTGGAGCCCTCCGCGAGGCACCCCCTCACCAGCGCGCCGCAGGCCCTCACCACCTGGCGCGGCTCGCGGGCCTTCACGCAGTCCTTCGCCTTCGACGGCCAGGAGCGCCTGCAAAAGCAGTGGGACAGTCTGGGCCGTACGAGTGAAGCCACCCCTGGCCTCTCACTGGCCTACCGCTACGCCACGGCCACGCAGCCAGGCAGCATCTCCCTGACCACGCTGGTGGATGCGGACGCGGGAGCAAACTCCACGGCCGTGGAGTGGCAGACGGCCTCGGGTGAGTCCGTGGCGAAGGCTTCCCGCATCCCAGAGGGCTGGAAGGTGGACGGGTTGACCACCCGGAGCCGCGCCTTGCTGGAGACGAAGGCCCACGTGCGTTCCGCGCTGGGCACGGGCGTGGACGTCACGGCACTCGACTACGCGAGCCTCCTGTCTGGCACGGATGTCGTGGGAACGCTGACCTCCTCGGGACTGGGCTTCGAGGCAAGCTCCCTGGCCCGTCTGCACACGGACGTCTCGCGTCAGGTGCTCACCCAGTTGTCCGTGGAAGCCGGGTTGCTGAAGCAGCAATCCATCGAGAATGGCACCCACTCGACGCGGCGTTTCCTCGACGCTCAGCAGCGGTTGGTGGCCTACGAGGACGAGGCCAACACCCGCTACACCTACAACTACGACGCCCTCGGCCGGCTGCGCGAGGTGCTCCTGCCAGGAGGCACGGGACACCGCGTCCACTTCGATGGCCATGGACGTGTGTCGCATGTGGTGCGGGATGGCATTGCCCAGGTGGCCTACACCTATCAGAGCGGCACGGGGCTGCTCTCGGCGAAGACCTTCCTGTCGGCCGCGGAACTGCCGGTGCGCAAGGAGGACTACGTCTACGACGCCTCCGGCCGCCAGGTGCTCGTGCGTCACACCGACATGCTCTCCGGGGCCACGCAGGACTACCGCTTCTACTACGACGGTGCGACGCCCACCTCCCCTGCGCGAGCCGAGGCGACGGGCCTGCTCTCGGCGGTGGACGGCGAGGGCTACACCAAGCTGTTCGAGTACAGGGCCGACGGCAAACCCGAGCGCAAGACGTTGCATCTGAAGGGCTGGCGCACGGTGGAGACGTCACTGGCCTACCGCGAAGACGGCAGTGTGCGGCAACTGCGGATGTGCCACTCCCAGGCGGACGGTGTTCCCCTGGGTTGCACGACGCTGGCCAACACGCCCGATGCGTTCGGCCGCCCCAGCCTGCTCCGCCTCAACAGCCAGGTACTCGCCGAGTTGCAATACAACGCCGAGGGCCAGTTGGCCGCTGCCGCCATGGCGGGAGGCAACTGGGTGGCGTTTGCCTATGACGCGCTGACCCGCGCCCCCTCCGGCTTCAGCCAGGCGGGACCCGGTCTCTGGTCCTCCATCGGCTGGCGCTTCAACGCCCGGGGCCTTACGGGGACCGAGAACCTCGAGGTGGGAGGGCTGTCGCTCTCACGCGCCCATTCCTACTCGCCGCAGGGATTCCTCGCCTCCAGCACCGACGCTCGAGCGGCCTATGCGTACACGTACGGTGCGTCCGGCCTGCCTGCACGCATCGAAGAGAACGGCATCAGCCGCACCCTCGTCCAGAATGGCAATGTCCTGACGGCGGGCGGCACCACCTACACCTTCGATGCCCTGGGACGCACCGCCACCAGGGGGGACCTGGTGTTCACGTATGGGCCCAACGGTCATCTGGCCCATGCGGCCCGCGGCACCCAGGCCTGGGACTTCCTCTACGACGAGGCCGGCGAGCGCCTCCTGAAGCGGAAGGATGGCGCGCCACTGGCGGCCTATCTCGAGTCGGGTGGCTACCTCGACGAGACAGGCCTCACGCTTCCATTCAAGATCGGCACGCGGCTGGTGGGGGTCATCCAGCATGGCGCCTTCCGCCCACTCGCCGCTGACAGGCAAGGCACCATCCTGTCCGATTACGATGGCACTCCACGCCTCGCCTCCCCCTACGGCACGCGCACCGTGCCCCCGGAATCCAGTGCCGTTCTCGACTACGTCGAGAAGGGCTACGACGCGGACCTCGGCCTCACCCGCATGGGCGTGCGGGATTATGACGCGTTCCTCGGCCGCTTCAGCACGCCCGATCCGCTCTTCCTCGAGGCCCCTGACAAGTGCCTGCAGAGCCCCACCGAGTGCAACCTGTACGCGTATGCCCGGAGCAACCCACTGGGGTACGTGGACCCGGATGGCCGCAAGGCCAAGCAGGAGGCCGACACCTCCGCATCCACCTCGACGCCGCACGTCCCCATCGCATCGGCTGGAAGCCCTGACGCAGGCGTTGGCGCATCGCCGGCGGGTGGCATGGCTCCAACGGGCTATACGTTTGGTATTGGAATCGAGCCCCCCAAGCCCGAGGCGATTACCCCCAGGAACCAGCTCAATGTCCTGAAGGATACGGGCCATACCTTCGCCTATTGGCGCGGACCTGATGGGAAGATCGCGGAGATACTGAGCTTCGGCCCCGGCGAACGGATCGATCCGTACTCTCCGGTCTCGGTGGGTGCCTTCCTCAATGACAAGTTGAAGGGCACGGCGACATGGCCCCTCGACAAACATGCCCAGATGTATGAATGGAACATCACCCAGGCCCAGTTCGATGCGGGGCGTGCCTTCTCCGCCATGATCAAAGCCAATATCGGCAATTACACGATAGACCGCAACTGCACGAGCATTGCCATCGAGGCGGCCAGCAAGTCTGGCGTCACCCTGCCGAAAGGCATGGGCGAAGTGGTCATCGAGCTCGGAATGCCATTGACTCGAGTGGCGCCCAATCCCCACGCGCTCAACGAGCAGCTCAAGGCCTCGGGGCACCCCAGCGTGACGGTCCACACGAGTAACCTGCCTCGTCCATAGGAGTGAGAACCCGTGAAACATCGAAACAAGCACATGAGGAGGCTGCTCGCGGGAGGAGCGCTGGCAGCCGTCGTCCTGGGAGGAACCATGGGATATACAGCCGATCATCAGCCGGCGTCGCCGGCCGCGGTGGATGCAGCGGAGGAGGCCCTGGCAGCCGTTGCCGCCAGGTACGGCACCGACCCGAACGAGCTCCTCCGGGGGGTGGTGGAAAAACGCCTGGCCATGCGCGTTCCCCTCAAGGGGGGAGTCAACCTGGTGGGAGAGGACATGTTCGTGGCCCCGGGCAACGAGCGGAACAAGCTCATCGTGGGCGAAAAGCGCGAGGACTGGGTAGGAGCGCCCCGGTCCCAGTCCCAGGTCGTCGTGCTCTCCAGCAAGGCGGTGCTGGGGAGCATCGCGATACCGGAGGGCCTCACCCCGCGGGACATGTCCGTCGTCTGGTTCCAGCCCGACAAGGTCTTCTTCCTCGACGGCGAGGCGTTCGAGCTGGGCCATTTCGCCCGGCCGAAGCCCGAATGACCCGCGGGGAGTGAGACCCCATAAATCCAAACGCCGGCCGGGGCCGTAACCCTCTTGAAACGCAGTCAGGAGGAATACGGACATGAGGACGATGAAGAAGACCCAGGCTCCCCGGCCCGGCGTGGATGCACTCTCTCGGCTCCCCGAGCTCACCGAGGCCGAGGCCCGGGTGGTGACCGGGGGAGAGGCCGCCATCTATTACGACGTCTCGACGGGGACCTACATCCTGCGCCCGGCGGGCAGCGTCTACGTCGGCCCCGGGCTCCTCGTGGGCCACACCTGAGCGGGGGCCACGGCCGGAGGGGTACCAGGCAGGCGGGTGGCTCGTCTTCAGCACCCTGAGCGCCCGGCGGGTGTCCGCGGTGACCCCGCCCGTGTTCAGCGGGGGCGGACGGGGGGCATAGAAAGCCCACCAAGTGGGGTTACAAGGAGCCTTCACCGCCGGTCTCGGCGATTTCAACGTGTCGCGCGCCTTTCGGCCGCCTACCCCTTCCGCTAGAAAGCGCCCCCCATGTTCACCATCATCAACGTCTCCAAGGCCTACGGGCCCAAGAAGCTCTTCGAGGAGGTCAACGTCGCCTTCTCGCCCGGCCGCCGCTACGGCCTCACCGGCCCCAACGGGGCGGGCAAGTCCACGTTCATGAAGATCCTCGCCGGAGACGAGGAAGCGGACATGGGGACCATCTCCCGGCCCAAGAAGCTGGGCATCCTCCGCCAGGACCACTTCCGCTACGAGGATGAGCGCGTCCTCGACGTCGTCCTCATGGGCAACAAGGCCCTCTGGGACGTGATGAAGGAGAAGGACGTCATCCTCGCGAAGTCCGACATCAGCGAGGAGGACGGCAACCGGCTGGGCGAGCTGGAGATGGTCATCGCCGAGGAGGACGGCTACAGCGCCGAGTCCGAGGCGGCCTCGCTGCTCGAGGGCCTCGGCATCCCCTCGTCCACGCACGAGGGGCCCATGAAGCAGCTCACCGGCGGCCTCAAGCTGCGCGTGCTGCTGGCCCAGGCGCTCTTCGGCAAGCCCCAGGGTCTGCTGCTCGACGAGCCCACCAACAACCTGGATATCGACTCCATCCGCTGGCTGGAGACGTTCCTCATGGCCTTCGAGGGCGTGCTCATCACCATCAGCCACGACCGGCACTTCCTCAACACCATCTGCACGCACATCGCGGACATCGATTACGAGACCATCATCCAGTACAACGGTGGCTACGATGACATGGTGAGGCAGAAGGCCCAGGTGCGCAGCCGGGTCGAGTCCGAGACCTCCGAGAAGAAGAAGAAGATCGCCCAGCTGCAGGACTTCGTGGCCCGCTTCCACGCCGGTACGCGCGCCTCCCAGGTGCAGAGCCGCATCAAGCAGATCGACAAGCTGAAGTCGGACGATCTCAAGCGCTCGAACATCGCGCGGCCCTTCATCCGCTTCGACGTGAAGCAGGCCAGCGGCAAGCAGACGCTGCAGTTCGAGGGCATCCAGAAGACCTACGACGGCCAGAAGGTCATCCGCCCCTTCAGCGGCCTGGTGTGCAAGGGCGAGAAGATCTGCGTCATCGGCCGCAACGGCGTGGGTAAGTCCACCCTGGTGAAGATGCTCGCCGGACAGGTGGAGTCGGACGGCGGCGGGAAGATCGTCTGGGGCCACCAGGCCTCCATGGGCTACCTGCCGCAGGACCACCACGGCACCATCCGCAAGGGCACCACGGCCTTCGAGTGGCTGCGTGACATCAACACCAAGCTCACCAACGAGGAGATCTCCGGGGTGCTCGGCCGCATGCTCTTCGCGGGCGACGAGCGGATGAAGCCCACGGACACCCTGTCCGGTGGTGAGACGGTGCGCCTGCTGCTCTGCAAGCTGATGCTCAACCAGGACAACGTGCTGGTGTTCGACGAGCCCACCAACCACTTGGACCTGGAGTCCATCAGCGCGCTGGCCGACGGCCTGCAGAAGTACGAGGGCACCGCCATCATCGTGACGCACGACCAGGAGCTCATCTCCGAGGTGGCCACCCGCATCTGGAGCCTGGAGGAGGGCAAGCCGGTCAACGACTTCAACGGCACCTTCGCCGAGTTCCTCGAGAAGCACCCCGTCCACAACGCCGCCCAGCGTCGCTAGGCACTCCCTCTCCCTCTGGGAGAGGGCGGGGGTGAGGGTCGTCCCAGCGTGTAGACCCTCACCCTGACCCTCTCCCAAAGGGAGAGGGGACATCCACGGGTCCTTACCGGTTGCCGCGGCGCAAGAGGAACAGGCCCAGCCCGAAGCCCGTGGCCCAGGTGGTCGCCGCCCCCAGCGGTGTCATCCGGGCCGGCGCAGGCCGCGGTGGAGGCGAGGGACGCAGGCGCTCCTCGAGCTCCTTCTGCTCCTGCTCCCGCTTCTGCCCCTTGGTCATGCTCGGGCCGCCCTGGCCCGGCCGCTTCTGGCCCGGCGACTTTCCCTCGGGCGACTTGTGCTCGAGGATGGCGTTGACCTCCGCGCCAATCAGGATGACCTGCGCAGAGATCCACATCCACAGCAGCATCACGATGACGCCGCCGAGCGCGCCGTAGTTCGCGTCGTAGCTGCCGAAGTTGCGCACGTACAGCGAGAAGCCCCAGGACGCGACCAGCCAGACGATGACACCCAGCACCGAGCCGGGCGTGATGAACTTGAACTTCTGCTTCACGTCCGGCAGCAGGAAGTAGGCGAGCGCCCAGACCAGCATCATCAGCACGCCGGCGAAGGGCAGGCGCAGCCACATGACGACAGTGCCGAGCGGCTCGCCGAGGAACTTCGCGACGGCCGGCGTGGCCACCATGGCCAGCGAGGCGAGGATGGAGAGCACCGCGCCGCCCAGCGTCACCAGGATGGCGGTGCCACGCACCTTCCAGAAGGGCCGGGACTCCTCCACGTCGTAGACGGTGTTGAGCGCGTCCATCATCGCCACCACCCCGCCCGAGGCGGCCCACACCGCGCCCAACGCACCGACCGTCAGCAGCCCTACGTTGTTGCCCTCCGCCAGGTCCTTCAGGCGCTGGCCCACGATCTCCGTCACCGCCTCCGGCGCCACCCGGCCCAGCTCCTGGATGAGCACCTGGGCCTGCGCCGGATCGATGACGAGGCTCGCGAGCGCTACGAGGAACAGCAGGAACGGGAACAGCGCCAGCACGCTGAAGAACGTCACCGCTCCGGCCACGTTGCCTATCTTGTCGTTCTTGTATTCGTTCTTCAGCTCGGTGAAGAACTCCTTCCAACTCATTCCCTTGCCCGGGAGCACCATCGCGCCTCCTCCTAGGTGACAGTCCAAGGATGCGCATTCCACCCCCCTCCCCCAGCCGCGCTCCGGGCCACCGAGGGGTGCATGCCCGCCTGCTCACGGAGCATCCGGGGCGGCGGCTCCTCGGCTCCAACTCCCTCATGGGGCCAGAGTACGGCTCGCTCCACGTCCTTCCGTCCCTCCCCGACAGAAGTCGTCATCCCTCGGGATGATGGTATAGAGCCCGCCCATGAATAAGCCTCCGCAGCCGCTGGCGAACAGTGCGCGCTCCGGCCTCACCCTCATCGAGACGGAGACCCCCGACACCTCTCCGCTCCCGCCGCCTGGCATCGAGTCGACCGCCGATTTCGCGGAACGGGTGGGCGCCCAGTTCGTCCTCGTCGAAGAACTGAAGGAGGAGGGCGCGAGCAGCCAGGAGATCGCCACCGCCGAGCGGATGCTTCTCGAGCTGATGCGCAACCTGCGTCGGCGTGCACCCAAGGGTCCCCCCTCCTTTCAGGAGGTCCCCCTCTCGCTCGACGCGCATGCGGACATCATCGGCAAGCTGCTGCACGGGGCCGGTGGGGGTGGAGCCTCTCGCCTCGCCAGGAAGACGCGTCAGCTGGCCCGCCCCTTTCTGATCGAGCTGCTCCGCCCGCAGCAGACCTTCAACGTGCAGCTGCTCGCCGTGATCCGCGACACGCACACCCAGGTCGCCGTCTCGCGCCATGGCCATGTTCCCGCGTGGATCCGCCAGACGCTGGAGCCGCTCGCCAATCCCTCCCAGGGCAGGGTCCAATCCCACCGGGCCGGCCTGCCCGCCATGGCCGTGCGGCTGGCCAAGAAGTCCAGTGTGGAGTCCTTGCGGCGGCTCATGCAGCCGACGTTCGAGCGGATGGGGAGCTGGAACCACGCGGCCATCGAGGTGCTCTGCGCGGCCAACAGCGGCGGTCCCCTGCCCACGCGCTCGCAGGCGGAGCAGATGATGGCGAACCTGGAGCGGCTCGCCGATCCCTGCCCGCCAGGGCTGAGACTGCCGGAGCCGTTGCGCGACCTGCTCGCCCTCCAGCGTGAGTTCACCCACCACGCCAACCAGGCACTCGCACGGCAGCTCGCCCTGTGCCCGGTGGTGAGCGATGAGGAGTACCGCCAGTGGTGCGCGGCCCGCGAGCCGCTCCACCTCCGCCTCACCACGCAGCAGGCCCGCCAGCTGCCCCAGCCCCCCAGCTTCTCGGTGGTGGTGGGCGCTGGCCCCGTGAACGCCGCGCACTGGCGTGAGTGCGTCGCCTCGGTGTGCGCGCAGACCCATGAGCTGTGGGAGCTGGTCGTCGCCGGTCCGGAGCCAAGGCTGGCCGAGCTGCGGGGGTACCTCTCCGCCGAGCAGGCCCAGGACTCGCGGATCCGCTTCGTCCCCAGCCCCACCGGCTCGGGGACGGCCAGCGCCCTCAACGCCGCCCTCTCCGCCGCGCGCGGCGAGGCCGTGGCCTTCCTGGAGGCCTCGGACCGGCTCGCGCCCCATGCCCTCGCCGAGGTGGCGCTCGCCCTCCACGCCCGCCCCACGGCCCGCCTCTTCTACACGGACGAGGACCGCCTGGACGGCGCGGGCCAGCGGCGCCGGCCCTTCTTCAAGCCGGACTGGAGCCGGGACATGCAGCGCGAGTGCAACTACGCCTCGCGGCTCCTGGTCGCTCGCCGTGGGCTCTGCGAGGAGCTCGGGGGGATGCGGGACGGCTTCGAGGGCGCGGAGCTGATGGATCTGCTCCTGCGCGCCTCCGAGAAGCAGGTCCCCATCTCCCACGTCTCCTCCGTTCTCTACCACCGGCGGGAGCTGCCCCAGGCCTTCCAGGTGGTGGGCGCCTCGGCCCACACCGCGCTCTCGCAGCATCTGTCGCGCTGCGGCGAGGACGCCGAGGCCTGGACGACGCACGGCGGCCTGCTGCGGGTGCGCCACCGGGTGAAGGGCACCCCGCGCGTCTCCATCATCGTCCCCTTCAAGGACAAGCCGGAGCTGCTCTCCCAGCTCTGGCGCAGCTTCCGCGCCAAGACGCAGTGGGACAACTGGCAGCTCATCCTCGTCTCCAACAACTCGGTGAATCCGCGGACGTTCGAGCTGCTGGACGAGCTGGAGGATCCCCGCATCCTCAAGCTCACCTGGAACCACCCCTTCAACTACTCCGCCGTCAACAACTTCGCCGCCCGCCATGCCGACGGCGAGCTGCTCCTCTTCCTCAACAACGACATCGAGGTGATCGACGAGGGGTGGATGGAGGAGCTCATCGCCCAGGCGCAGCGCCCGGAGGTGGGGCTGGTGGGGCCGCTGCTGCTCTTCCCCAACGGGCTGGTACAGCACGCCGGCGTGGTGCTCGGCCCGGGCGGCTTCGCCACGCACCCCTTCTGGCGCTACCGCCCCGACGAGCAGTGGACGCCCTTCGGGCGCATGGATCACACCCGGGACTACCTGGCCGTCACCAGCGCGTGCGTGATGGTGCGCCGCGAGGTCTTCGAGGCGGTGGGGGGCTACGACGAGCGCTTCCGCGTCTCCGGCAGCGACGTGGAGCTGGCGC
Organism: Archangium gephyra; assembly: GCF_042230915.1. Taxonomy (GTDB): domain Bacteria; phylum Myxococcota; class Myxococcia; order Myxococcales; family Myxococcaceae; genus Archangium; species Archangium gephyra_B. Next base: position 4,621,056 of record NZ_CP102578.1, on the reverse strand, counting down.
TGCGCATCGTCAAGCGCGGGCTGCGCTGCGTGTACACGCCCCACACCCGGCTGGTGCACCACGAGTCGGCCACGCGCCGGCTCGACGCCATTCCGGATCGCGACGCCTGGTTGTCCTACGCCGCCTTCCGTCCCTGGACGCGCGCCGGAGCGGATCCCTTCTACAACCCCCACCTCACCCTGAACGCCATGAACTGTGGCCTGCGCACCGACGAGCGCTCCCCAGAGGCCCTCGCGGTCCAGATGCTCGCCTGGGAGCTGCCCGCGACGCTGGGCATGCTCGGTCCCAGCTAGGGCTCGCGGGGCTGGAAGTGAAGGGGCCCGCTCCTTGAGGGGCCAAGGATCCACATGGTATGCCGCCGGCTCGCCCGCGCGCCGGCGGGCAGGACACCGAGAGCAGCGAGTCCATGAAGCAAGAAATCCCGTTGGTCACCGTCATCATCCCCGTGAAGAACGGGGGCAGCCTGCTGCGGGAGTGCCTCTCCGCGGTGTTCTCCCAGCAAACGGACTTCCCCTATGAGGTCCTGTGTGTGGACAGCGGCTCCAGGGATGACTCCGTGGACATCATCCGCTCGTTCCCCGCGAGGCTGCTGCAGATCGATCCCACGACCTTCGGTCATGGCCGCACCCGCAACCTGGCCATCCAGAACAGCCACAGTCCGTTTGTGGCGCTCATCACCCAGGACGCCGTCCCGGATGACACCGCGTGGTTGCGGGAGCTGATCGCGCCCATGCGGGAGAACGCGGAGGTGGCCGGCGTCTTCGGGCGCCACAAGCCACACCCCGGCTGCATCCCCTCCGAGGCGTTCATGCTGGAGCGGCACTTCGCCAACTTCGGTGCCGACACCACCCTCTTCCGCATCCGCCCCGGGCCCGAGGGCTGGGCCCACTACGAAGCCAACAAGCCCTACTACCGCTTCTTCTCCGACAACAACGCCGCCCTCCGCCGCTCGGTGTGGACCCGCATCCCCTACCGGGACGTGGAGTTCATGGAGGATCAGCTCTGGGGCGCGGACATCCTGGAGGCGGGCTACATCAAGGCCTACGCGCCCCGCTCGGTGGTGCGCCACAGCCACAACTACTCGCCCCTGACGCAGGCCCGCCGCGCCTTCGACGAGGCGCGCTTCCACCGCGAGTACTTCGATTCACCGCACCTGCCGGGCCTGCGCGCCCTGCTGCGCGAGAAGCTCCACCAGTCGAAGCTGGACGTGCGCCGGCTGATGAGCGACCCGAACGAGAGCTCCCGGCTCTCCAAGGCGGTGCTCACGCTCGGCCGCGACGTGGGCCAGGGACTGGGCTGGTTCCTGGGGGACCGGTACGAGTTGCTGCCGCAAGCCCTGGTGCGCCGCATCTCCCAGCACCATGAGCTCAAGGGGGATGCCGGGCAGCGGGGGGCCCACACCTCCCTGGTGGAGGACGTGAAGCAGACGTACGAGCGCACGCTGGCCGAGCGCAGCACGCTGGGCACGGCGGGCGCGCTCGCCCGCGGGGTCATGGCGAGCTACCAGCAATACAAGCAGCACGGCATCAGCCGGACGCTGCTCGACGTGCGGCGCGCCGTGCGTCCTCCCCCGGCGCCCGATCGCAACTGGTGGGATGCCGAGCAATACCGCTACATCGATCCGCCGCCCCGGACGATGTCCCTGGGCACGGCGGCGCGGCAGCAGATGGATCCGGCGCACCTGGTCATCAACTGGGTGGTTCCGCCCTTTGGCCGCGGCGGCGGCGGGCACATGACCATCTTCCGCACCATCCAGATGCTGGAGCGGATGGGACACACGTGCCGGGTCTACGTGGTGGACAGCGGCGGCATGGCGTCCGAGCCGATGCGGCTGCAGGCGCAGGTGCACGAGTGGTTCCTGCCCATCCGCGCGCCGGTGTTCCACCTGGAGGGGGAGATGGAGCCGGCGGACATCGTGATGGCCACGGCGTGGCAGACCGCCTACGCGGTGCGGGCCAGCACCTGCGCCCCGGTGAAGGCGTACTTCATCCAGGACTACGAGCCGGCCTTCTTCTCCATCGGCGCCGAGTGGCAGCTCGCGGAGGACACCTACCACTTCGGCTTCTACGGGCTGACGGCGGGCCCCTGGCTCGAGCAGCAGATGCGCGAGAAGTACGGCATGTTCGCCCGGAGCTTCCCGCTGGCGGTGGACCACGACGTCTACTACCCGGAGCCGGGCCTCAAGGGAGACAAGCGCCGCGTCTTCGCCTACATGCGGCCGCACACCACGCGCCGCGGCTTCCAGATCGTCGCGCTCGCCCTGAAGAAGGTGAAGGAGCGCTTCCCGGACGTGGAGATCCACATCGCCGGCTCGCAGCTGCCGCCCTCGGCCCTCCCCTTCGCCTTCGTGGGGCACGGCATCCTGGATTTCGCGGACCTCCGGCGGGTCTTCTCCAGCTGTGACGTGGGGGTGTGCCTCTCCTTCACCAACTACAGCCTGCTGCCGCAGGAGATGGCCGCGTGTGGCTGCCCGGTGGTGGACGTGGACGTGGAGAGCACGCGCGCGGCCTACCCGGAGGGGGCGGTGGTGCTGGCGCCGCCCAACGTGGGGAGCATCGCCGACGAGGTGTGCCGGCTGCTCGAGGACGAGCCGTACCGCCAGCGGCAGATCGCCGCCGGCTTCGACTACGTGCGCGAGCTGTCCTGGGACAAGGCCATCGTCCACACGGCCGAGGCGCTGAAGGCTTTCGCCCTTCACGCCACCGGCCGTGCGAAGAGCGGCGCTCAGTCCGCGTAGACGGGCAGCACCGGGGCGTCCTTGAGGCGCGGCGCGGCCGCGTCCTTGGGCGACAGCAGGGGCGACGTCACCGGCCAGGGGATGCCCAGGTCCGGATCATTCCAGGCGATGCCCCGCTCGGTGGTGGGCGAGTAGAAGTCCGTGCACTTGTAGTGGAAGTCCGCGCTCTCGGAGAGGACGCAGAAGCCGTGCGCGAAGCCCGCGGGCACCCAGAGCTGGCGCCGGTTGTCCGCGCTCAGCTCCACGCCCACGAACTTCCCGAAGGTGGGCGAGCCGCGGCGGATGTCCACCGCCACGTCGTAGACGGCGCCCGCCATCACCTGCACCAGCTTCCCCTGGGCGTTGGGCTCCTGGTAGTGCAGCCCGCGCAGGATCCCCTTCGCCGAGCGCGAGAAGTTGTCCTGCACGAAGGGCCCGTTGATGCCGAGCTCCGCGTAGCGCTTCGCATGGAACATCTCCATGAAGAAGCCGCGATCGTCGCCGAAGCGCTTGGGCTCGAGGATGAGGACGCCGGGCAGCTCCGTCTTGACGACGTTCACGTCCGGGCTCCCTTGTTCTCGATGAGATCCAGCAGGTAGCGCCCGTACTCGTTCTTGCGCATGGGGTGCGCCTGCTCCGCCACCTGGGCCGCGGTGATGTAGCCCATGCGGTAGGCGATCTCCTCGGGGCACGCCACCTTGAGGCCCTGGCGGTGCTCGATGATCTGGATGAAGTTGGAGGCCTCCATCAGCGACTCGTGAGTGCCGGTGTCCAGCCACGCGTAGCCGCGGCCCATCAGCTCCACCTGGAGCTGCTGCTGGCGCAGGTAGGCGATGTTGACATCGGTGATCTCCAGCTCGCCGCGCGGGGAGGGCTTGAGGTTCTTGGCGATGTCCAGCACCTGGTTGTCGTAGAAGTACAGGCCCGTCACCGCGTAGTGGGACTTGGGCTGGGCCGGCTTCTCCTCCAGGCTCAGCGCGCGGTTGCTCGCGTCCAGCTCCACCACGCCGTAGCGCTCGGGATCCTTCACGTAGTAGCCGAACACGGTGGCGCCCGACTCGCGCGCCGCCGCCCGCTGCACCAGCTCGCTCAGGCCGTGGCCGTAGAAGATGTTGTCGCCGAGGATGAGCGACACCTTGTCCTTGCCCACGAACTCGCGGCCGATGATGAAGGCCTGGGCGAGCCCGTCCGGGCTGGGCTGCACGGCGTACTGGAAGTTCACGCCCCACTGCTTGCCGCTGCCGAGCAGCTCCTCGAAGCGCGGCAGATCCGTGGGCGTGGAGATGATCAGGATGTCCCGGATGCCCGCCAGCATCAGCGTGGTGACCGGGTAGTAGATCATCGGCTTGTCATACACGGGCAGCAGCTGCTTGCTGACCACGCGCGTGAGCGGATACAGCCGGGTGCCGGAGCCACCGGCGAGAACGATTCCCTTCATGACTTTCCTCGCAAGGTCTGCCGGGTGGAGCGCGCTCCGGCCCACAGACGTACTCTGTTGCAGACCCCGGGAGGCTATAGCCGCCCCGAAGTGGTTCGTTCAAGCACCCCGCCCGGCCTTCCACGCGGAGTGGAAGCGAGCAAGGGAGTCAGCGAGCTGCAGCGGCTGGGCGCGCAGCTGAGCGCGGACCTTGTCCACCTTCAGGCCACTGCGCAGCGGACGGGGGCTCGCCAGCTTCATGTCCGCCAGGCGGGTAGGCGTGATGAGGCCCGGGTCGAACCCGAACACCTCGCAGAGCGCGCGGCCGAAGCTCACGCGATCCACCACGTCCGCGCCGCACGTGTTCCAGATGCCGCCCAGCTTGCGCTCGCCCAGCTCCACCAGCATGGCGGCCACGCTGTCGGCGAGGCTCGCGGACACGAACTGATCCTCGAAGAGCTTCACCGGCTGCCCCTTCTCCAGGGCGCCCACCAGCCAGGCGCCGAAGTTGGGACGGCCCGCCATGGGCCAGCCATACACCACGGCGGTGCGCGCGATGGCGGCGCCGGGGACGAAGGTGCGGGCGGCCTGCTCACCCATGTGCTTGGTGACGGCGTAGACACCGCGCGGGTTGGGCAGCGCCTGCTCGTCGTAGGGCCCGTGCTCGCCGTCGAAGACGTAGTCCGTGGAGACGTGCACCAGGTGCGCGCCCAGCTTGCGCGCGCCCCGGGCCACCGCCGCCACCGCGGTGACGTTGGCCGCGTACGCCTGCTCCGGCTCGCGCTCGCAGGCATCCACCTCCGTCATGGAGGCGGGGTGGATGATGACCTCGGGAGCAGCGGCCTCCACGGCGGCGGCCACGTACTGCTCGCGCGTGAGGTCGCACTCCACATAGCGGTAGGCGCCGTCGGTGCGGCGCGGCCCGCGGCCCAGCCCCACCACCTCGTGCCCGCCCTTCTCGAGGAGCGTGCACACGCGGCTGCCCACCAGCCCGTTGGAACCCGTGACGAGGAATCGCATGGAGAGAGGCCCCTGGCTCAGCCGTTGAGACGCGTGCGGTACTGCGACTCGAAGTACTGGCGGTACGCGCCGCTCATCACGCGCTCCCACCAGGCCGAGTTGTCCACGTACCAGCGCACCGTCTCCTGCAGACCCTTCTCGAAGGTGTGCGCCGGCGTCCAGCCCAGCTCCGCCTTCATCTTCGTCGCGTCAATGGCGTAGCGCCGGTCATGCCCCGGCCGGTCCTTCACGTACTTGATGAGGGACTCGGGCTTGTTGAGCAGGCCGAGGATCGCCTTGACGATCTCGATGTTCTTGCGCTCGGAGTTGCCGCCGATGTTGTAGACCTGACCGGCCTTGCCCTTCTCCAGCGCGGCCAGCAGCGCCGAGCAGTGGTCCTCCACGTGGAGCCAGTCGCGCACGTTGGCGCCGTCGCCGTAGACGGGCAGCGGCTTGTCGTGCAGGGCGTTGACCACCATGAGCGGAATCAGCTTCTCGGGGAACTGGTAGCGGCCGTAGTTGTTGGAGCAGCGCGTCACCACCACGTCCATGCCGAAGGTGTGGTGCCAGGCGAGCGCCAGCAGGTCCGAGCTCGTCTTGGACGCCGAGTAGGGGCTGGAGGGCTGCAGCGGCGACGTCTCGGTGAAGTAGCCGGTGGGGCCGAGCGAGCCGTACACCTCGTCGGTGGAGACCATCAGGAAGCGCTTGATGCCGCGCACGCGGCTGGCCTCGAGCAGCTGCTGGGTGCCCAGCACGTTGGCCTGGATGAAGGCCTCGGGGCCCAGGATGGAGCGGTCCACGTGGCTCTCGGCCGCCAGGTGCATGACGGCGTCGATGCGGTGCACGCCCATCACGTGCTCGACGAGCTCGCGGTTGGCCACGTCCCCGCGCACGAAGATGTGCCTGGCGTCACCCTCGAGCTCCTTGAGGTTCTCCAGGTTGCCCGCGTACGTGAGCTTGTCCAGGTTGACGATCGTCCAGTCCGGCCGCACGCGGCGCAGGTATTTGACGAGGTTGGACCCAATGAAACCGCACCCACCCGTGACCAGGACGTTCATCGACGAACTCGGAGAGTAAAGAAGTGAATACCGGCCGCCTGAGTAGCGAAGGGGCCGGTGCGCGTCAAGGCAGCCTTGTGTGTGGACCGCCCAGCAGGTAGACGCTGGAGCCATCGTGAGAATCCCGAGAAGCAGACGGGTGGTCGGGCGCTCGGCGGCCCGGGCGGTCCATCAGCTGGTGCCGCGGCTGGCCTGGGGCGATGCGGTGGGCAACCAGGTGCGCTACCTGCGCGAGCTGCTGCGCGGCTGGGGCTACGCCTCGGAGATCTACGCGGAACAGTGGGACGAGGAGTGCCGGCCACTGGTACGGCCCGCGAAGGACTACCCGCGCGAGGCGGATGACGCGAGCGCTCTCATCATCCACCACAGCTTCGAATCGAGGCTGGTACCGCTGATCGCCCGTTCACCGGGGCGCAAGGCGGTCGTGTACCACAACGTCACCCCCGCCCGGCTCTTCGAGGGGTTCGAGCGCAAGGTGGCCCAGGCGTGCGAGGCGGCCCGGGACGAGCTGCTCGCGATGCGGCCGCTGGTGGAGTGTGCGTGGGCCTACTCGCGCTTCAGCGCCGAGGAGCTGGTGGCCGCGGGCTACCCCCACGTGTCCGTGCTGCCCTTCGCGGTGGACTGGCGCGCCTTCGACGTGGCGCCGGATCCGGTGCTGCGCGCCGAGCTGGACGACGGGTGCGCCAACCTCCTCTTCGTGGGCCGCGCCGTGCCGAGCAAGCGGGTGGACGACGTGCTGCGCGTCTTCACCGCCTGGCAGCGGCTGTACCAGCCCCGCGGCCGCCTCCTCGTCGCCGGCTACCTCAACCGGGAGACGCCCTATGGCGCGTACCTGTACGGCCTGAAGGAGATGCTCGGGGCCGAGCGCGTCCAGTTCCTCGGGCGGGTGAGCGCGGCGCAGCTCTCCGCGTGCTTCTCGGTGGCCTCGGCGTACCTCTCCATGAGCCGGCACGAGGGCTTCGGCGTGCCACTGCTGGAGGCCATGTACCGTGGCGTGCCCGTGGTGGCCTATGGCGCCGCCGCGGTGCCGGAGACGATGGGGGGCGCGGGGGTGGCCTCGCTGACGAATGATCCCCTGGAGGTGGCGCGGTTGCTCGCGGTGCTGGAGCGCGACCCGGGCCTGAGGCGGGAGATGGTCGCCGCCCAACGCGCCCGGGTGGCGCAACTGGGCCAGGAGGCCGTGGCCGTGGCCGTGCGCGAAGGACTGCAGCCCTTCCTGGAGGGCACCCTGGGTGCACCGGCCACCGGGAGCGAGGCCCCGGGAGTGAATCTCGTGTGCCCCGGTTTCGCGGCCGCTCCGGAGGCGCCCGCGTCCCAACTCGCGCGGCGGCTCATGGAGCAACTCTCCAGCGCCCGCCTGCTGACGTTGGATCCCCAACCCCGGCCGGTGGAGCTGGCGCCGCGCTCGATGCGTGTTGGAGGGCTGGAGGTGCGCGCCTTCACCCCGGACGAGCCCCTGCCCCGGGACGAGGCGCGGGAGCTCCCCGGCTCCTCCTCGCTGCAGACGGCGCTGCGCATCTCGCGCGCGCCCACCGTCTTCCTGCCCGCCGATTCGCTGCTCGCCCGGGACACCCTGCCCCACCTGTCCCTCGAGGCCTGGGGCGTCCGCGACACGTCCCACCCCACCTCCGCGCCCGACGTGGCCGAGCGCCTGGGCCAGCGGCTGCTCACCTTCGATTCCAGCCGGCCGGAGCCCACCGTGTCCGCGCTCGTCCAGGCCCTGCGGGCCACTGGAGCCCTCCGTGCGTCCTGAAGATCTCCTCACCACCACCCCCTCCCCCGAGCGCCTCGCGGAGGAGGCTGGACGGCTGCCCGAGCCCACGCCGGAGCAGGTGGAGTCGGTCCGCCGGCTGCTCGCCGCCTCCGAGCGGGCTCCGGCCGAGACGGAATGGCCGCCCATCCTCCAGGCGCCCCGCTCGAAGAAAGACAGCCGTTACGTGGAGCCGCCCACCTCGCACCGCCCCGTGGTGGGCCCCCTGCTGGTGACGGCCAAGCGCGCCTTCCGGCTCGCCTTCCAGCCCTTCATCAACGAGATGCTGCGCAAGCAGGTGGAGTTCAACGAGGCCATCCTCGACTCGCTGGCGCTCATCTACGAGCACCAGCGTGAGGAGTCCCGGAGCCAGGTGGCCTGGCGCCGCGAGGTCATGGCCCGGCTGGCCGCGCTCGAGCGGACCACTCCCGAGCCGGCGCCCAAGGGCCGAAGCCGTAGGTCCTGACGGCCCACTCGCTCCAAGGGCCAGCGAGCAGGCCATGCTCGAGTGCGTTCCATGCGGAGCCACCGGGAGCGTGAGACGCAGAAGCCTTGACAATGTAAATCTTATTGACGGCTGAACACCCGGCGCGCCTTGAGCTTGAGAAAAGCCCTGATATAGAATCCGCGCCCCTGCCCTATTCATGTGTTGGGGGTTGACCCTCACATCGAGGCCAAGGCCACCCATCATGCTTCCGGTTTCAACGCCACCCAAGGCAGGCGCGAGCACTTCCCGAGACGACAGGAAGGAGCCGCCTGAATCAAAGAACGCCGTGGAGTGGGAGGAGCTCCAGGCCGGGCTCGCGAAGGTGCAGCAGGAGCAGGCGGCCCTGCGAGCAGCGGTGGACGGTCTCTCGGGAGCGATTCACGCCCTTCGCCAGCCCCCCGCGCGCCGACAGGGGCCCGCGTGGTTGTCCAAGGCCCAGCGGCTGGTGCGCCGGCCCACCCTCTCCCTGCACCCCACGCCGGTGAGCGATGTCCGTGCCGCTGCGCAGGGAGGCTGGGAGTCCACCGGCTGGCAGCCCGTGCTCGAGCTGCACCCCAGTCCCCACCGCTATCCGAGCCAGTGGGTCCACCTCGAGCTGGAGCTGCGCGCGGAGGACGTTCCGTGGCTCGCTCCCCGGCTGCTGCTGAACCGCGGCGCGGGCTATGTGACCGAGGTGCGGCTTCCGAAGCCGAAGCAGGGACGCATCTCGTGCATCGTCCACCTCGGCCAGGGCAACCACGGCATCCGCTTCGTGCCCTTCGATCGGCCGGGGAAGTTCTCCCTGGGACGCATCCACGTCCGGGAGCTGAGCCCCGGCGAGGGTACCGCCCGCCTGTTGGCGGAGGCGCTCCGCGACGAGCCGGAGACGCTCCCCGAGGTGCGCGAGCAGTGGAAGGAGCGTGCCCGGCGGGCCTCGGGCGGCTTCCTCTCGAAGCTCAAGACGGGGCTCGTCGATATCGCGGCGAGGGTTCCCGCGCAGCCACCCGATTACACGGAGTGGGTGCGCCGCTACGAGCAGCTCAACGCGGCGGACCGGAGCGCCATCCGCAGGCACTACGAGCGCCTTCCGTGGAAGCCCCGGCTCTCCCTCATCATCCCCGCGGCCGAAGGAGCGGCCGGGCAGGAGCCTCGAGCCCCGCGCTCGCTCGGCGCCGTGCTCCGGCAGCTGTGCGGAGAGTGGGAGGTCTGGGTCGTCGGCGGGAGCGAGACGGAGGATCCCCGGGTGCGCTCGGCCGCGACGCTCGAGGAGGCCCTGCGCGCCTGTGAGGGCGAGTTCGTGTCGTTCCTCGAGCCCTCGGCGCACCTCCCGGAGCATGCGGTGTACCTGGCGTCCGTGGCCCTCAACGGCCGTCCCAGCACCGACATCCTCTACAGCGACGAGGACTCGCTCGACTCCAAGGGCCACCGCACCGAGCCGAGGTTCAACACGAGCTGGGACCCGGATCGCTTCTTCGAGTTCCCCTTCCCGCTCGGCTTCGCGCTCTTCCGCAAGCAGCTCGTCGAGTCGGTGCTCGATGGGCGGGACAGCCGCGAGGCGCCGAAGGCCCGCGAGCTCGCCACCCAGTGCCTGGCGTCGGCCAGTCCCCAAGCGGTGCAGCACCTCCCGCGCGTGCTCTACCACTCGCCCCTTCCCGCCCAGGAGGTGGAGGCACGCTGGGCCTCGGAGACGCTGGAGGTCCGGCGCGAGTGTGTCCAGGCCCTGCACCCCGCGGCCCAGCTCTCCAGTGACAGCGAGCACTCGCTGCGGATCCGCCACCCCCTGCCGATGAGCCGCCCGCTCGTCAGCATCATCATCCCCACCCGGGATGGGTACGGGGTGCTCCGCCCCTGCATCGAGAGCATCCGGAGCAAGACGACGTACAGCGAGTACGAGATCCTCGTCGTCGACAACCAGAGCGAGGATGAGCTCACCCTCAGCTACCTGCACTCGCTCGAGAGCCAGCAGCAGGCCCGGGTGCTGCGCTACCCGCACCCCTTCAACTACTCCGCCATCAACAACTTCGCCGCCCGTTCCGCTCGCGGCTCGGTCCTCGTGCTCCTCAACGATGACATCGAGGTCATCTCCGAGGATTGGTTGGAGGAGCTGGTCAGCCAGGCGATCCGCCCCGAGGTGGGCGCGGTGGGAGCCAAACTGCTCTACCCCGATGGGCGGCTGCAGCACGTGGGGGTGGTGCTCGGGCTCGGGGGTGTCGCGGGCCACCTGCACCGGCTCGAACCGGACGCCCAGCACGCGCGCACGCGGTACACCCACCAGGCGTCCGCCGTCACGGCCGCGTGCCTGGCCTTGCGCACCGACGTCTTCAAGCAGGTGGGGGGGCTCAACGAGCGGCAGCTCAGCGTCGCCTTCAATGACGTGGACCTCTGCCTGCGCGTCGGCGAGCTCGGGCTGCGCAACCTCTGGGCGTCCCACGCCGTGCTCTACCACCACGAGTCGATCTCACGGGGCAGCGATGAGACGCCCGCCCAGCGGAGCCGGTTCCACGGGGAGATCCAGTACATGCTGCGGCGTTGGGGCCGCGCCCTGGAGACGGACGCCTTCTACAATCCCAACCTCACGCTGAACGGAACCGACGCCGGGCTGGCCTGGCCTCCTCGCGTGCGGACCCCCTGGCTCTCCAAATACGCGAAATGAAACGGGCCGGGCTCCGGAGCGGAGCGTCCCCCGCACACGGGCCTCCCCCCTGACGATCATGAAATCACCTACTCGACTCGTTCTGAGAGCCCTCGAGATCCTGCGCAAGGAGGGCGTTCACGTCCTCTCGGGAGCCGTGGTTCGCAACGTGCGCAAGCTGGGCACGCGCGCACAGCTCGCCTGGCGGACGGCTCCCACCGCGTCCCCTGTCCCTCCGGCGGCCCGGCTCGCCATCCTGACCGTCCGTTTCACGAAGGGCTACGGGGTGGACGTGGTCGTCGCCGAGCAGCTCGAGTACTTCCTCGGCCGTGGCTACCAGGTGACGCTGCTGGTGCGCGAGCACGATGACTACTTCTCCGGCCGCTTCGCCGCGTACGTGAGGAGCGGGCAGCTCGAGCTGCGCCGCGTTCGGGACGAGCAGGAGGCCACGCAATGGCTCCGTGAGCATCGGCCACACGCCGTCCTCGCGCATACGCCGCCGTTCTTCTCCTGCCTGCCCCAGCTGCCGGACTCCACCTTCCGCGTCTTCTACGACCATGGGGAGCCCGCCTCCGAGTGGTTCGAGGATCGCGACAGGCGGCAGCGCACGCACACGGAGAAGATCCACTTCTCGGAGAAGGCCGACCTGGTCGTCAGCATCTCCGACTTCATCCGCCGCGACTCCAGGCTGCACCGGGCCGTGGTGAACTGGCAGGGGAACGACCACCTCCTCAAGCGCCGCAACGATCTCCAGCGGCTGGCCGGAGGCTTCCGGAGCAGGCTGGGTGTCGGGGCGGACGACTTCCTCGTGCTCAATGTCACCCGCTTCTTCGCCCTCGAGCGCCAGTACAAGGGGGTGGACCTCTACGCGGGGGTGAAGAAGGAGCTGCGCGCCAGGCACCCGGAGCTGGCGGACAAGGTGAAGTTCGTGCTCGTCGGGCGGTGCGAGGAGTCGGATGCCGACTGGGCCAGGGCCCAGGGGCTCATCCCCTCCCCCAACCTGACGGACGATGAGCTGGTCGGGGCGTACCTCGACAGCGACTTCTACCTGAGCACCTCCCAGTGGGAGGGCTTCAACCTGGGCCTGGCCCAGGCGCTCTCCTTCGGGCTGCCGGCGGCGGCGAGCACGAAGGGCGCCCACCCCGAGTTCGGAATCCCGGTGAGCGACTCCCCCGAGCAGCTCGCCGAGGAAATCGCCCGGGCGTACCGGGCCTCCACGGGGAGCCCCCAGCGGCCGGGCTGGAAGCAGCGGCTCTCCACCGCCCAGCTCATGCCCTGGAGGGATTCACTCCAACGCCTGGAGCACCTCATCCTCACGCGTGCGCTGCGGACACCGGGTGCTGGCGACCGTGGGGCCGCGCTGTCCCCCAAGCTCCAGGAGCTGGAGCGCGTGCTCGCCCGGGATCGCGTCAAGCCCAGGCTGAGCTTCCTCATCCTGACCAAGGACAAGCCGGAGCTGCTGATTCCGTGCGTGAGGTCCATCGAGGCGCAGTGCACGGTCCCCTACGAGATCCTCATCGGGGACACCGGCTCCACCGACCCGGCGGTGCTCGCCTTCTACCAGAACATCCCTCACACCGTTTGCCACCTCGGCTTCTACAACTTCAGCGCCTGCAACAACCTGCTCGCGGCGCGCGCGTCGGGTGAGTACCTCGTCCTCATCAACAATGACGTGGAGCTGATCCACACCGACTTCGCGGCCGCGCTGGATACCTTCTCGAACCAGCCGCGCACGGGAACGATCGGGGCGTACCTCGTCTACAAGGACCAACGGCTGCAGCACGCGGGCGTGCGCATCTGTCCGGATGCCCCGTACCGGGGGATTCCCGAGCACATCGACAAGCTCAAGCCCCTGGCCAACTATCCGGGACTGGCGGCCCCCCGGGAGGTGGTGTGTGTCACGGGCGCGCTCCTCCTCATCTCCGCCGAGCGGTACCGCCGGATGGGAGGCCTGGACGAGAGCTTCGTGGAAGAGGCGCAGGATGCCGACCTGGGCCTGAAGGTGCTCCAGGAGGGCGGGACGAACATCGTCCACCCGGCGCTGGTGGCCTACCACTACGAGAACGCCACCCGGACCGTGAAGGAGTCGCCGCACGACCGGGAGCTCTTCATCCGCCGCTACGGGCAGTTCATCGAGAACTTCGTCTACCAGTGGCAGGCCGACAGGGGCCTCGCCCCGCCGCCGCCGGGCAATGGGCCGGAGCGCCAGGCGGGCTGACGCTCCGGGCGGCGCTCAGGGCTGCGTGTCCAATGTCATCCGGACCGAGGTGGGGCTGCCCCCATCCAGCAGCGACACCGTCAGCAGATAGGGCCCGTCTTCCGGCAGGTCCAGGAGCCCGGAATACACCTGCGCCGTGTCGGGGCGGATGAGCTCGCTCGAGGCCACGGGGGTGGTGCAGTCGAGGAGGGCCTCCGCCTTGAGGCGGAAGATTCCGTACTCCACGCCGCCGGGGATCATCGCGGTCACGGCCACGGCCGGGTTGGAATGGACGGCGCCGTCCACGGGCTGGGTGATGCGGAGCGGAACGCCGCCGTCGGCCCTTCCCCCATCCGTGCTGATCGACGCGCAGGCGCCACCGTCGGACCCGGGCGGGCCGGACGGGAGGTCCTCACAGCCAGCCACCGTCACGAGCAGCGTCACCGCCAGGACCCAGACTCTTTTGCAAGACATCGAGGCTTCCCCTTTTACGGAACCATACCTACCGCAGCACGCGGGAGGCCAGGGAGCGGACGCGGGCGTGCGCTCCGGGGAAGCGCTCGCGGAGACGCTGGTTGAGCCGGTCGATGGCCTGGTAGCGCAGGCCCTTGGTGCTCTCGCCGCGAGCCTGGGCCCGGGCCACCCGCTCCTCCAGCGAGGCGAGCGGGAGCAGCACCTGGAGGGACGGAGCGGGGAGCGCCAGGGGCTCGGCGCCCAGCGCGCGCCACTCCCACGTGGCGAGCCCCGCGGTGAAGACGGGCTCGAAGAGACTCGCCAGCCGGGGGAGCAGGTCCGCCCGAGGGGCCTCCACCGGATCCGCCACCTCCAGCGGCAGGGCGCCCACCCGGGTGCGATCCACGACGAGCCCGTACAACAGGGCCGGGTGCTCCAGGAGATGGGAGAGCTCGAAGTGGTCTCCCAGCGGGAAGGGCTTCTTCTGCGCGATGAAGCGGCCCCCCGCCGTATCGCGGACGAGGGCCCACCGGGAGCGGGCGAAGGCCCACGCCGCAGAGCCCTCGCGCAGCCGCTGGACGAGCTGCGCGTAGTGGGCGGGGTACACGACACAGGAGGCATCGAGGAAGGACAGGTACTGACCCCGGGCCTCGCGCACACCCCGGGCCATGCCGCCTTCCGGGACGCGGATGAGTTGGAAGGAGAAGTCCCGGAGCCGCCGGTGGCGCTCCAGCAGCATACGGGCCTCCGGCTCCGTCAGGGAGGCACCCGGAGGCAGCACCACGAGGAGCTCCAGCGGGCGGTAGTCCTGACACGCGAGCGAGAAGAGCGTCTCATCGAGCGAGGCGGCGGGCGCGTCTCCCGCCCAGAGCACGACGCTGAGCAGCTCCGGCTGGCGCGGTGGAGGACGCGAGGAAGCACGTCCGAGGGCCAGGAGCAGCCCGTCCGCCTCGGCGGTAGGGCTGAGCTGCGCGAGGAGTTGCCGGAGGGCACGCGCGGTGTCCGGGGCGAGCGCCTCCGTGGAGTCACGGCAGGGAATGGACTCCTGGTGCCGCACCTCGAGGCCCAGGGAGGACAGCTCCCTCAGCAGCGCCTCGGCCGAGGCGCCCGCCCGGCTCGGAGCCAGCCCCAGCAGCGTGTCCAGGAGGGCCGCCGACGCACCGGCGTTGCGGATTGCCAGGAGGAGCTCGGCATCGGGCACGGCCTCGGAGGCCTCGCGCGCCTGGAGCACCGGCTCGCCCACGTCCACCGGGAGCACCACGTGGGTGGGAGCGAACGCGAGCAGCCGCGCTCCCCTCCCCTCGGACGCTGCTGCCACGAGCACCACGCAACCGGCTGCCTCGAGGGCCCGGGCCAGCTCCGGCGCCTCGCCGAGCAGGGCCACGCGGGCGCCCGGCTGGACGCGCTCGCGCACGAGCCGCCGCAGCCGGGTGTCCAGCTCCTCCAGGAGGAGCGTGTCGCGCGCGCCGGTGCTCACCAGCGCGGCTCCGCGAACTCGAAGAGGTGCTGGAAGTCGGCCACCCGGGCCAGCGCTCGCGGCGGACGGGGCTCCTTCGGAAGCTCGAAGGGCGCCCCACCGGACTCCAGGTACTCCTTGAGACGTGCCCGGGCGAACTCCAGGTCCCCGTACTTGGCGCCGAGCAGGGCCGCGCTGCGGCGCACGCGGCGCTCGCGGTCCAGGCTCAGCTCACGTGTCACGGTGTAGTGGTGCACGAGGGCCCGGGGCGCCACGCGGAGGGAGAAGCCCGCGGCGCGGGCCCGCCAGGACAGGTCCACGTCCTCGCAGTACATGAAGAAGCGCTCGTCGAAGCCACCGATGGACGCGAACAGCTCGCGCCGCACTAGCAGCACGCACCCGGAGCACCAGGGCGTCTCGTGCGTCTCCGGCTCGTACGGCTTGGGGTGCTCGTCGGGGAAGAGCCGCGCCTCCACCAGTCCCGTGCGGGGCCGCCGCTCCGCCTCGGTGACGAGCTCGCGCAGGCACTCGGGGTGCAGCACGCCGTCCGGGTTCACACAGACGTAGTGGCGCACCGCGGGGTCCGCGAAGGCCTCGGCCAGGAGCCGGTTGTGGGCCACGCCGAAGCCCAGGTTGGCCCCGGAGAAGCGGTAGTCGGCCCCGGGTGACAGCTCGCGCACCACGTCGCGCAGCGCCTCGGTGGGCGAGTTGTCCAGCCAGCACACGTGGAAGGCCGGCGTCCCCGGCGTCTCCCGGTTCGCGGCCAGCGAGGCCACGAGCCGCTCCAGCTCCTCGCGGGAGTTGCGGTACAGCACGATGCCGAGCCACACGGGACTCGAGCCCCGCGCCGGACCGCCCTGGCTCACGAGACGACCTGTCTCACGGGCATCGCCTCGGCGATGCCATCCAGCCGCCAGCGGTGCACCGGCCGCACCAGCCCCTCGTCCGAGCCGGTGGAGATCACCGAGAACGGGCAGGCGCCCTTGCGCTCGTCGTAGACAGTGCCGCTGGACGCCCGGGCCGCCACCTCGAAGGTGTAGTTCCCGGCCAGCAGTCCGAGCCGCTCGATGCTCAGCTGCAGCGTCCCCCGCCCGGAGGCGAGGCGCGGCAGCTGCACACCCTCGGCGAAGGTGCTGGTGCGGTACACCAGGGTGCCATCCGCGCGCAGCAGCGAGAGCGAGAAACCCAGCTCCTCCACCGGCTGCTCGGCGTTGTAGCCGATGTGGAACTCCACGCCGTCCTCCGTGCCCAACGCCTGCACTTCCTCACCGCGGGCATTCGTCAGCCGGAGCTGCTCGAGGGAGACGGGGGAGCCCGGACGCTGCTCCGCCGCCTCCAGCGTGGGCAGGGCACCTCCGTCTGGAGACAGGGCCGGCGCGTGCATGGGCAGACCGCTCGCCTCCGCGAGACGCACCGCCTGCTTGTAGTGCCGGACGACCTCCGTGGGCGTGCCTACCTCGCGGATGCGCCCGCCGTCGATCCACGCGGCCAGATCGCACCAGCGCTCGAGCGTGCCCAGGTCATGCGTGACGATGACGATCGTCTTCCCAGCCTTCCGGAACTCCGTCATCTTCTGCATGCTCTTGCGGCTGAAGTGCTCGTCGCCCACCGCGAGGATCTCATCGATGATGAGGATCTCCGGGTCCACGTGCGTGGCCACCGCGAAGGCCAGCCGCATGTACATGCCGCTGGAGTACGTGCGCACCGGCTCGTCGATGAAGTCGCCCAGCTCGCTGAAGGCGATGATCTCATCCATGCGCGCCCGGATCTCCGCGCGCGACATGCCGAGGATGACGCCGTTGATGAGGATGTTCTCCCGCCCGGAGAAGTCCGGGTGGAAGCCGGCGCCCAGGTCCAGCAGGGCGGAGATGCGGCCGTTGAGCTCGATGTGGCCCGAGGTCGGCGTGTAGATGCCGGTGATGAGCTTGAGCAGCGTGCTCTTGCCCGAGCCGTTGCGGCCGATGATGCCCATCGTCTTGCCGCGCGGCACCGTGAGGTTGATGCCTCGGAGGGCTGGGATGACCGTGGCGTCCTGTGGGCGCCGCTGGCCGCGCAGCCAGCGCACCAGCTCGGACTTGAAGGTCGTGTACTCGCCCCGGATGGTGCTCTTCCGGAAGCTCTTCACCACGTCCCGCAGGACGATGGCATCCTTGGATGGGGCTTGCATCAGATGAACTCCGCGAACTCTTCGCGGCGACGCTCGAAGATTTCGGAGGCGACCCAGAGCAGAACGAGGGCAATGCCCATCCACATCACCAGGGGGAGCGGATCCGGCAGGCGCTGCTCATAGAAGATGGCCTGGTAGGAGGTGACCATCACCGCCATGGGATTGGCCAGCACGGCCATCGTGCGGAAGCGCTCGGGGATGGTGATGGCCTGGTAGAAGATGGGGGTGACGAAGAACCAGAGCGTCAGCAGGTTGGCGACGATCTGCTGCAGGTCCCGGAAGGTGACGTTGAGCGCGGAGACGAGGTAGGCGAGCGCCAGCGTCACGCACAGCTGCACCACCAGCACCACGGGGAAGGCCACCACGTGCCAGGAGGGGTAGCGGCCGAAGAACATCCCCAGCACGATCATCAACGGCAGCGACAGCACGAAGTTGATGAGGTTGGTGGTCACCACCGCGGCGGGCAGCACCTGGGCCGGAAAGCGCACCTTGGTGAGCAGATCCCGCCGATCACTGATGGCGCTGGCGCCGGCGCCCAGGGAGCTGGAGAACCAGATCCACGGCAGCAGGCCCACGAACATGAAGTACGTGTAGGCCTCCATCTTCTGCCGCATGTAGACGGAGAAGAGCAGCGTGTAGACGGCCATCTGCAGCATCGGGTTGAGGAACGTCCAGAGGAACCCGAGTACCGAATTGCGGTAGCGCGCCTTGAGCTCGCGCTGCGTCAGGCTCACCAGAAGGCCCCGGTACTGGTAGAGTTCTCGGAGGTTGCGGAACATGCGGCGCTATCCATACAGCATGGGAAGGGGGGGAGTGGAACGGCCCCCACGGATTCCCGTTCCGCATGGCAGGCCGCCCTGCTGCCTGGGAGGCGAACCGCCCGAGGCAGCGCACCCTAGGCAAAGCGTGCGGGCCTCGTCAAACCGAGCTGAAAACAACAAAGGCTCCCTGGCGGACCAGGGAGCCTTTCATGGAGCGGGAAAAGGGATTTGAACCCTCGACCCTCGCCTTGGCAAGGCGATGCTCTACCGCTGAGCTATTCCCGCATCAGGCTGGAGTAGATGGAGCGGGAAAAGGGATTTGAACCCTCGACCCTCGCCTTGGCAAGGCGATGCTCTACCGCTGAGCTATTCCCGCGTCACTCACTCCTGATTGCCCCCGGCGTTGCCTCGCGGCGACGTCGAAAGCGAGGGGGGATATACAATCGGCTCCCAGGTGCGTCAAGCCTTCTGTGCGTCCGCTCCGCTCCCCCGTCTGGCCAGCATGGAGAGGAAGGCGCGGAAGTACACGACGGCGCTCCACACCGAGAAGGCCCCCGACAAGTACACCAACAGCCGGCCCACCTTGCCGAAGTCCACGGGCGCCGAGTAGAGGCCCACGTCGATGATGTGCTCGTAGTGCACGCAGAGCGAAATGATGCCCACCAGCTGCAGCGAGGTCTTCCACTTGCCCTCCTGCCCGGCGGCGATGACCATGCCCTCGCTCGCCGCGATGGTGCGCAGGCCGCTGACGATGAACTCGCGCGCCAGCAGCACGATGACGACCCAGGCGGAGATGCGCCCCAGCCGCACCATCATCACCAGGGCCGCCATGGCGATGAGCTTGTCGGCCAGGGGATCCATGAACTTGCCCACCACGGTGATGAGGTTCCAGCGGCGCGCCAGGTAGCCGTCCACCACGTCGGTGATGGAGGCCACGGCGAACACCGCGGCCGCCAGCAGCGAGGAGAGCGGATCCGCGTCGTAGGTGAGCCAGACGAAGACGGGGATGAGGAAGATGCGGCCCAGCGTCAGGATGTTGGGCAGGTTCCAGAACTCCTGCATGAGCACGCTCGGCTGGCGCGCCGCCCGACGCCGTGCCCGCTCCTCCTTCTTCTGCCGCTTCCGCAACGCACGCTCAGCTCGATCCATGTCGGAGGCCTTCTACCGGACTGGCAGGGCGATGAGGGCAAATCCTTCACCGCTCAGTTCCACGGCGACACGCGGAGAGGAGTCCTCCCCCGGCAGCGCCACCACCCGGGGCGTCACCTTGCCCTGCCAGCCCACCAGGTGGGACAGGGGGACTGTCACCGGCGTCTCCCCGGCCACGGCCACCGAGCGCAGCGTGCCGCCCAGGCTCAGCACCACCCTGCCCTGCCCGCGCAGGTGCACCAGGTCCAGGTCCGGCGTCACCTCCGAGGGCACCTTCCCATTGTCGAAGGCCACCGCCTCCTCGAAGGCGAAGACGCACTCCTCGCGCACGTAGGCCCCCTCGTCGCCCAGGTCCACCGCCAGGAAGGAGCGCGACTCGGCCGGCTCCAGGAAGAGCACCCCCTGGCCGCTGGCGCGCACGAACCGGCCCGCGCCATCCCCGAAGGGCTGCTCCGTGGGACGGCCCCGGAAGCGCTTCACCTCTGGCTGGAACTGGAGCTGCCCGGTGAAGGCCACCAGCCCCTCCAGCCGCGTGAGCAGCTCGCCGTCCACGCGCGCGGAGAAGCTGCCGTTGCCCACCCGCATGGGCTGGACCTGGCTCGCCCCCGCCAGCGCCAACGCGGGCACCAGCTCGGAGAGCACCGGTACGTCCATCCCCGGCCGGAAGGCCGCGGCCCTCGGCAGCTCGGGGACGGCCTCCTCCAACGACTCCGGCAGCGGCTCGCTCGGAGCCACCGCCCTGGACGTCTCCTCGAAGGTCTCCTCGGTCTCCGCCTCGACGTCATCACCGCCGGCCGTGGCCGCCGCGCCGGAGACGTCCGCCGTGTCCTCCTGTCCCTCGGACAGGGCGCCGGGTCCCTCGTCCTCGGCGAAGCGCAGATCCTCCGGATCCTCCGCCTCCTCGGAGTGGGCCGCGGGGGGCGTGGGGGGTGTCTCGTCCAGGCCGAACTGCGTGCCCCACTGGCCTTCCACGGGCGCCACCGGACGCGGGGTGGACGCCGGAGCCCGGGGCGTGATGGGCGTGGACCTCGAGGGCCGGACGGGCTTCTCCCCCGCGATGGCCTTGGCCATCTTCTCCACCATCAGCTCGTTGCCCGCCGTGACGAAGTGCTCGCGGGCCCGGCCGTACTCCCCGGCCTGCGCCAGGGCCAGCCCCAGGTAGTTGTGCGCCTTCTGGTGGTCCGGCTGCAGATCCGTCGCGGCCTCGAACTCGCGCATCGCGCGCTGCAGGGCGTTCGTCTTCAGATACACCAGTCCCAGGTTGACGCGCAGCGTGGCGTCCACCGGGTTGTCGCGCACCAGCGCCTCGTAGATCTCCGCCGCCCGGTCGAAGAGGCCCAGCTTGAAGTAGGCCAGCCCGAGCAGGTTGCGGCCCTTCTCGTTCCTCGGCTGGAGCTGGTGGGCCCGCTCGAGCAGTTGCCGCGCCTCGGGCACGCGGCCCTGCGCCAGCAACTCCCCGCCCTGGTAGAGCTGCTTGAGGAACTCCTCGTCAACGGGGCTCTTCTGCCCCCGCCCCGTCACGCGCGTCGTCGCCATCGGAATCCGTCCCGCGGGGCTCGTCCTTCGTGAGCCGTTCGCGCTCTTTATAATGGTAGTAGAGCTGGAGCACCTTGCGAACGTACGCCTGCGTCTCCGGATACGGCGGCACCTGTCCCCCGTACTTGCGCACGGCTTCCGGGCCCGCGTTGTACGCGGCCACCATCTTCACCATGTCCCCGTTGAAGAGGTTGGCCAGCACGCGCAGGTAGCGCACCCCACCCTCGATGTTGTCCCGGGTGTCGAAGATGTCCTTCACGTACATCTCCGAGGCCGTCGCCGGCATGAGCTGCATCAACCCACTGGCGCCCTTGGGGGACAGCGCGTTGGAGTTGAAGTTGCTCTCGGTGTGCATGATGGCCCGCACCAGCGCGGAGGGGATGCGGTAGCGCTCGGCGGCCTTCACGATGTGCGGCTCGAGCTCCGACGGGGTGCGCGCCCTGCCCTTCGCGGGCGCGGTGGGCGCGGGCGCCTCGGTGAAGGTGCCCTTGAGCTTGCTCGCCTTCTTGCCGCCGCCGGGTGGGACGTTCGTGTAGACGATCGTGCCGTCCTTCTCGACGTACCTGTAGATGCCCTCGGACGCCTGGGCTCCCAGGGGGGCAAGCAGCAGCGCGGGCAGCAGCAGGAAGAAAATGGCTCGCATATCGGCCCCCCAACCTTAGACCCCCCGCCAAAAGTCCTCAAGAAATCGCCTTGTTTCCGGCACTTACAGCCATTAAGGGGCTGACACATGCCCCATCGGTTCGACTTCCTGGTTTTGGGCGGTGGTGTGGCCGGCCTCTCGTTGGCCCTCCAGGCGGCCCGGCACGGCACCGTCGCGGTGCTCACCAAGCGGGACAGGCACGAGGGCAACACCGCCTATGCCCAGGGTGGCATCGCCAGCGTGCTGTCGCCCACGGACACCTTCGAGGAGCACATCCAGGACACCCTGGAGGCCGGCGCCGGCCTCAACCACCTGGACGCGGTGGAGGTGACGGTGCGCGAGGGCCCCGAGCGCATCCGGGAGTTGGTGACGCTGGGGGCGGACTTCAACCGGCGGGCCACGGGCGAGTTCGACCTGACGCGCGAGGGCGGCCACTCCCAGCGCCGCATCATCCACTCGGGTGACATCACCGGACGCGAGGTACAGCGGGCCCTGCTGGACGCGTGCGACGCGCAGCCCAACATCGCCTTCTTCCAGAACACCTCGGCCATCGATCTGATCCTCGACCGGAGGGCGGGCCCGGGCGTGTCCAACCGGTGCCTGGGGGTGTACGCGCTCACGGCCGAGGGCCGCATCGAGCGTTTCCTGGGCAAGGTGACGGTGCTGGCCACGGGCGGGGCGGGCAAGGTGTACCTCTACACCTCCAACCCGGACGTGGCCACGGGCGACGGGGTGGCCATGGCGTACCGGGCGGGGGCCGCGGTGGCCAACATGGAGTTCTACCAGTTCCACCCCACCTGCCTGTACCACCCGGAGGCCAAGAGCTTCCTCATCAGCGAGGCGTTGCGGGGCGAGGGCGGCAAGCTGCGGCTGCGCAACGGCCAGCAGTTCATGGACCGCTACCACCGGATGGGCGAGCTGGCCCCACGCGACGTGGTGGCGCGCGCCATCGACGCGGAGCTCAAGCGGACCGGCGACGACAGCGTCTTCCTGGACATGACGCACCTGGGGCGCGCCTTCATCATGGAGCGCTTCCCCAACATCTACGCCACCTGCAAGGCCTTCAACATCGACATGGCCGTGCAGCCCATCCCCGTGGTGCCCGCGGCTCACTACATGTGCGGCGGCGTGGTGACGGACCTGTACGGCCGCACCAACGTGCCGGGCCTCTACGCCATCGGCGAGGTGGCCCACACCGGCCTGCACGGCGCCAACCGGCTCGCCTCCAACTCGCTGCTGGAGGGGCTCGTCTTCGGCCACCGCGCCGCCGCCATCTGCGCCGAGGAGATCCGCACCCTCTCCTCGCTCAAGGAGGAGCCTCCCGCGTGGGACGAGGGCAGCGCGGTGGCCTCGGACGAGAGCGTCGTCGTCACCCACAACTGGGATGAGATCCGCCGCCTCATGTGGAACTACGTGGGCATCGTCCGCACGGACAAGCGGCTGATGCGGGCGCGGCGCCGGCTGGAGCTGCTGCGCGAGGAGATCCGCGACTACTACTGGCGCTTCAAGGTGACGCGCGACGTGATCGAGCTGCGCAACATCTGCGAGGTGGCCAGCCTCATCGTGGACTGCGCCAGCCGTCGCAAGGAGAGCCGCGGCCTGCACTTCACGCTGGACTACACCAACACGGACGACCACCACTGGAAGCAGGACACCGTCGTCCGCCGCGAGCTGTGAGCCCCTGGAGGAGCGTCCCGAAATGGAACCGAAGTCCGTTTGTGTCTTCTGTGGCTCGCGGATGGGAGCCCGGCCGGAGTACCTCGAGGGGGCCAGGGCCCTGGGCAGGGAGATCGCCCGGCGGGGGCTCACCCTCGTCTACGGCGGCACCAGCGTGGGGCTGATGGGCGCCCTGGCGGACGCGGCCCTCGCGCAGGGGGGCAAGGTCATCGGCGTGCTGCCCCACGTGCTGAGCGATCGGGAGATCGCCCACAAGGGCCTCACCGAGCTGCACCTGGTGGACTCCATGCACACGCGCAAGGCGATGATGGCCCAGCTCTCGGGCGCCTTCATCGCCATGCCCGGCGGCGTGGGCACCTTCGAGGAGCTCTTCGAGATCACCACCTGGGCCCAGCTCGGCATCCACCACAAGCCCATCGGGCTGCTCAACGTGGCGGACTTCTACGGGCCGCTGCTGGCGATGATGCGGCGCGCGGTGGACGAGGGCTTCATCCCCGAGACGCGCGCCCAGCCCTTCGCCTGCGAGGCCTCGCCCGTGGCGCTGATGGATCAGCTCCAGCGGGGCCTGCAGCCGCTCACGCCGGACAAGCCGGTGCTGCGGCCCGACCAGACCTGAGCCGCCGGGTGCACGTCAGTGCGCGTGCACCCGCATCTCCACCTTGCCGAGCGAGGAGGCCATGCGGAGCACCACGCGCTCCATGTTGGGGGTGATGACGGGCCGGCCATCCGGGTACGTGGCGGGGAAGCGCACGCGGTAGCCCACCCAGAAGGTGCCCATGTACGGGTAGAAGGAGCGCATCTCCAGGTCCGAGCGCCCCACCCGCTCCACGCTCACGGGCTTCAGCTCACCCGCGGGCGTCACCATCACCATGTTCCAGATGGAACCGGGCCGGTCGAAGTCCTCGTAGCGGTAGTTGAAGACGTGGACGCCGAGGAAGAACTCGTGCGTCCGGGCCGCCTCCGCGAACTCCTGCGTGAGGATCTCCTGCACGCGATCCTGCGTCAGGGCCTTGAAGGAGGCCTCACGGCGCACGCGGGCCTCGCGGAAGGGCTGCGTCTGCAGCGTGGCCGCGGCGAACATCACCGTATCGAAGCCGGCGTAGAGCTCGGCGCGATCCGTGTACTTCTCCAGCACCTGCTGGTAGCCGAGCTCCTGGCGCTCGTCCTTGATGCCGGGCGCCGGATCCCCCAGCGTGGGAGGCGTGGAGACACAGCCCGCGAGCGCCATGACGAGCGCCCCGAGCCGCAACTGCATCTTCATGGAATGAAGTCCTTGCGGGTGTACAGGGTGAAGAGCCGGTGTCCGGCGGCCTCGACCGCCTCGCGTCCGCCCTCCAGTCTATCCACCAACGCAAACGCCCCAAGCACCCGCAGCCCTTCCAGCTGAGCCCGCTCGATTGCCTTGAGCGTGGAGGCGCCCGTGGTCACCACGTCCTCCAGGATGGCCACCGGCGAGCCCGGAGCGAGCGCCTTCATGCCCTCGATCCACTGGCCGGTGCCATGGCCCTTGGGCTCCTTGCGGACGATGAAGGCGTGCAGGGGCGTGCCCGACAGGTAGCTCGTCAGACTGACGGCCGAGGCGAGCGGATCCGCGCCCAGCGTCAGCCCGCCCACCGCCACCGCCTCGGCGGCCTCGCGCTGAACGGCCTGCAGCAGCAGCCGGCCGATGAGGAAATGCCCCTCGGCCAGCAGCGCCGTGCGCTTGCAGTCGATGTAGAAGTCCGACTCCTTGCCGGACGAGAGCACCACCTTGCGCCGCTCGAAGGAGCGCTCGGTGAGCACCTCCAGCAAGCGGGCCCTGTCACGCGCGAGCGCGTCCACCTTCACAAGCTCTCCAGCCAGGCCACGAGGTCCGCGGAGTAGCGCAGCTGGGTGATCAGCTCCTGCTTCCGCGTCTCATCCAGGTCCGCGAACACGTCCGCCAGCAGCGCCAGATCCTGGTTGATGTCCACCAGCCGCTGGGTGGCCTCCGCGGCCAGCTCGTCCGCGTCGACCTCCTCTTCCACCGTCTCGGAGGCCAGCTCGTCGCCGGTGGACAGCGCCTTGTCGAGCATGTCCCGGGCGATGGGCGGCAGCCGCCCCTCGGCCTCGAGCCGCGCCTTCAGGGCCTCCAGCTCCTCCGGGTCCACCGGCGAGGCGTGGATGGCCGAGGCCAGCGCCATCAGCAGCGCGTCCTCGTCCGACAGGTCCGTGTGCAGGCGGGCCAGCACCCGATCCCTCTTGAGGAACCGCAGCGCCGCCACCCGGCGGAAACCGGAGATGATCTGGAAGCGGTCCGGCGGCTTGAAGCGCACGTCCACCGGGAAGAGCTGTCCCAGCCGCGCCAGGTCCGTGGCCAGCGCGGACAAGTCTCCCGGCGGGCGGATCTGGAAGGTGGTGTCCTCGTCGATCCGCTCCAGCGGGATATGGGCAGGAGCCACATGCCCCTTGCGGCGCGGCGCGACAGCCTCCACCACCTCGGGGGGGGCCGCGGACGGCCCGCTCGCGGGCGCTTCGCTTCCCTGCTGCGGCCCACTCTCCGGCTGCTCACCGGCGGCCGCGTGGGCGGTCTCGGACGCGGAGGCCTCCGCCGTCCCCTCCTCCCCGGAGGAAACAGCGGACGTCTCGGCAGCGGACTCCCCGGGCGACGACTCCTCGGCCGGGGTGCTCGGCTGTGCGTCCCCCTCGTCGATTCTGTTCTCGGCGTTCATGGCGTTCATCGGCACCCCTGGATCGGCCCGTCGTAGCGCCGCGGACGGCGGTGCGGCGGCGCGCGGAGGCGCCACCACAACGCTTTAACGACCCTTCTTCTTCACCACGACCTTCTTCCTGGCGGCCTCGGCCACGGTCGGCGGGACCGGCGCGGAGGCCGGCGGCCGAGGAGGCTCGGGGCGGGTGGGCTCGGCGGCCCTGGCGGCGGGCGGAGCAGGCGGCGCCGGACGGGCCGCTGCCGGAGCGGGCGGCGGTGCCGGACGGGCCGGCGGTGCGGCAGCCGGACGGGCCGGAGCAGCCGCGGCGGGCGCCGTGGGACGCGCACCGGGCAGCGCCGGACGGGCCGGAGCGGCACCCGGACGTACGGCGGGACGCACCGGGGTCCCCGTCGGCCGCGGCAGCGCCGAGCGATCCGACGGCATGCGGCCCGGCTCCACCTCGCCCATATCCACGCGGCCACGGAAGCTCGCACCATCCACGATGATGACGCGCGGGGCATGGATGTCGCCCACCATGCGGCCCTCGCGGGTGAGCTCCACGCTCTCGGTGGCGTTGATGTTGCCCACCACCACGCCGCTGACGATGGCGTTCTTCACCGCCACGTTCGCCTTCACCACGCCCGTGGGCTCCACGATGAGGGTGCGGCTCAGCGTGAGCTCGCCCTCCACGCGGCCGCGCACGGTCAGGTCCTCGTCACCCGTCAGCTTGCCGCTGATGAGGATGGACTGACCCACCACGGTGTTGTTGACGGCCCCTGGGCCCATTTCCTTCGCGGTGGCCAAGGATCAACGCTCCTTCGGGATGTCCATGTCGACGTTGCCCTTGAAGGAGGCGCCGTCGGCGATGAGGATGCGCGGGGCCTTGATGTCGCCCACCACGCGGCAATCCGTCTTGAGCTCCACCTTGTCCGAGGCGGCGATGTTGCCCGTGACCCGGCCAGCGATCTCCACGTTCTGCGTCTCGATGTCGGCCTCGACCACGCCGCTTCCCTCGACGAAGAGGCTCTCCTTCAAGGAGATCTTCCCCTTCACCGTGCCCTGGATGACCAGGTCCTCGTCGCCGGAGATCTCACCGTCGATGACAATGCTCGAACCAATGACCGTATTCGCCATGAGTGTTGTCCACCCCTCCCGAAGGGTGCTGCGGGCCCGGGGGCCCGTTTAGATGTCGTCCGGCAGCTTCACGTCCATCTCGATGGAGCCGTTGAACACGGCGCCATCCTCGATGACCACGCGCGGGGCCTTGATGTCCCCCGCGACCTTCGCCGAGGCGTTGATGGCCACCCGGCCCGAGGCGTCGATGTTGCCGCTCGCCTCGCCGTTGATGGTCAGCTCCTCCGCGCGAATGTCCGCCTGAACCTTGCCCGTGCCCTCGATGGTCAGGTGGTTCTTCAGGGCGATCTGCCCCTCCACCCGGCCTTCGATGATGAGGTCCCCACCACCCGTCAGGTTGCCGCGGATGATGATGCCCTTGCCGATGATGCCCGTCTGCTCGCCCTGTGCCATGCGGTGACCCTCGGAAGCGCCCTCGCGATAACGAAGTTTGCTCTGTAAGGAATTGGAACCTACGTCAGAGATGCGCGGAGATCCAGTTGGAGATATCGCCCTGGACCTCCTCCTTGCCGAGCTCGTTGAGCGGCTCGTGACGCATCCCCGGATACACCTTGTACACCTTGTCCTTCGAGCCCACGGCCTCGAAGAAGGCACGCCCAGTCTCCACGCTCGCCACGCCGTCGTCCGCTCCGCTGAGCAGGAAGAGCGGCACCTTCACCTCCGGGGCGAGCGTCATCACCCGGGCCTGGGCCTCGGTGGACTGGATGAACCAGCGCGGGGTCACGATGTGATTGTAGAGGGGGTCCTGACGTACCGCCTCCTGCACCGCCTCGTCCCGGCTGAGATCCTTGGGCGTGAGCTCGGTCTTGATCGGCATCCACGGGAGGACCCTGCCCACCGCCCGGGCGGCCACGAGCTTCAGCGCGGGCGGCGTGATGGCGAGCTTGAAATAAGGTGCTGAGAGCACCATGCCGCTCACGCCCTGCAGTCCGCCGCGCCCCAGCAGGTGCACCGCCATCAAGCCGCCATGGCTGTGCGCGAGCACGAACATCTTGCTCCCGCCCGCCGCGCTTCGCACCCGCTCCCAGAAAGCGGAGAGGTCGTCGAGGTAGTCCGGCCAGCTGGCGCAGAAGCCGCGACGACCGTCGGCGCGGCCATGGCCCCGGTAGTCGAAGCCATGCACGGCGAAGCCCTGGGCCGTGAGGGCGTCGAACGTGGTGCGGTAGCGGCCGATGTGATCGCCGTAACCGTGCACCACCGCCACATGCGCGCGGGGTTGCTCAGGCTGCTCGGACATCCAGTACAGCCGGAGCCCGTCCTTCCCAGTGAAGAAGCCCTCGTCGAAGCGCGCCATAGGATCTGGAGCGGACATTAGCGATCCGCGGCACCCGTGGATAGCAACTTCAGCTTCCGCTCGATGAGCATCCGCTGATCCGGCGGATCGGCGGCCTCGGGATTGAGGGCCAGCACCTCGAGCGCGCGCCGCCAGGCGTCCACGGCCTCCGCAGGCCGCGACACGCGCTGGTAGGCATCCCCCAGGTGCTCGAGGATGACGGGCTCCTCGGGCTCCAGCTCCACCGCCCGCTCCAGCGACTGCAACGCGCGCGGGTAGTCGCCGCGCTGGTAGTGGATCCACCCCAGCGAGTCGAGGAAGGAGCCGGTGTCCGGGCGCAACTGCAGCGCGCGCCGCACCAGGCGCTCCGCCTCCGTGAAGTCCCGGCCACGCTGGGCCAGCACGTAGCCGATGAAGTTCATGGCCGCGGCGTTCTCCGGGTCCACCTCGAGCACGCTGCGCATCCAGGTGATGGCCCCGCTCTCGTCCCCCTGCGCCAGCAGCACGTTGGCGAGCACGTAGCGCAGGGCCGATTCGCGAGGCTCCCGCGAGATGGCGTCCCGCAACAGGGTCACCGCCTCGCCGGAGCGCTTCTGGCGCTGCAGGGTGGAGGCGAGCGCCTCGTACAGGTCCGAGGACGGCTTGCGCGCGAGCGCCTCCTTCAGCGTGCTCACGGCACGATCGGGAGCACCCGCGCGCTCGTGGGCCCGGGCCTGATGCACCCACAGCTCCGCGTCGTCGGGACGATCGGCGAGGGCCTCGCGCAGCAGGGTGAGCGCGGCCGCATGCTGTCCCGCCTGGGAGAGGCAGACGGCGCGGCGGGCGCGCGCCTCGGGGAAGAGCTCGGAGGTGAGGGGCACCTCGGCGTAGGCGGTGGCGGCCGCGTCGAAGTGGCGCAGCCGCTCGTGCACCAGCCCCGCGTAGTAGGAGATGCGAGGCGACGCTCCCCTCCCCTTGCGCGCGGTGTCCAGCACCTCCACGGTGGAGGTGGTGTCGCGCGCGGACAGGAAGGCCAGCGCCACCCGCACGGTGAGCTCCGGGTCCGCGGAGATCGACAGCAGCCGGTCGAAGTACGCCCGCGCACGCACCGGCGAGCCGAGCCGCAGGGCGAGCCGGCCCGCGCTCATCAGCACCGACTGGTTGTCGGGATCCCGCTCCAGCGTCCGGGCCAGGGCCTCCTCGGCATCGGAGAGGTGCCCGGCCTTCTCATGGAGCTGCGCGAGCACGGTCAGCGACTCCACGTCACCGGGGTCTCGCTCGATGGCCCGCGCCAGCAGCTGCCCGGCCCGCGTGGAGTCGCCCCGCTCGGCCAGCGCCAGCCCCAGACGCCGGTAGCCGGAAGCCTCGCCGGGGAGCGCCGCCGCCAGTTCCTCCACCACCTTCACGGCCTGCTCGTTCGCACGGCCATCCAGGTGCAGCTGCGCGAGGACGAGGTAGGCCTCCGGCTCACGCGGCTTGAGCTGGATGGCGCGGCGCAGGTGCATCCGGGCGCGCGCGGGCTTGCCAGCCTCCATCAGCACGCGCCCGAGCATCAGCCGGCCGGCGTAGTGCGTGGGGTGGCTCTTCACCACGCGCCGCAGCTCGCGCTCGGCCTTCGTGAGATCGCCGAGGCGCGCGTACTCCTCGCCCAGCTGCGTGAGCAGGTGCGGGTTGTCCTCGTCGGTGGCCAGCGCCAGCCGGAGCGCGTCCACCGAGTCCCGGTGGTTGCCCTGGAGGCTCAGCAGCTTCGCCCGGAGGTAGTTCGCGTAGCTCGCGGGCGAGGCGATGCCGTCATCATTGGCCGCCGCGGAGATGGCCTCGCGCATGGCCTGCGTGTCCACCGGAGGCCGGCGCGAGGCGGGCGCCGCCACCGCGCCCAGCCCTTTGAAGGCCAGCACGAGGGCCAGCGCGAGGGCCAGGAGGTGCACGGCTCGGGTGAGGGTTCGGCTCGGGCGCACGCCCCGAGTCTAACGCGAGCCTAGAGCTTCGGCACGGGGGGCGGCGCACCCAACCGCTCCAGGATGCGCTCCACCGGCTCGCTGTCGTGGCTCACGTCCGCCACCGCCGAGCGGTACTCCATCCCTGTGTGCTTCTCGACATCCGGCAGCAGGCGGCCGATGACGTTGCGCCCCGCTTCAACATTGCACTCGGGCAGGACGACGGCGAGCGTGCCCTCGCCCATGTGGCCGAGGATGTCCTGGGTGCGCAGGCGCGCGCGCATCACGTCGGGAATCCCCCGCAGCGCCTCGTCGAGCACGGGGCGATCCGGGCGGAGCACCGCGAGGCTCACCGGCCGGCTGTAGCGCCGCCCGCGGCTCACCTCGTGATCCAACCGCAGCATGAGGCCGCGCCGGTCGTAGACGCCAGTGAGGGGATCGTTCCCGCTGCGGCGCATGAGCGAGGAGGTGCGCTCCAGCTCGCTCTCGGCCTTGCGCAGCTTGAGGGCGCGCTCGGTGCGGCCCAGCAGCTCCATGGCGTTGAAGGGCTTGCTCATGTAGTCCACCGCGCCGAGGTTGAGCGCGCGGACCTTGTCGGCCACGCCCTGGTGGGCGGACAGCAGGATGACGGGGATGCCAGCGGTGTCCGAGGAGGACTTGAGCGCCACCGCGGCGTCCAGGCCGTCCAGCTTGGGCAGGAAGACGTCCATCACCACCAGGTCCGGCTTGGACGAACGCGCCCGGGCCAGGCCCTCGGCGCCGTCGCGCGCCACGTCCACGCGGTAGCGCGAGCGCAGCACCTCCACCAGCACCGCGGCGATCTCCGGCTCGTCCTCCACCACCAGCACGCGCGGCTGCTCGGCCGTGTCCTTGGCCGGGAGGTTCTGCACGGCGCGGCTGACTTCCTGAGCCAGCGGCAGGGTGAAGATGAACGCGGCGCCCCCCTCGGCCGGGGCCTCGGCCCAGATCTCCCCGCCGTGCAGCTCCACGAACTCCTTGCAGATGGCGAGCCCCAGGCCCGTGCCACCCGAGCCCTTGGCCCCGCTGCGGTAGCGGTCGAAGACGAGCGGCAGCTCCTCGGGCGGAATGCCCTTGCCATCGTCCTGCACCACGATGCGCGCCACGTCACCGTCCGGCCGCGCCAGCCGCGAGGCCTTCACCACCACCTCGCCCGCGTCCTGCGCGTGGTGGATGGCGTTGGTGATGAGGTTCTGCAGCACCTCGTGCAGCTTCAGCTCATCACCGATGAGCATCATGATCTCGCTGGTCTCGGCCCGCAGGGCCACGCCCCGCTCGGCGGCGAGGATCTCCAGCTCGGTGACGCTCTCCTTGCAGAGCGTCGACATGTCCAGCACCCGCGGCTCGATGGACAGGCGCGCCACGTCGCCCTTGCCCCGCTCCAGCAGCGACTCCACCAGGCCGAGGATCTTCCGGCCCTGGCGGATCATCGCCTCGGCGGACTGCTTCTGCTGCGGATCCAACCCGCCCTCCAGCAGCAGCCGGCCGTGGCCCAGCAGCACCTGCAGCGGCGCGCGCAGGTCATGGCTGCACACGGCGATGATCTCGTCCTTGAGCCGGTTGAGATCCTTGAGGCGGCGGTTGGCCTCGGTCAGCTCGCGGTAGCGCTCCACGTAGGCCAGCTCGAGCTCGTCGCGCTTCCTCTTGAGCGCGGTGTGCAGGCGGGCGTTGCGGATGCAGTTGGCCAGCGCCGCCGCCACCGCCTGGGCGAACTCCTGCTCGTCCCGGCCGAAGCCCTCCGAGCCCCGGGAGATGCGCAGGAAGAGCGCTCCGAGCAGCTCGTCCTGGCACACCAGCGGCTGCACGAGGATGGAGCGCACGCCGAGCGAGGCCATGGTGGGGCGCACCTCGGCCATCAGCGGATCCCGCTGGGCCTCCTCCACCAACACCGCCTGGCGCGTCTCCAGCGCGCGGCGCAGCTCGGGGTAGCGCGCCAGGTCCACGTCCAGCGACAGGCCCGGATCCTCCAGCGTGGCCACCACACTGGCGGTGCGCGAGTTGACGTCCTCCACCAGCACCACCGAGCAACGGTCGGCGTTGATGACGGCGCCCACCTTCTCCACCGCGAGGCGGAGGATCTGCTCCAGCTCCAGCGAGCTGGTGGCGGCCTGGGTGATCTCCAGCAGCCGCTCCATGCGGTTGCGGGTGCGCTCCATCACCCGCCGCTCGCGCAGCGCCGACTCCAGCCGGGAGCTGAGCTCCTCGAGGCTGCGGACCCATTCGTCCACGGGCAGCTTGCGCAGCACCTCCGAGCGCGAGCGGGTGAGATCCGCCAGCACCCGGAGCTCGCGCAGCCGGGACTCCTGACGGACGGCGCTGAGCGCCTCGGTGGCCTTCTTGCCGGTGGCGGACATGAGCACGGCATCCGGCCGCAACTTCTCGGCCAGGCTCGCCAGCTCCTGCATGTCCTCGGTGATGGCCCACTCGTAGCCAGTGTCGGAGAGGTGCGCGAGCAACGCCTCGCTGCCCGCCTTCGCGCCGATCACCAGGACGCGGCCACGTGACCCCACGAGTTCAGCCCTCACGAGCGCCCTCGGCGTGCCTGATCCTGCGTAGCTGTGTGGAGAGACCGGAAAAATTTCAAGAAAGCGTCAACCTTCATGCGCGGGTCCGAATCATGCCGCTGAAGCTGCCCGGGGGCCAGCGTGTCGGACTCAGGGGCTCCCAGCAAGAATTGTGAGACGGGTACCCCCGCGTATACTCGGCCGCCGTGCGACTTCCGCGACTCCCGCTGTCCCCTTCCCCTCTGCGCTCCCTCCTGCTGACGGCCCTCCTCGGGGCTGGCGCGGCGCGGGCCCAGGGGTCCTCCGCGCCCCCTCCGCCCCCCTCCCAACCCCCGGCCGCCCCTCTCTCGGAGGCTCGAGCGGCCGCTCCCTCGTCCGCTCCGGGAGCAACCCAGATGGTTGGGTACTCAACACAGCCGGGAGCCGCCGTCACTCCGGGGGTGGATCAGACGTACGAGGCGCACAGCCCCTCCACACTGGGCAACCCGTGGATGGATGCGCGCAACCTGCGCCATGCCTCCACGTCCACGGGCGGCGTGGGCCTGCTGCGCCTGGGCGGAGCGGACCTCGGGCGCAAGGGCGTGCTGCGCTTCTCGGCCACCGGCGAGTTCTTCTCCACCCCGGACTTCCCCGTCCGGGGCGCGAACAACACCCGCACCGGCGGCACCTTCGCCGTCGGGTACGTGCCGCTCGACTTCCTCGACGTGTCGCTGGCCTACACGGCCTCGACGAATACCAACACGCGCTCCTCGCCCGCCCTCATCCAGGCGCTCGGGGACGTGACGCTGGGCGCGCGCGCCACGAAGCAGTGGCTCCCCGGACTCTGGGCGGGCACGGACGTGCGCGTGATGACCTTCTCCGGCGTGGGCAGCAACCAGGTCGCCTTCGGCTTCTCGCCCCGCGCGGTGGCCACCTTCGACGCGCGCGCACTCAGCCCGACGCTGCCGCTGCGCGTCCACGCCAACCTGGGCCTCCTCATGGACGGCACGGGCTCGCTGGTGGACGCCGATCGGCTCAACGCCTCCGAGGAATACGCGCTGGGCATCAACCGCTACTCCCGCCTCAGCGTGGGGCTCGGGCTGGAGGCGCCGCTGCCCGTCGTCACGCCCTTCGTCGAGTACGGACTGGCCTCGCCGCTCGGCGTGCCGGACGGACAGCTCGCCGCGCCGGATGGGAGCCTCGTGTCCGTGGCCAGCGTGGCGCCGCAGACGCTCGGCCTGGGTCTCAAGCTGACGGCGGTGCAGAACCTCACCTTCACCGCCGCGGCCGAGCTCGGCCTCACGCGCATGGTGGGCCGGGGCGTGCAGCCCGTGCCGCCCTTCAACCTGGTGCTCGGCGCCTCCTTCAACGTGGATCCGGCGCTGCAGGCCGGTGGGACGCGCATCGTGGAGCGCGTGGTGGTGCGCGAGCCGGTAGCGGTTCAGCAGACCCCCGCCGGGACCCAGACGCAGGTGGCCCCGACACAGGTGGCCCAGGCGGCGACGGCCCAGGTGTCCGGCGTGGTGGTGGACGCGAAGACGCGCCAGCCGCTGCCCGGCGTCCTCGTGGCCACGGTGGACTCGACGCTGCCGCCGGTGGCCTCGGATCCGCGCGATGGCCGCTTCCTCACCTACGCCCTGCCGAGCGGCCCGGTGAAGCTCTCCGTGCGCAAGGACGGCTACCTCCCGCTGGAGAAGGAGCTGGTGCTCGAGGCGGGCAAGACGGCCAGCGTGGAGCTGGAGCTCGTGGCCGAGGTGAAGCCGGCGACGCTGGCCCTCGCCGTCACCTCCAAGCGCAAGCCCGTGGCGGCCACGCTGGCCTTCCTGGGCGGCCCCGCCCCGCGGCAGGTGAAGTACTCCCAGGCCGACGCGGCGTCCCACCAGCTCCAGTTGCCGGCCGGCCTCTACGTGGTGGAGGTCACCGCCCCCGGCTTCCTGGCCCAGACGCGCGCCGTGCAGGTCGCCGATGGCGCCGCGCTGGACCTGACGTTCGACCTGGAGCCCGAGCCCAAGCAGTGGCAGGTGAAGCGGGAGAGCGACAAGCTGGAGCTGCTCCAGCAGGTGCGCTTCGCGGATGGCAAGGCCGTGCTGCTCCCGGACAGCTACCCGCTGCTCTCGCAGGTGATGGACCTGATGGTGCGCACCGGCATCCAGCGCATCCGCATCGAGGGGCACACCGACAACCAGGGGGACAAGACCGCCAACCTGAACCTGTCCAAGGAGCGGGCGCGCGCGGTGGCGGACTACCTCATCAAGGCGGGGTTGGATCCGGCTCGCATCGAGTCCGAGGGCTTCGGTGACAGCCGTCCCGTGGCGCCCAACATGACGCCCAGGGGCCGCGAGCTGAACCGGCGCGTGGACTTCGTCATCCTGGACCGCTGATGTCTGGGGGGTGGCGCCCGGGCTAGACTCGGCGCCACCATGACGACCCCCCCGTTCCGCCGGGCATTCATGCGCCCGGCCCTGCTGCTGCCGTTCCTCACGCTCGCCTGCAACAACCCCCCGCCGACCACCACGCCGGACCTCCCCCAGGTCAGCATCATCGTGGACGAGCCGAACTCCGTGGGGAAGAGCGTCAAGCTCTTCATCACCGCCTCCGGCTGCGACCAGGTGCAACGCCTGGAGCTGCTCGACAACAACGAGCTGCTCAAGCAGGTGACCTACGGGGCCTCGCCCACCCAGGTGGAGCTGGCGACGAGTGACCTCCGCTTCACGCGGGGAATCTCCGCGAACCTGTCCCTCACCGCGCGCGTCACCTGCGCCGATGGGCGCACCAACGTCTCCCAGGCACAGCCGGCCACGTTCTTCCCGGTGGACGAGGTGGTGGAACTGGCGCCGGTCAATGGCACTGCTCCCGTGGTGCCGGACTACTTCGTCATCGATGGCAGTGGTGCCAACGCGAGCTTCATCGGGTGCAGGAAGGAGGGCTCCCGCTCGTTCCTCTACAAGTTGATGAAGAGCGGCTCGACGAACCCGACGCCCATTGAGATGGACTTCCCCTGCGACGCGACCACGATCATCACCGACCGCAAGCCCGCGGGCACCGGCCACCGCTGGGTGTGGACGAAGGACCAGGGCGCCTTCGCCATCGACAAGGACTTCAAGGTCACCACCACGACGGTGCTCCCGGCGGTGAAGAACCTCGCCGTGGCCCCCAACGGTGACGCCTTCGTCTACAACGTCGCGCGTCTCGAGCGTTTCTCCCCCACGGGAGCGAGCAAATGGAACCTGGAGATAGCGGATCCCGAGACCAACACCATCAGCCTGATCCTCGCCGATCCCTTTGTCCGGCCCGATGGAAAGGTCGTGATTCCGCTCTACGATGACAGGCTCGAGACCCACCTCTATGTGGGAATCGTGAACGCCGACGGAACAGGGTTCGTGAGGTACGAGATCGACAGGTTCCCCCTCGAGCAGTACCCGCCAGTGGCGTTCGACCCCACCGGGACGGTGGTGTACGTGGCCACCCAGGGACCGACCTCGGCGAACGTCCGGGCCTGCACCATTGGCTCGACGAAGCTGTGCGTGGCCTCGGGCAGCCGGCTGTGGATCAGCGAGCCGCTGCCGGGGTACATGGCAGCGCTGGTGCCGTACAACAACGGCACGCGCCTGGCGGCCATCGGCTCGAACCGCTTCTGGTTCCTGGAGGCCCGGGACGGCCAGAGTAACGAGGGGCAGGCCGTGAACAAGGACCAGTTGCCGCTCACCCCGAACGGGGCGCTGGTGGCGCGCTTCGCGCAGCAGGGCCCGGGCAGCGCCTTCTACATGTTCACCAGTGCGGCCGGGACGACCGAGAAGCCCTATCCCTACCCGGTGGAGATCGTCGCCACGGACGCGGCCGAGAAGGGCGAGCTGTTCCGCTACCAGGTGCCGGGCGGCAGCCTCTACGGAGCGGTGGATGACTCGGAGGCGCTCTGGCTGCGCGTGGGCACCAAGCTGGTGAAGCCGTTCGCGCCGGAGCAGTACCGGGCGATGCGCTGAGCGGCACGGAAGACCCTGCCCCCGTCCTCACATGGAGAGGGCGGGGGTTGCCGTCACGGTTTGTCCGCGACGAGCAGTGCCTCGACGTTGCCGGCGGGGCCGGGCACGGTCGAGTCCATCACTCCGCGCACCGTCATCCCCTGCTCCCGGACAAAGGCAGACACCGAGTCGATGGCCTCCTGGCGCGCGACGGCGTCCTTCACCACGCCGCCCTTCCCCACCTTGTCGGGCCCCACCTCGAACTGGGGCTTCACCAGCGCCACCAGCAGGCCCTTCGGCTTCAGGAACGGCAGCACCGCCGGCAACACCTGCGTCAGCGAGATGAAGCTCACGTCGATGACCACCACGTCCACCGGCTCGGGCAGGTCCTCGGCCGTGAGGTAGCGGGCGTTGACGCGCTCGCGCGAGCGCACGCGCGGATCCGTCCGCAGCTTCTCGTGCAGCTGCCCGTAGCCCACGTCGATGGCGTGCACGTGCGTGACGCCCTCCTGCAACAGGCAGTCGGTGAAGCCACCTGTGCTGGCTCCGATGTCCGCGGCCACCTTGCCCCGCACGTCCAGGCCGAAGCGCTCCAGGGCCGCCTTCAGCTTCAGCCCACCCCGGGACACGTAGGGCAGCACCTCGCCCTTGAGGCGCAGCTCCGCCTCCACGGGCACCAGCGCGCCGGGCTTGTCCACCCGCTGATCCGCCACCACCACCTGCCCGGCCAGAATGAGCGCCTGGGCCTTGGTCCGCGACTCGGCCAGCCCCCGCTCCACCACCAGCACGTCCAGGCGCTCCTTGCGCGGCTTCACGGCGCACCTCCCTCGGCGAGCAGGGCCAGGGCGGCGCGACGCAGCCCCGCGGTATCCAGGCCCAGCTCGGCCCGCTGCACGCGCGCGTCCCCGTGCGGCACGAAGGTGTCCGGCATGCCCAGCAGCTTCACCCGGGCACTCACGCCCCTCGCGGCGAGCAACTCCAGCACCGCGCTGCCCAGCCCTCCGTGCGTCGTCCCCTCCTCCACCACCACCACGCGCCCGCACGCGGCGGCCTCCAGCACCGCCGCCTCGTCCAGCGGAGTCACGAAGCGCGCATCCAACACGCTCCAGCCCGCCTCCGGGGCAGCGGCCTCCAGCGCGGATACGCCCAGCGGCCCGAGCGTGATGAAGGCCACCCGCGCCTGTGCCGCCCGCTTCAACCACCGCGCCCCGCTCACCGGACCCGCGCCCGGGTGCAGCTCCGCAGGCAGCGTCGGCAGGGTTCCCCGAGGGAAACGCAGGAGCGAAGGACCAGGCAGCGCCATCCCGGTGGCGAGCATCGCCGTCACGTCCTCGCCCGTCACCGGAGCCATCAGCGTGAGCCCGGGAATGGGCCGCAGCGAGGCCACGTCATAGGTGCCCTGGTGCGTGGCGCCATCCGCGCCCACCAGTCCGGCCCGGTCCACGGCGAACACCACGGGCAGGCCCGGCAGGCACACGTCGTGGATGATCTGGTCGTACGCGCGCTGCAGGAAGGTCGAGTAGATGGCGCACACGGGCCGCAGCCCGGTGACGGCGAGCCCCGCGCAGAAGGTGACGGCGTGCTGCTCGGCGATGCCCACGTCGAAGACGCGCTCGGGGTAGCGCTGCTTGAGGCCCACCAGCGCCGAGCCCTCCAGCATGGCCGGCGTCACCGCCACCACGCGCGAGTCCCGCGCCATCAGCTCCTCCAGCGCGAAGGCGAAGGCCTCGCTGAAGGTGCGCTGGCCGCCGCGCGAGCGCACCAGCTTCCCATCCCGCCACTCGTACGGCCCCATGGCGTGGCCACGCGTCTGCGTGTCCGCCTCAGCCGGCGGAAAGCCCCGGCCCTTCTGCGTCATCGCGTGCACCACCACCGGGCGCGTGGAGGCTCGGGCCTCGCGCAGCGCCCGCGTGAGCGCCCCGAGGTCATGCCCGTCCACCGGGCCCAGGTAGGTGAAGCCCAGCCCCTCGAAGAAGGCGCGGGCTTCGTGCGTGCGCAGCAACGCGGGAATCGCTCCCACGTTGGCGGAGATGGACATCTGGTTGTCGTTGAGCACCACCACCAGCGGCAGGTGCGTGCCCCCGGTGTTGTTGAGGCCCTCGAACGTCAGCCCGCCGGTGAGCGCCCCGTCCCCCACCACCGCCACCACGTGCCCGGGCTGGCCCCGCAGCTTCTTGCCCTCGAGCATGCCCAGCGCCGCGGAGACGGCGGTGCTCGCGTGGCCCGCGGCCAGCGCGTCGTGGTGGCTCTCGCGAGGGTCCAGGAAGGGGGCGACGCCGCCGGCCTGGCGCAGGGTGCCCATGCGCTCGCGGCGGCCCGTCAGCAGCTTGTGCGCGTAGGCCTGGTGCCCCACGTCGAAGACGAGCGCGTCCTGGGGCGAGTGGAAGACGCGGTGCAGGGAGACGATCAACTCCACCGCGCCGAGCGAGGCGCCCAGGTGGCCTCCCACGCGGCCACACAGGGAGATGATGTCCTCGCGCAGCTCCTCGCACAGGCGAGGCAGCTCGGACTCGGGGAGCGCGCGGACATCCCCGGGAGATTGGATTCGCGGCAGGAGCCGCTCCATCACGAGCGTCGCTCCACCGAGTAGCGCGCGAGCGCCGCCAGCGGGCCATCGTGCGGCTCCAGCGTCTTCACGGCGTCGATGGCCTCGGCCACCTTGCGCGCCGCGAGCTGCTTGGACTCCTCCAGTCCCAGCACCGCCGGGAAGGTGAAGCGTCCGGCGGCGGCGTCCGCGCCCACCGGCTTGCCCATGGAGGACGCATCCCCCGTGACGTCCAGCACGTCGTCGGCGATCTGGAAGGCCAGCCCCACCGAGTCCCCGTAGATGTCCGCGCGATTGAGCGCGTCCGCATCCCCGCCGGCGGAGAGCACGCCCATGCGGCACGCGGCGCGGATGAGGGCGCCCGTCTTCAGGCGGTGCATCCGCGTGAGGTAGTCGATGTGGGCCGGACGGTCCTCGGCGATGTCCAGCACCTGGCCGCCCACCATGCCCGCCGAGCCCGAGCCCATGGCCAGCTCGCGGCACAGCACGCCGCGCACCGGCTCGGGGCCGCCCGCCACCAGCGCGAAGGCGTCCGTGAGCAGCGAGTCACCGGCCAGGATGGCCATGGCCTCGCCGTACACCTTGTGGTTGGTGGGCCGCCCGCGCCGCATGTCGTCGTTGTCCATGGACGGCAGATCGTCGTGCACCAGCGAATAGGTGTGGATGAACTCGAGCGCGCACGCACAGTCCTCCACCATGCGCGGCACGTTGCTCTGCTTGAGCACCGCCTCCGCGAAGGCCAGGCACAGCACCGGCCGCAGGCGCTTGCCGCCGGCCAGCAGCGAGTAGCGCATGGACTCCAGCAGCCGCGGCGGCACGTGCACGCCCATCTCGTCCGAGCGCGAGCGCAGCAGGTTCTCCACCCGCTCCACCTGGGTCTGCAGGTACGAATCCAGATCGAAAGACGACATGTCAGGGCACCTCGGAAGCGGGCGGAGGGATGAGCTCACGCAACCGCTGGATGAGCGCGTTGAGATCCAGGGGCTTGACGAAATAGTCCGCGGCGCCGGCCTCCCGCCCGCGCCGCCGATCCTCCGGCTCCCCGCGCCCGCTGATGAAGATGACGGGGATGTCCCGGAACTGCTCGTTCTTCTTCACCGCCTTGCACAGCTCGAAGCCGTCGATCCAGGACATGTTCACGTCCATGAGGATGATGTCCGGCCGCTTGAGCTGCAGGGAGGAGATCAGCCGCAGCCCATTGGCCGCGGCGTTGACCTCGAAGCCCTCCGACTCCAGGGCGAACGAGAGCAACTCCCGCGTATCGCGGTCGTCGTCGACAATGGTGACCTTGGGCTTGGGCATGGGCGGTACGGATAGCTCTACAGCCGTGGGCCTAGAACGGCACGTCATCCTCGGGAGGCGGCGCCGACCTGGCTGCCCCCGAGGTGCCCCGCGACGGGGCCGGTGCAGGAGTCGAGGGCATGGCCGGGGGCTTCACGCCCGCCTGCAGGGGGACCACCGCGTCCCGCCCGTCCTCGTTCAACAGCTCTTCAATCCGCTTCTCCGCCGCGTTGAGCAGCTGCTCGCCCCGGCGCACCAGCTTGATGCCGTCCTCGAAGGACTTGAGCGACTCCTCCAGCGTCAGGGTGCCGCCCTCCAGCCGCGCCACCACGTCCTCGAGCCGCTGCACCACGTCCCCGTACTGCTCGGGGACCTCCTCCGCCGCCTTGCCCTTGCTGTCCTTCGCCACTTCCGGTCCACCTCGACGAGAAAAGAGCCGCGGACTCTAGAGGAGGCGCCCGCCCGGGTGCCAGGGGGACCTTCGCCCGGACGTCAGCAATCCACCGGACCCTTCACCGAGGTGACCGTGGCTTCAATCTCCTCGCACCCCTGGAGTGTCTTCGCCCCATTGCTGGCGAACTTGATGCCCAGCACCTCGCCGGGCTGAACGTCCGAGATGGAACGCACCACCCCCCCGTCCCGCTTGCGGAAGGCCACCGCGTAGCCGCGGGACATGACCTTCAGCGGGCTCATGGCATCCAGCCGTCCTTCTAGCCGCTGGAAGTGCCGCTGTGCCGACGCCAGGGTGTCTTTCTCCAGGGCGACCATCTGGGCCTTCCGCTCGGCCAACCGGGCCCGCAGCTCCGCCACCCGGGCCAGGGGGGAGTTGCGCTCCAGCTCCAGCCGGGCCCGGGCCGCGCCCGCCCGCCGTGCCGCCACGTCCGCCCGCACCGCGTCCTTCAACCGCGCCGACAGCTGCACCAGCCGCGCCCGCTGCTCGGCGAGCCGGGCCTGGGGACGCTGACGCTGCAGGTGCTCGCTGTGCG
This sequence comes from Archangium gephyra, assembly GCF_042230915.1. Classification (GTDB taxonomy): domain Bacteria; phylum Myxococcota; class Myxococcia; order Myxococcales; family Myxococcaceae; genus Archangium; species Archangium gephyra_B. The sequence continues at coordinate 4,579,715 of NZ_CP102578.1, read as the reverse complement.
CCCGGAGCTCCTCGCGCCGATCGCGCAGCACCTGGCGCAGCACCCGCGTCATCGCGTCCTCGGCGTCCGACAGCCTCAGCCGCTCCGTGGACAGCCGCCGCCGCGGATCCACCACCCGCCCGCGCAGGGCGCCCATCCGCTCGCGCAGCTCCAGCACCCGGCGCTCGGCCGCCTTGCGCAGCCTCAACGACTGCGTGGCCAGCGAGTACTCCAGGTCCTGCAGCACCGGGGCGAGCCGCTCGGCCGCCGCGCTGGGCGTGGGCGCGCGCCAGTCCGCCACGAAGTCGGAGATGGAGAAATCAATCTCATGGCCGATGGCGGACACCACCGGCACCGGCGAGGCGAAGATGGCGCGCGCCACCCGCTCCTCGTTGAACGTCCAGAGGTCCTCCTTCGAGCCGCCGCCGCGCGTGACCACGATGACGTCCACGTCCGTGCGGGACAGGCGCTCGATGCCGCGGGCCACCTCCTCGGCGGAGCCCTCGCCCTGCACGCGTGCGTCGCACAGCAGCACGGACAGGCGTGGGTTGCGCGAGTGCAGCACGCGCAGGAAGTCCTGCAGCGCCGCGCCGGTGCGGCTCGTCACCACGCCGATGCGCCGGGGCAGGAAGGGCAGCGGGCGGGGCGGGCGGATGCGGTTGTCGCCGATGAGGCCCTCGGCCGCGAGCCGCGCCTTGAGCTGCTCGAAGGCGAGCGCCAGCGCGCCCTCCCCTTCCGGCTCCAGCTTCTGGGCGATGAGGCTGTAGCGGCCGGCGGGCGCATACACGTCCACGCTGCCCTCGGCCACCACGGCCAGCCCGTCGCGCAGGGCGAAGCGCAGCCGCGCCGCCTGCGAGGCCCACATCTTCACCTCGAGCGAGGCCTCGGCGTCCTTGAGCGAGAAGTACAGGTGGCCGCGGGCGTTGGGGCCCCGGAAGCCGGACACCTCGCCGCGCACCAGCACGCGCGGGAAGCGCGACTCGATCGTCAGCTTGAGCTGCTGGGTGAGCTCACCCACGGTGAGCACCGTGCGCGCCGGGGGCGTCCGCGAGGGCGCTCCGGGCAGGGACGGCAGCGCCGCGGACACGTCCCCCAGCTCCGAGGGAAGCGGAGGCGTGGGGGGCGGAGGGGGTGGCTCGGGGGGCGGCTTCGGGGCCGCCACCACCGGGCGCTTGGGGGCCACGCCGAGCGAGCCGCCGAAGAGATCCCTCTGTCCGTCGGTGGCGTCCGGCGGAGTCTCTCCAGTGCCTCGCCGTTTCTTGTTCACTTGAGCTTCTCGACCCAGGTCTTGGCCTTCTGGTGCGTCTCGTCGTCCGAGGGGGTCATGGCCATGACCTCGCGGAACTTGGGCACGGCGTCCTCGGGATTGCTGTCCTTGAGGGAGTAGGCGAACAGGTAGAGATCCTTCGCCTTCTGGCGCAGCTCGTCGACGATGTTCTTGGCACCGGTATGGCCGGGGTCGGCCTGGAGGGCGCGCTGGGCATTGTCCATGGCGCGGCCGTACTGGCCGGAGGCCTTCGCGGCCGAGGCGGTCTTGAAGAAGATGTTGGCCGCGCGCGTGCCCGCGTTGCGCGACAGCTTGCTGCCCTGGCCCTTGGTGATCTTCTTGTCCAGGTCCAACAGGCGCGCCAGGCCCTTGGCGTCCAGGTCCTCCAGCTTCTTGTAGAGGTTGCCGAAGTCCGCCATCTGCGCCATCAGCGTCTTGCACTGCGAGTTCTTGCTGGCGCAGGCATTGGCCATGGCCACGGCGCCGTTGAGATCGCCGTCGCGGAAGCGATCCACGGCCTGGTCCCAGGGCTTGGGCGCCTCCTTGACCGTGGGAGGCGGAGGAGGCGCGTCGCGGATGGCGATGGCGCGTGCCGCCTGCTCGTTGATGACCTTGGCGTCGCGGTGCTCCGGATCGGCCGCGAGCACGTCGTCGGTGATGGCCTTGGCCTGATCCAGCTGCTTCTGCTCCAGCAGGGCCAGCGCGTCACGCACGCGCTTGTCCGCCTTGTCCTTCAGGCTCGTGCGCAGCTGGCGCACCTTCTCGAAGAGCTGGGTGTCCTTGCCCACCTTGGCCAGCGAGGCCGCCGCTCCGCCGAGCTGATCCTTGTTCAGCGCCGCCTCGGCCGCGTCGAGCGCCTCCTGGTTGGGGATCTCCTTCTCCACGCGCGCCAGGTAGTCCGGCAGCTGCACGTAGCCGGGCTCCACCTCCTGGAGCTCGAGCAGCCGCGCCTTGGCATCCGCCCACTTGCCGTCGCGGATGAGGTTCTTGGCCTCCTGGAAGAGCGCGTCGATCTCCTCGCGCCGCTGCTGGGCGAGCTGCGCCTTGCGGGCCTCGACCTCGGCGTTGCGCTGCTGCTGGACCTTCATGACGGCCAGCACACCCACCAGCATCACGAAGACGGCCGCGGTGAGGATGAGCAGGCGCTTCTTGCGCTGCTGCGCCGCCGGATCCGCGGGCGTCACCGCCGCACGGCCACGGGTGCTGCGCACGCGGGTGTCGGGCCGGGGCGGCGGACGGCGCGGAGCAGCGGCGAGCGCCCCACCCTCCTCCTCCCCACCCGCGGCGGCCGGAGCGGCGGCCGGAGCGGCGGAGCGGGTGCTGGAGCGGCCCGGCCGCGGCGGAGGCGCCGACGGCATGGGCATCATCATCGTGGCGTTGGAGGAATCGTTGAACGTCAGCTCCGTGTCGCCGAGCGTGAGGGTGTCGCTGTGGGACAGCGGCATCTCGGTGGTGAGGGGCTCCCCGTTGAGGAGGGTGCCGTTGCCGGAGCCCAGGTCGCTCACCTCCCAGCCGCCGCCCACGCGGCGGATGAGCACGTGCTTGCGGGACACCGAGGTGTCCGGGATGCAGATGGGGTTGTCGTTGGCGCGGCCGATGACGTACTCGCCCTCCTCCAGCGCGAACTCGCTACCGGCAGCCGGGCCGGCCGAGCACACCAGCTTCGTGCCCATCACCGGCACCGCGGGCGCGGGACGGGTGACAGGGGCCGCACCCGTGGCGGTCCTGCGCACCGAGGGGCGCTGGCTGGTGGAGCCACCCGAGGCAGAGCCGCCCGAGGGGGTGTCCGTCGTGGGACGACGGCGTGCGGGAGGAGAACCGTTCGACATGGGAAGTCACCACTTCGTTGGGTGCACGGACACGGGCCTCACAGCCCGTTCTCGTTGGCTTTTTCGAGCGCCAGATTGTGACAGCGATGCGCCGGTGTAGGGAAGCGCCGGAGGATCTCATCGACCATGCGCCTGGCCCGCTTCTTGTCCTTGAACTGGAGGTACCGCTGGAATTCCAGCATCAGCTGTCCGCACTTGTGGTCCAGGTCCACCGCCACCTGGCCCATCATGTGCCGCACGTCATCGTACAGCTCGGGCTTCTCGTCCAGGGCCTCGAGGGTGATCCACGCCGAGCGGTAGTTCTCCCAGGCCATCGAGAGGTTCTCCGCGCCGACGTCCTTGCGATCGTAGAACTCGCGCGCCCGGGCCACGTAGTCGCGCGCCGTCTCCAGCAGCTCGCCCGGGGGCAGGTCCGGCACGGGGATGATCTCCAGCCGCAGGTTCCACACCCGCCAGGTGTCACGGCCGGGGGGGTTGCGGACGTTGTCGAAGACGAACTGGTTGCGCTCGTTCCGCTTGAGCGCGGTGGGCGAGATGATCTGCTGGATCTCCCGCTCGGAGGAGGTGGCCAGGTCCGGAGGCACCGAGCCCAGGGACGTGGCGTTGACGGTGAGGCTGACCTCGTCCTTGGAGATGCCGCTGGCCTGGTAGCGCAGGACGGCGACGGCGCGCGTGGGCGAGACGAACTCGAAGTCGAAGAGCTTCTGGTCCGGCTGCTCCCACGTCACGCCCTCGCCCAGGCCGAACGAGTCCGGCACCACCTGGAGGCCGAGCGACGTGGGCTCCGGGCCCCGGGACACCCCTTCCAGCGCGGGCCGGAAGACGACGGCGAGCGCGCCCACCGCGCCCGCCAGCAACACGAACGCCACGCTGGCCAGGGCGATCTTCCCCCCGCGGGACAGCTCGAGCCACCACAGGGCGAGCTGGCCGCCCAGGGTTTCATTCAGCTCGCGGCGGCGCCGGGCCTTGTCGGCGGCGGACAGGCCGTCGGCACCGGACGAGGCGCGCACGGGGGCGGCGGCGGGAGCGGCGGCCGCGCGGACGGGAGCGGCACGGGACTCGGACCGGGACAGCGGGGCCGTGGTGGGAGGCTCCACGGCCAGCAGCTCCGCCCGCGTCTCCGGGCGATTCGCCCCCGGAAGGGCCGGAGCCGCCGGCACGGGACGCAGCACGGGCGGCCCCGAGGCCCCCGGCTCGAGGCGCGCGGTGGGAAGGAAGGGATCGGCTTGAGACGGCCCCGGCAGGGGCTCCAGGAAGGAGGGGTCCACGTGCGCAGCCGGCCCCGGGGGAGGGACCAGGTTGCGGCGGATGGGCCGGGTGGCGTCGTCGTCCTCCACCGGCATGAAGGGCCGGGTGGCGTCGTCCTCGTGGACGACCTCCTTGAAGACGAACTCCACCGGCCCCAGGGCGATGCGGTCCCCGTTCTGCAGCTCCCGCTCACCGGCGAGGAGCGCATCGTTGACCAGGGTGCCGTTGGCGCTGCCCAGGTCCTGCACGTAGAAGCGCCCGAGCCGGTCCGAGATGCGCACGTGCTTGCGCGACACACCGGCATCCTGCAGCACCACGTCGTTCTCCGTGGTGCGGCCGATGTGGATCTCCGCCTGCTCGAAGAGAAGCTCCTTCCCCTGCTGCAGGCCCTTGACGATGGTGAGCTGGAAGCCCAGGGCCCTATCCCCCGACGTCTCCGAACATGAACTGGAACACGATGGGTCCGAAGAGGACCATGAACACCGTGGGGAAGATGCAGGCGATGAGCGGGAAGAGCATCTTCACCGGGGCCTCGCCCGCCAGCTTCTCGGCGCGCTGGGTGCGGTCGATGCGCAGCTGGGTGGACTGGATGCGCAGCACCTTGCCGAGGCTGGTGCCCATCTTGTCCGCCTGGATGAGCGCGGTGACGAAGGTGGTGAGCGCCGGCAGATCCACCCGGAGGATCATCGCCTTGAGGGCCTCCTCGCGCGTCTTGCCCATCTTCAGCTGCTTGAGGACGATCTGCAGCTCCTCGCGCAGCGGGCCCGACTTGCCCTTCTCCACCACCTTGGCCAGCGCGCCGGTGAAGTCCAGACCCGCCTCCACCGACAGCGTCAGCAGGTCCAGGCTGTAGGGCAGCGCCCGGGAGATCTGCAGGTGGCGCTTCTTCACCTGATCGTTCACCCAGATGAGCGGGTAGTACATGCCGAACAGCGCGATGACGAGCGACCAGGCCAGGTTCTCGTTCACCGCGTTGAACAGCACGAGGCCCGCCAGCAGGCCCACCACGGCGCTGATCTCCTGCAGCGCCATGATGTCCTCGGGCTTGAGGGCATTGGGCTCACCGGCCTTGATGAGCTTCTTGCGCATCTTCGTCTCGTAGCCCGGCCACATCAGCCGCCGGTTGAGCGCGCCGAGCTTGCGGATGGTGACCGAGCCCATGCCGGCCATGCCACCGCTCGACTCGTCGCGCACCTCGTTGACGAATTGCGAGAAGTAGTTCTGGTAGACGCCAAAGCCGAGGAAGCCCATCGACGCCGCGAACATCAGCGCAGAGCCCCCCATCAACGTATTGGTGAGGATGTCGCTCACGGCCACTCCTTAGATGTCGATGTTGACGATGCGCCGGATGATGATCACGCCGAGCACTTCCATGATGGCGATGACGGTCACGAGCACATACCCGAACCAGTGGTCCATCATCGGCTCCATCAGGTCCGGCCGCATGTAGTTGAGCACCATGCCGAGGATGGCCGGCATGGCGGCCACCACCCAGCCCTGCAGCTTGCCCTGGGCGGTGAGCGCGTCGATCTTGCCCTCGAGCCGGAAGCGCTCGCGGATGACGCTGGAGATGGTCTCGAACATCTCCGCCATGTTGCCGCCCAGCTGGCGGGCGATGTTGGTGGCCACCACCACGAGCTCCAGGTCGTCACTGCCCACCCGGCGGCCCATGTTGACGAGCGCCTCCTCCAACGGCACGCCCAGCTTCACTTCCTTCACGAAGAGGCCGAACTCCTGCGCCAGCGGCGGCTGGGCCTCGCGCGCCACGTGCTCGATGGCCTGGGGGAACGTGAGACCGGCCTTGAAGGCGTTGGCCATGGCCTGCAGCGCGTCCACCAGCTGCACGTTGAACTTCTTGATGCGGCGCTTGCGGTAGTGCTTCACCAGGATGATCGGCAGGAAGAAGCCGAAGATCGTGGCGCCCACGCAGAGGATGGGGTTGAAGATGATGTACGACAGGATGCCCAACAAGCACATGCTGGCGATGTTGAGCACCAGCAGCTGACGGGCATCGATGAAGAGAAACATGTCGCTCAAGTCGTTCATCGACTTGACGACGTACCGCTCCTGGTACTGCTCGTAGGCCTTCGCCAGGACGGTGAAGATCACCAGGCTGAGGAAGAACACACACCCGGTGACGAGGAGTAGGACGATTCCGGCCAGCATGCGCGGGGACTTCCTTCAGCTGCGGGGGGAAGGAAAACGGACCGGGGGAGGACTACGGCGTACCGGAGGAGCCGACCGCGTTCTTCTCGGAGGAGCCGCCCTTGATGATCTGGATGATCTCGCGGCGCTTCTGCTCGAGCACGCGGGTGCGCTCGCCAGAGAGCAGGGTGCTGATGGTGGCGCGGCCGCGCTCCTCGATCATGTCCACGTCCTCCTCGTTGCGCAGCGAGAGCGTGAGGTTGCCCAGCTCGCTGGCCAGCGTGAGGATTTCGGCCTCTTCCGGGATGACCATCAGCGTGATGTTGGAGTACTCGCGCTGGTGCTCGGGGATGAGGTTGACGTTGGTGGTACCGGTGACCTTGCCGGTGGCGAGCACGATGACGTTCTGCAGCAGCGTCACGGCGACGTTCTCGTCCGTCTGGGGGTCGCGGAAGGTGCCAATCACGTCCACGTGATCGTTGGGGCGGATCCACCCGCCCACGGACGTGGTGGGCTTGGACTCGATGGTGATGGCGCGCACCTTCTTCTGCACCTTGGTGGACAGGCGCTCGGCGGCCTTGGTGGTCTCGAACTGGCTCCACAGGAGCGGGTCACCCTGCTGCAGCGCCACGAGCACCTTCTGGCCCACCACGTAGGTGGCCGAGTCCGGCTTCACCACGGACGAGGTGACGAACTGCTCGGGGACCGAGCGCTGGTTGATCATGTCGAAGCTGATGACGGTGCCCTCGGGGATGTCCGCCGAGGCCACGACGACTGGCACCAGGTTCCATCCACGGCGCACATCCGATTCCTTCTTCTTGATCGCGGACCACGCGATGATGCCGGCCAGCAGGCCCAGCGCCAGCGCGATAAAGAGCGGTGTCTTACCCTTCAGCATGTCTCGGAGACCTCCAAAGCGGGGAGCGCCCGGGGGGGCGGAACTCGTAGGTGGCGCAGCTGCTTTGCAAAGCGGGGGCCCGGGGCACCAGCGGGTAGGATGTTATCCAGCGACCATGCAAAGTGTCAAAGTCACGATCTCCCGGGTGCCCGATTGTTCGGCTCTGGCGGGATGGAGTCCCCCGCGTGGAGGGGGGTCTTCCCTCTGAGACGCCGCCCGGACGTCACCGCCGAGTGACGGAGGTGGTGGCACGGATGTCGCTCCAGAGCGGCGTCCATGACTGAAAATCCCCAAGCAGGCAGGCAGTCGGGCCAGGCGGCGGTCGAGTCGGCGCTGGTGCTGCCGCTGATGGTCTTCCTGGGCCTGGGCCTGCTGCAGCTGACGCTGATGCAGCAGGCGAAGTTGATGACGGAGTACGCGGCGTACTGCGCGGCGCGCTCCGGCATCGTGTGGAACGGCAACCCCGAGCGGATGCGGGACGCGGCGCTCGTGGCGCTGCTGCCCACGCTGGGACGCACGGACACGCCGCCGAGCCTGGCCAGGACGTGGACGCGGGCACGTCTCCAGGACGAGATGCTGCGGCGGTTGCCGTGGCCGACGCGGGACTCGGTGGTGCCGGCGGCGGTGAACGGCGCGCCCCTGTTCGGACTGGTGCGCGTGGATACGGTGAACCCGTCCTGGTACTCGCCGGTGCGGAGCGTGTGGAAGCTGCGCTCGGCGATGGAGTGGCGGGAGCTGGATTTCGACGGGCCGGATGGGTACCCGCAGGTGCCGGCGCTGGAGACGAAGCTGGCCCGGTTCTTCAACCTCGCGCTGCCGGACGATGCCGAGGAGGTGTACCGCAAGGCCACCGTGCTGAGCGTGCGGGTGCGCTACTGGTACGAGCTGCGCGTGCCCTTCGCCAACTGGCTCGTCTTCACCGCGTGGTGGGCGGCCAACGCGGGCGTGACGCTGGGAGGCGCCCTCCACCAGCCCACGAAGGTGACGGCGCCGGTGCGCGGGCTGGAGCACCAGCGAGGCTTCGCCACGCTCTACCGGCAGGAGATGAGCGTGCTGTGGGGGCTGGCCAAGGACCGGCGCTACTTCATGCCGCTGACGGCCACGTACAGCCTGCGGATGCAGTCGAACTTCTATTCCAAGTGGCTGATGCACCTGAACCCGGACTGGGGGCTGTGACGCCATGCTCACCCGCGCTCTTCGACATGGCTTCAAGCGGCAGGAAGGCCAGGCGCTCGTGCTCGCGTGCCTGCTGATGCTCGTGCTGAGCATCGCGCTCATCACCACGGTGAACCTCGGGCAGGGCGTGCACGAGCGGATCCGCCTGCAGAACACGGCGGACGCGGCGGCCTGGTCCACGGCGGCCATGGAGGCCCGCGCGTTCAACTTCTACGCGTTCACCAACCGCACGCAGGTGTCCCACTACGTGTCGGCGATGATGTGGCAGTCGCTGGACTCGTTCGTGTTCTCCGTCCAGGCCTTCCTGACGGACCTCTACGGGTTCATGCGCACCATCGGTCCGTGCTTCCCCCGGGACAGCCGGGACGGCCTCTTCTGGTCGAGCGTCTGCACCCTGCTCGACACCCTCCCCTCCATCAACGTCATCATGCGAGGGCTGGACCTGGTCTTCACGGTGCTCCGAGGGATGTTGCTCCTCATGAAGCCGGTGATGGAGCCCATCGACCGGGCGATTGGCTTGGTGGTGGTGCCCGGGCACAGGATGCTCAACGCGGTGATGGCGGGGGCGGCCACCGCGGTGATGCTCGCCACGTCCACGTACGTGATGGGCACCTCCCACGCCGTCATCGAGGCGAACGATCCGGAGGTGGATTCGCTCGTCCCCCAGACACTTGCGGGCCTCATCAACCAGTGCCTCTACAGCCGCGCGCATGACAAGGCGGCCAATGGGACGCCCTTCAGCCCGGTCAATCCCTTCGAGCCGTTGGATCCCACGAGGCGTAACGAGACCGACAAGACGGCCCGGGCCAAACGGGTGATGGCGGGCATCACCAACGCCTCGCGTTTCGCGTGCGACGCGAAGGACGGTGCCTGCCCCGAGTCGCTCGTCACCGACCGGAAATTGGGAAACCTCATGCCCATCCCCCGGTGGCTCGCGCCGCTGGAGGGCGTGCTCGACGGCATCCCCAAGTGGGGCCAGACGCGCTTCCTCACCTACCGGCTCGGCGAGGGCGGGAGCAAGAACGCCAGGGGCGGAAACAAGCTCCGCGAGTCGAAAGACCTGCCCCACCTGCCCATGGGCATGCTCGCCCAGGGCGATGTCCTCGGCGCGGACGACCCCTACTTCATCAAGTTGCCGGGGCCGGCTTCCGTCAACCTCGGGGGCACCCGGCTCCTCAACCCGTTCCGCTGCCCCAAGCAGCCCGGCCCGGGTGACACGCGGACCTGGCGCGACTGCTGGGGTGACCCGCGCGAGGACAGGAACGACACGCTGAAGACGAGTGTGTGGGCCATGAGCAGCACGGACCTTCGCGAGAACGGCATCCACTGGCGCGTGGTGTTCCCGGGAGAGGCCTCGAAGCAGGAGGACCGGAACGTGGGCCTCTACGAGTCCAGGACCTGCCTCGCGAGTGTCCCGGGTGCGTGCTTCTTCGAGATGTCCGTGTACGTGGCCAACGTCCGCATCGACCCGAAGGACCGCAACCACCCCTGGCCGGGGCTCGTGCCCTTCCCCCACTTCGAACCGGGGGACTACGCGAAGGACTGCGCGGAGAGCTTCAACGAGACGCCTGGCATCGCCGTCATGGCCGGGCGCCGGGACGACTTCAACCAGCCCTCCACCTGGGTGCTCCTCAACAAGAGCGCGGAGGCGTTCCGCCCCACCCCGGGCCAGCTCAACTCCCGAGGCAAGCTCACCTTCGCCTTCGGCGCGTCGTCCGAGACGCTGGAGTTGAAGAACGGCGGCGACACGCTGGGGCCCGGAGGCTCGCCTGGCATGAGCGTCATCTCCCGAGGCCAGACGTACTACCACCGGCCGGGGAACTGGACCGAGCAACCCAACTTCTTCAACCCGTACTGGCGGCCTCGTCTGGCGGCGGTCTGGCAGGGCAAGGACTCGCTGCCGCTCGTGGGGAAGCTGGCGGACGCACTGCCCGGCGGCCTGAAGGACGCGCCCGCGCGGTTCATCACCCACTGAGGCCCCGCCATGATCCACTCTCGTCTACAACGGAAGTCCTTCCGGCGAGGCGCCGCCATCGTCGAGCTCGCGCTCGTGGTGCCGCTGCTGGTCTCCATGCTGATGTTCAGCGTCTTCCTCAGCGACGTCATCCGGGCCCGGCTCAAGCTGCAGGAGGCCAGCCGGTATGCCGCCTGGGAGATGACCAGCTACACCCTGAGCGACTACGCCACGGCGGACCACGACAGGGCCTTTGGCCTCGCCATGAGGGCAGCGGTGAAGGAGGCCGCCGAGCGCTACGCGGACCTCGACTCCATCGAGCCCGAGGGCCGGTTCGGCACGATGCTGCGTGCCGCGCCGGTGCAGGTGAGCATGAGCAACCAGGACGTAGCGGGTCTCGACCTGAGCCGCGTCTTTCCCGAGGGCGCCGGCGGCAAGGGCCCCGAGGCAGCCGCCGCGATGGGCAAGACGCTCGGCGGCTTGTTCGGACACTTCCGCTTCAACACCCGGGGACAGGTGGAGGTGGAGACCACCAGCACGCTCTCCAGCCACGTGCTGCCCCGCCGCTACCTGCAGAAGGAGCAGCACGGCTTCTTCGACGTGGACAACTGGGGAGGCAGGGACCTGAGCAACCTGCCGGTGAAGGAGCGCTACACCCTCATCGCCAACGGCTGGCACCTGCCCGATGGCGGGGATGCCCTGATGAAGCCCAAGCGCGCGGGTGTGCATGACGATGGCTCGCGGCATGGCCTCCACCTGCAGGTGGACCGGATGAAGTTCCTCGGGGTGGGCAGCTACCTGGACCAGGTGGAGCTGGACCGGCTCGGCGCGGTGGCCCGCTTCCTCCTGCCCGACTTCCAGGGCCCCTTCGTGGTGTCCCACAACTACGTGCCCGGAGAGAGCGGCCGTGGCTGCAACAAGAGCAAGCACGGCGCTCCCATGGGGCTCAACAACGTGAACGCGTACCCCGGCCTCGATGACCCGGCCCAGCGCTGCTTCGACACCGCCCCGTTCCGCGACACCCAGGCCTACGACCAGTCCCTCTACCGCAAGATGTTCATGGCCCGCGGCGGCCACTTCATGGGCTGCAAGCACGCTCAGGCGGACGCGCCCCACCTGCCCGGCCTGGACCCCAGTACGTCCGACGACAAGAACGAACGGAAGATCCCATGCGAGTGAGCGCCCTTCTTCTTTCCCTGCTGCTGTCGGCCTCTCCGTCGCGCGCGGAGCAAGAGCTCGCGGTCTACCCCGGCACCGTGCACACGCGGATCGGCGAGGATCTGCTCATCGGCGGCCAGCACCATCGCCTCGCGTACTTCACCACGACGGACTCCCTCACGAAGGTGGCGAGGTACTTCCATGGCTTCTGGACGAAGCAGGGCTATCCCGTCGTCGTGAATGGAGACCTGCAACGCGAGGCCGTGGTGTCGGCCTTCTTCACGCGCGAGGGTCTCCAGCGGGCCGTCGTGCTGCGCACCCACCTGGGGAAGACGGTGGGCTTCACCGTGCTCAAGGACCTGTGGTTGTACGAGAAGCCCGCGAGCACCGGCGGCGGTCACTTCATCCAGGTGGAGGGCGCGCTCTTCAGCGCGGACGTGGGCTCTCGCGACGCGGCTGGAGGCTCGCTGCACCGCACCCAGGTGGTGGAGCGCGGGCTGGATGCCATGCGCCAGGAGCTCGCCACCCGGTTCACCTCCGCGGGCTACGCGCCCGTCCGCGAGTCCGGCAGCAAGTTGGATGGCCAGCGCACCCTCGTCCTCGAGTACGCGCGCGGCGCCGAGCAGATGCTCACCACCCTGGTGGAGCTGGCACCCTCACGGGTGGCCATCTCTCAGGCCTGGGTGGGGACGGACCGGCCCGATGGCATGCCCAACGCCGATGCCGTGCGCCAGGCTCGCGAGGGAACGCCATGAGCACGCTCGTCTGTGCCCTGTCGCTGCTCCTGCTGGGTGCCGCTCCGGCGGAGGTGTCGCGCGGGCTGCTCTTCGAGGCCGCTCCCGGGCGGCTGGACGCTCGCGTGGGCGAGTGGGTGACGTACCAGATGAAAGGGGGCCCCCAGCCGGGCTTCCTGCGGCTGGCCGTCGTCGCCGAGCAGAAGGACGCCCAGGGCCGGGATGCCGTGTGGGTCGAGATGGAGCTCGGCCAGCACCCGGCGCTGAAGGCCCCGCTGGGACAGTTCCTCATGCTGGTGGCCCGTGGCACCGGGCTGCGCACGGAGGGGGTCTCCCGGCTGTTCGTCACTCAGGGCTTCGAGAAGCTCCAGGAGGTGGACTCGGCCGCCCTGCCCTTCTTCCTCGGCACGCCTGGGAATCAGCCGCCCCGCCCCGCCCTTCCGCCCCCCTCAGCGCGGCTGCCCGGAGGACAGGGCTCGACCGTGAGCCGGGGGCCGCCCACGCCCCTCATGACGCTCGCGGGCACCGTGACGGCCGAACCCCTGGAGGTCCGCTACCGCCAGCTCGTCCTCAAGCGCTACTGGGTCAGCCGGGAGGTCCCCATCCTGCGCTTGGCGAAAATCGAGTTCCCCCCCATCCGCTACTCCCTGGAGGTGCGCGACTACGGCCTGGACGCCCGGCCCCGCCTGGTGCCCCCCTCCCCCAGTGACAAGAAGATCACCCTGGAACCGGCCAGCAGTCTTCCCCCCCACTTCCAACCCATGTCACACTCTGATACCGATCCGGGTCCGCCGGAGGACAACCGACCATGAAGACCCACACTCCTCGCCCCCAGCTCCGCCGCCGTCACCGCCGCGGACAGGCCATGGTGGAGTACTCCTTCATCAACTGGATCCTCGTGTTCGGCCTCATCCTGACGATGAGCGTCGACTTCGGCGACGGGAAGCAGAAGATGAACGTCATCGACGCCTTCCTGCGCGCGTACCAGGTTTATTACGACTCGTTCTACTTCGTGCTGAACCTGCCGTTCCCGTGAAGCCGTCCTCCGCCGCGCGGCAGTCCTCTCCGCTCCCGCTCCGCGTCGTCCACGGGCTCGTCTTCGGCGGCTTCACCGCCATGTGTCTCGCGGCGGGCTCCCCTGAGCTGGTGCACCTGGTCCGCACCCAGCTCCAGCCCTTCCACCCCGGGCCCCCTCCCCGCCTGGAGCTGCTCCTGCCCATGCTCGCGGCGCTGGTGGGCATGACCGCTGTGCTCGTGCAGAGCGCACGCGGGCGCAGTGCCCGGCTGCATTGGTCCCTGCTCATCCTCGCGGCCCTCGTGCTCACCCTCTGGGGCCAGCACGATGGGCTCGTCGCCGGACGGACCGCCGATTCCGCCAACCTGAAGATCCTCGAGGTGGCGAGGAAGCTCCACGAGGGGACTGTCAGCTCCCTGCAGGCCCAGGGCGCTGTCTCCGAGGACGTGGGCCCCTGGCAGGCGGCGCTGGAGCAGATCTCCCAGGGCATGCCCTCGCCGGTGCGCACCCGCTCGTTCGCCCCCCTGCCCTTCCGTATCCAGAAGGTGGACTCGCCCGAGGTGCTGCCCTCGGATGCTCCTCCCGGCACGCTGCTCCTCTACGTCATGGAGGGCGGCGTGGCCTATGAGCTCCACCCCGTGGGCGTGTCGTCCACGGGCGAGCCCTGGCCTCTGCGGTCTCCCGAGGGTGAGCCCCTCGTCTTCCGGGGGATCTTCAATCCGTGAGCCGCGGCCGTGGGGCACGGGCAGCGGTACGGATACGGGCACCCTCACCCCGACCCTCTCCCGGAGGGAGAGGGAGGGATCTTGGGCAGGGATTCTGGGGAGGGATTTCTACTTCTTGGCGGGCGACACGGCCTTCACGTCGCTGTCGCTCTCATCCGCGGGGGACTCGAGCGCGCTTTCCAGACGGCGCTGCGCCTGCCGAGCCGCGCTCGAACCCGGCGCCTCCGCCACCACACCCTTGCAGACCTGCACGGCGATCTGCCGGCGGCCCAGCGCGAACTCCGCGTCACACAGCCGGGACATCACGTCCAGCCGCTGCGAGCCCCGGACTCCGGCGGACAGCGCCGCGCGCAGGAAGGCCACCTCCTGCGCCCAGTCTCCCGAGCGGTTGGCCACCTCCGCCTGCCTCATGAGCTCCGCGGGCGAGGGAGAGACTCTCGCGGCGGCCCTCTCCGCGGCCTTCGGCGCCGCCTCGCTCTTCCTGGACTCCACCCCCGCCTGCGCCACCGGCCCGGCGGCCCCCGCCGAAGGCTGGTACTGCGCGGGAGCGGCAGGCGGTGGCGGCGGCGGCGACGCACTGGCCACCTGGGCGCGCCCGGCGGGGGCCTGCTGCGCGTACGCGTCATCCTCCGCGAAGTCCTTGCTCGCCACCGAGGCCGGACGCGAGGCCGAGCCACGGATCGTCTGCTGCGGCTCGGGCGGCGCGTACTCCTGCACGGACTCGGACTCGGCGGGACTGGCGTATTCCGCAACGGGTTCCGGGGCGGGCTCGGCACGCTGCGGCATCGGCGCGGAGGGCATCACCCTGCCGCCTGTCGCGTCGCGCTTGCTCTTCGACTCCTTGCTGGCGAGCACATCGAGGCCACCCGCCTCCGAGTCGCTGTCCAGCGCGAGCTTCTTGTCCGGGAAGCCGCCAGCGCTGCCCGCTCCTATATTGGACCAGTCCTCCCGCAGGGAGCCACTCATCACGCCCTTCTTCGAAGGCGCCTTGGTCGGCATGGGCTTGGAGGGCTGCGCCTGAGCGGCGGTGGGCTCGAGCATGGGAGCGGGAGCGGGAGCGGGAGCGGCGTCCGCAAGCTCCGGCGGCTCCCCGCGGCGGGGCGTCTTCTCCCGCGGAGCCTCCTTGTTCTGGACAACGAGCGAGGGGCTGAGGTCCACCTCGCGATTCACCTGGACGACCACGACGCCAAAGACGCCCAGGGCCGCCACGCTCAACGCGGGCGCCAGCAGGCGGCGCCACCAGCGAGGCGCCGGCTCGGGACCCGCGGCGGCCCGGCGCGCGGACTGCTGCGCGTATGCCAGCAGCGACTCCAACCCCGCGTCCGGCGCGGACTCCAGCGGCAGCCGGGACATGGTGGTGCGCACGCCCCGGATATCCGCCAGCGTCTCCGAGCAGCGCGAGCAGCCCTGCACGTGCTGCTCCACCAACCGGGCCTCGGTCGGCGGCAGCTCGTCATAGGCGAAGTCCAGCAGCCGATCCTCGTGTGCGTGGGTCCCCTGGGTCTTCATCCCGCCACCGTCCTTCCGTCCTCGGCCAGGTCACCATCCACTCCGAGCTCAGCCAGACGCCGGCGCAGGCCCTCGAGGGCATAACGCATCCGGCTCTTCACCGTATTCTCGGACACCGCTGTCACCTCGGCGATCTCCTTGAAGGGGATGCCGCTGTACTCGCGCAGGACGAACACCTCGCGCTGCTCCTCCGGGAGGCTGGCCAGCGCGCGCTCCAACAGCGGCCGCACGCGGGCGTTGTAGGCACCGCGCTCGGGGCTCACGCCCTCGTCGGGGAGGGCCTCGCCCAGGGGCCGGCCCTCGTCACCTTCGGCCCCCGTCGTGGGCGCCTCCAGCGAGGCCGCCTGCCGGTAGCTCTCTTTGCGCGCGCTGTCCACGCAGAGGTTCCTCGCAATCGTGTAGACCCAGGTAGTGAACTTCGCCTTCGCCTCGTACTCCGGGGCGCTGCGCACCACCTTCAGCCACGTCTCCTGAAGCACGTCTTCCGCCCGCGCACGGTGGCCGGTGAAACGGAGGATGAAGTTGAACACCGGCGTCCGGTGCCTGCGCACCAGCACCTCGAACGCACGTGCATCCCCCGCCCGGAAGGCGAGCATCAGCCGTTCGTCTGAGGTCTCCGGTCCCAACACTCCCCCGTTTCCAGGGCCCTATGCCTGTCCTCACCCCTCCCGCTGGATTAACGGGCGAAGGGGGAATCGGGTCTACCCGATTTTGGCCCTCTGTAAGTGGCGAGAATGACAGGGAGCGCGGGCTCTGTCATCAGGGCAGGCTCGCCCGCCCGCTCCTCCAGGAGGGGCCCGCACCGGCCCGCACGGGGCGAGCGGCCGAGCGTGCTCAGGGGCCGACCAGGGCGCGCATGAGGGCCCGGTACAGGCGCCAGAACGGGCCCTGTCCGCGGCCGGCTCTCGGCGGAAACGCCCGCGTGTCCATGTCCGGCAGGAACGCCGCGCCCCGGCCACTGGCGAACTGCCAGACGGGAATCGAGAGCAGCCCCATGAGCGCGTGCAGCTCCATCTCATAAGGAGCGCGGAACCCGGGGATGGCTTCGTCGGTGCCCACGAGCCGGGTGGCACCCCGCGGGTCCCCGAACCAGTCACACGCCAGGCGGAGCAGCGGGGATTGGAGGGGCTCGCCCGCCCCGAGGTGGCGCGTCGCGAGGAGATCCACGGCCAGCGCGTCCGCGCCCGCGTAGAGGCGGCGAGGCGCGGGGGGACGTCGGCAGCCGAGGATTCCGACCAGCCCATCCGCCGCGTGCTCGAAGGCGTCGACGAGCGCGAAGTGCGGCGGGAAGTCGAGCAGCGGCATGAGCAGCGCCGTCTCCCGGCTGGCGAACCGCTCGGCGAAGAGGAACTCGTCGAACCGGGCGCCCACGCCCTGGATGGTGGCGATGGAGAGGTGCGCGAGATCGACGGGGTGGCTCCGGGCCTTGGAGAACACGATGCGCAGCTCCGCGTCCCTCCAGGAGCGGGCGATCGTCGACTGCGCCATGCCGCGGCTGTATGCGTGCGGCACCTGCTCGGCTTCGAGGTCGACGATGCGGTACGCGGGCGAGGTGAAACCGAAGTAGCGCGCGACCTCGTGGACGCTCCGCCCGTCGAAGAACCGGTCGTAGAGGTTGCCGGCATCGGCGACGGCGATGTCCTCGATGCCCAGCTCGCGAAGCCGCAGCGCCAGGGCCTCGACGAGCTCCGGATCCGTGATGTTGGAGCGGTCGTCGCGGTGATAGCCCAGCATGAAGCTGACGCGCAGGAGCACCCGGAGCGAGGAGATCGGCCGGCCCACCGCCTCGGCCCTGGCGCGGACCACCTCCACGAGCCCGGCGTCCTCCACGGCCCGGCGGAGCGCATCCTGCTTGGACTCACCGGCCGGCGACACGTGGACGACGACGCGCCCCCCCTGGCCCACGGGGTGCGAGCGCAGAGGGTCCGAGCGCAGCGCACGAGGCAGGAACAGCTCATCAGCGCGGCCCACCTCGGAGACGAGCGAGCCGGTGGGCGCGAGGACCGCATCCCCCTCGCCGAGCGTCTCCATGAGCGCGCGGAAGATGCGGGCGTGCTTGTCCTCGTCGGAGTGCATGCGCGAGAACCACGTGCCCGCGTCCGGAGGAAGCCCCGGCACCTGGGCGGCGACCTGGGCGATCCGCCTCCACCCGAGCGAGGCGCTCTCCTCCGCGTCCACCTGGAGCGCGCAATACTCCCGCAGCGTGAGCCGCCGGAGCTGGTGGCGCATGGGCCTCGGCACCTTGCCGCCCAGCCTGCCCAGGAGCATGACGGAGGTGGCGATGAGCGTGGAGATCGGCGCGCGAGCGAAGGACGTGTGGTGACGGACGGCGATGGCCCAGCCGGCGAGCGCTCCCGCGACGTGGGAGAACCACGTGGCCACCCGGACGCGCACGGAGCCGATCCGGAGCAGCACGCCGCGCGTATAGGTGGCGTGCATCTCCTCGTCGCGCCATGCCCAGGCGAGGGCCTGACGCATGAGGGCGCGGCTCTCCTCGGGCATCGTCACGGACGCGAGGCGCTCGCGCATCACCTCATCGCGGTACGCCACGGCGACAATGCGCTCGCGCTCGAGGGCGAGCAGCAGCAGCGCGCGAAGCTCCTCCGTGGGCCGTCCGCGAAACCGCTCCGCCCACGCGTCGAGCTTCCGCTGGAATTCCCCCGCGACCGTCTCGGTGCGCGGGGCCTGCTCGCCCTTCGTCATTGGCGAGCACTCTAGTCCCAGCCAACGCGGTGCGCGTGGGTGCCCTGGAAAAAGCGGCTCCACGCCCTCGCGAGGCGCCGAGCGGACGCGCTTGCGCTACGCGCGCTCGAGGCTCGCCAGGTCGATGACGAAGCGGTAGCGCACGTCGCCCTTCAGCATGCGCTCGTAGGCCTCGTTGATCTTCTGGATGGGGATGATCTCGATGTCCGACACGATGTTGTGCTTCGCGCAGTAGTCGAGCATCTCCTGCGTCTCGGCGATGCCGCCGATCATCGACCCGGCCAGGCGCTTGTTCCCGCCGATGAGCGAGAACGCGTTCACGGGCACCGCCTCCGGCGGCACGCCGACCACCACCATGGTGCCCTGGGGGCGCAGCATGCGCAGGTACTGGTTGTAGTCATGCGGGGCGGAGATGGTGTCGAGGATGAGGTCGAAGCGGCCCGCCAGCTTCTTGAAGGTGCCCGCGTCCTTGGTGACCTCGAAGCCCTGGGCGCCCAGGCGGCGCGCGTCGGCCTCCTTGGCGCGGGACGTGCTGAGCACCGTCACCTCCGCGCCCATGGACGCGGCGAGCTTCACGGCCATGTGGCCCAGCCCACCCAGGCCCACCACGCCCACGCGGTCACCCTTCTTGCAGTTCCACTGGCGCAGCGGCGAGTACGTGGTGATGCCGGCGCACAGCAGCGGCGCGGCGGCGGCGGGGTCGAGCCCCTCGGGCACCTTCAGCGCGAAGTGCTCGGTGACGACGATGCGGGAGGCGTAGCCGCCGTAGGTCGGCGTCTTCCGGTCCATGTACGTGCTGTTGTAGGTGCCAGCCATGCCCCGCTCGCAGAACTGCTCCAGGTCGCGGCGGCACGTCTGGCAGTCGCGGCACGAGTCCACCATGCAGCCGACGCCCGCCATGTCGCCCACCTTCAGCTTCGTGACCTGCGGGCCCACCTGCTTGACGCGGCCGATGATCTCGTGGCCCGGCACCATGGGGAAGATGGCGCCGCCCCACTCGTCACGGGCCTGGTGGATGTCGGAGTGGCAGACCCCGCAGTAGAGGATGTCGATGAGCACGTCATGGGGGCCGACCTCGCGCTGCTCGAACGAGAAGGGCGCCAGCGGCTTTCCAGCGGCGGGGGCGGCATAGGCGGGAGTCTTCGGCATGGGGTTCTCCTTGGGAGTTGTCGTGGCCTGGGAGCCACTCGCCCCCAGGTATGCTCTCCGGGAACAGCGGGCGAAACTGGCAGGATTCACATGGGCCATTTAGAAATACTTCACGATGGCCTTTACCCCGCTCAATTCCCTGAATGCGTTCCTCGCCGTGGCCCGGAAGCGCGGCTTCACGGCCGCCGCCGTCGAGCTCGGCATCTCCCCTTCCGCGCTGAGCCAGTCCGTCCGCCAGCTCGAGGAGCGGCTTGGCGTCCCCCTGCTCACGCGGACCTCCCGGAGTGTAGCGCTGACGGACGCGGGGCGGCGCCTGCTGGAAAACGCCGGGCCGGCGGTGGACCAGGCGCTGGAGGCACTGAGGACGGCCGTGGTGCAGCCGGGGGAGGTGACGGGCCGGGTGCGGCTGACGGTGCCCGCCATCGCGGTGTCTACCCTCATCGCGCCGCTGCTGCCACGGTTCCTCGCGCGCTACCCGAAGGTGGAGGTGGACGTCCGGGTGGAGGACCGCTTCGTGGACATCGTGGCCGAGGGGCTGGACGCGGGGCTCCGGCTGACGGAGTCCATCGAGCGGGACATGGTGCAGGTCCGGCTGTCGGACGCGTGCCGGTTCGTGGTGGTGGCCGCGCCCTCGTACCTGGAGCAGAGGGGCACGCCGGAGACGCCGGACGAGCTGCTGTCCCATGACTGCATCTGCATCCGCTCCAACACGACGTCAGGCATCTACCAGTGGGAACTGGAGCGCGGGGCGCGGAGCTGGCGCGTGCCGGTGCGGGGCCCCGTCATCACCTCAGACAGCCACCTGATGCTGCGGATGGCGGAGGCCGGGGTGGGGCTCGCCTACGCGTTCGAGCCCATGGTGACGGAGGAATTGCGGCGCGGCACCCTGCGCGTGGTGCTGGAGCCCTATGCGGCATTGGTGCCGGGCCTGTTCCTCTACTTCCCCAGCCGCGCGCAGGTCTCGCCCGCGCTGCGGGCCTTCGTGGACGTGGCCCGTGAGGCGGCGCCACGGAAGAAGAGGGAGGCCCCGGAAGGCGCACGGGCCCCCGCGAGCCCGCGCCCACCGCGAAAAGCATGACCCTGGGCCTACCCGTCCTTCGGCCCTCCGTAGGTCATGAGCAGGACGGGCAGCGCGACCACGGCCACCAGCGCGGCCTGCCACACCAGCATGGGCGGCAGGGGCTTCTGGAGGTGGACGAACAACGAGCGGCCCAGGGCCACGCCCAGCAGCACGCCGGTGAGGGTACGCACGGCGTTGGAGCCACCGCCCGGACGGAAGCGGCCCACCGCCCAGTCCACCAGCGCCGGCAGGGTAAGGCCGAGCACCAGCGGTACGTCCCACTGCCACGACAGGGGTGCTCGCACCTTGAAGAGGCCCACCATCACGGCCAGCAGCACCGGGTACGTCCCCAGGCAGCGCGCGCACACCCGCACGCCGCCGAGCAGGTACGTCCGGTTGTACTCCTCCTCGTGGTGGTGACTGAGCCAGAACACCCTACCCTCCCACGTTCTGGGGCGCGCCCGCGTCCGGCCCCGCTGGAGTCGTCTTCCGCGCCTCGTCCTCCACGAGGAAGCACGCGGCGGTGTGCCCGTTGCCCAGTGCGTACAGGGGCGGCGTCTCGCGCCGGCAGCGCTCCATGGCGTACGGGCAGCGCGGGTGGAAGGGGCACCCGGGCGGTGGCGCGAGCGGAGACGGCACGTCCCCCTGGAGGATGATGCGCGAGCGCTTGTGCTCGGGATCCGGCACCGGCACCGCGGACATCAGGGCCTGCGTGTACGGGTGGCGCGGCTTCCGGTAGAGGTCCGCCGCGTCCGCCAGCTCCACGATGCGGCCCAGGTACATCACCGCCACGCGCGTGGACACGTACTCGACGATCTTCAGATCGTGCGCGATGAAGATGTACGTCAGCCCCAGCTCGCGCTGCAGGTCCACCAGCAGGTTGACGATCTGCGCCTGGATGGAGACGTCCAGCGCGCTGATGGGCTCGTCGGCGACCACCAGGTCCGGCCGCAGGGCGATGGCCCGGGCAATGCCGATGCGCTGGCGCTGCCCTCCCGAGAACTCCTGCGGGTAGCGGCCCAGCGCGTCGCGCGGCAGGCCCATCAGGTCCAACAGCTCGGCCACCTTCGCCTCGCGCTCGCCGCCACGCTCCAGGCCGTGGATGGCGAAGGGCTCGCCCAGGATGTCCCGCACCGTCATGCGCGGGTTGAGCGAGGCGTACGGATCCTGGAAGACGAGCTGCATCCGCCGCCGCAGGGGCCGCAGCTCGCGCTGGGAGAGGCCCGTCAGCTCACGGCCCTCGAAACGGATGGAGCCCGCCGTCGGCTCCACGAGCCGCAGCAGCGTGCGCCCCAGGGTGCTCTTGCCGCAGCCGCTCTCGCCCACCAGGCCGAGCGTCTCGCCGCGCCGCACGTCGAAGCCCACCCCGTCCACCGCCTTCACCGTGCCCCGCACGCGCCCCAGCAACCCCCCGCGCACCGGGAAGTGCGTCTTCACGTCGCGCACCTGCAGCAGGGGCTCGGTCATGGCGCGGGCACCGGGTTGTGGCACGCGGCTTCCTGGCCCTCGCGCTTGGTTTCCAGTGCCGGCTCCACCCGGGCACAGATCTCCTGGGCGCGCTCGCACCGGTCCCGGAAGCGGCATCCCCCGGGCAGCCGGCGGAGGCTCGGCACCATGCCGGGGATCGTCTTCAACCGCGGGCGCTCCCCTGCCCCACCCGTGTCCTGGAGGGCCGGAATGGAGCGCAGCAGTCCCGCCGTGTACGGGTGTGCCGGCTGGCGGAAGAGCTCCTTCACCGGGGCCCGCTCCACCACCCGGCCCGCGTACATCACCACCACCGCGTCACAGCTCTCGGCCACCACGCCCAGGTCATGGGTGATGAGCATCACCGCCATGCGGCGCTCCGACTGCAACCGCTTCAGCAGCTCCAGAATCTGCGCCTGGATGGTGACGTCCAGCGCCGTGGTGGGCTCGTCCGCGATGAGCAACTCCGGCCCGCACGCGAGCGCCATGGCGATCATCACTCGCTGGCGCATGCCGCCGGAGAGCTGGTGCGGATAGCTGTCCACGCGCTGCTCGGGAGCGGGAATCCCCACCTGGCGCAGCATCTCCACCGAGTGCTCGCGCGCGGCGGCCTTCGACAACCCCTGGTGCAGCCGCACCCCCTCGGCGATCTGCTCGCCCACCGTGTAGACGGGGTTGAGCGAGGTCATCGGCTCCTGGAACACCATGGAGAGATGGCGCCCGCGCATGCGGCGCATCTTCGCCTCGGGGAGCGAGAGCAGATCCTCACCCTGGAAGCGAATCCGCCCGCCCACCACCCGGCCGGGCGGCTCGGGCACCAGCCCCATCACCGAGAGCGCGGTGAGGCTCTTGCCACAGCCGCTCTCCCCCACCACGCCCAGCGTGCCGCCAGGCGGGATGGAGAAGGACACGTCGTCCACGGCCAGCACCGGGCCCTCCTCCAGGGAGAGCTGGGTCTTCAGTCCACGGACGTCGAGGAGGGGCTCGGACATGGGGCTCACGGCCGGGCCTCAACACCCGGCCCGGGGCATCACTTCCGGGACAGCTCCTCCAGGAACTCCTCCTCGCGGATGATGCGCTTGCGGATGAGCAGCCGGATGAGGCTGGCCACCATGCGCGCGGGCTTCACCTTCTCGGTGTGCAGCGTCGCCTCGGCGCCATCCGCCATCCGCTCGAGGTCCTCGAGCACCGCCAGGTCCTCGTCCGTGATGTCCGGAGGCCGGGGAGCCGGCGGCGGCTGCGGCAGGCCCTTCGCGGCCCCTCCGAAGACGACCACCGGCACGCCCTGCTGGCCCGGCGCGGCGGACGGAGCCGGCGGCTCGGACTCGGGCTCGCCGAGCAGCTCATCCAGGAGATCCTCGCTCTCCTGCGGCGGTGGAGGCGGGGTCGCGGAGGCCTTGGCCCTCGGCGAGGCCTTGGGGGTGATGAGGGTGATGTCCTCGTCCTCATCATCGAAGGGCGGCGGTGCCGGGGGCGTCGGCGGCTTTGGCTTCAAAGCGGACCTCGGGGTGATGAGGGTGATGCCGTCGTCATCGTCGGGGGGCGGCGGCGAAGGGGGCGCATCCCAGTCGAGCAGGGCCGACACCGCGGCGGCGGCCGACGAGGGCGTCTCGCTCACGGGCTCCAACACCGGCGGTCCCTGGGCGTCGTCTTCCGGAAGCAGCAGCCCCCGGCCACTCACGAGATCGAGCGCGCGATCGATGTCGTCCTCGGCCGCCACGTGCACGCGGATGGGCTTGTTGAGCTGGAAGCTCAGCTCGCCCACCACGGTCAGGTCCGAGGGATCATCCACCGCCACGAGCAACCGCTCGCCGCGCGCCTCCCGCTCGAGCCCGAACAGCACGAAGCGGTGCTCGGCCTGGAAGTCGAGCGTGACGAGCTCGCGCACCTTCGGGGGAATCACCTCCGGAAGGCGGACGAAGGGCAGATCGAACTGGCGCGCCAGGGCCTGGGCCACGGCGGTGGGCTCGGTGAAGCCCAGGGCGACGATGACCGAGCCCAGGCGCTGCCCCTGGCCATAGGTCCGCTGCTGGCCGAGCGCCTTGCGGACCTGCTCCGGGTTGAGCGCGCCGGACTCGATGAGCAGCTCGCCGATCTTCTTGCGCATGGAGGAACGGGGGGACTGGACGGCTTAACGCTTGACCTTCGCCAGGTACTCGTCGCGGGTGAAGACACCCTTCTCGATGAGCAGCTCCACCATGGCCTTGAGGGCGGCCACTTCCTTGCGCTGCACCTCCTCCACGCTGCGCAGGAGCTCCACGGGGCTGCCGTTGCCACCGCGCACCGAGGGCATCTCGCGCGAGGGAGCGGGCGGCATGGGCGCCGGGGCCGGAGTCCTGGAGGGCGCCGCGACCGGGGGCGCGGTCGGCGCGTTCATGTTCTTCACGACGGTGCGGCCCTGGGCGTCCACGACCTTGAAGTTGGTGTCCGCGTCGGCCAGCTCGCCCTGGTCATCGTAGAAGCGCGCCATGGCCCGGGCGATCGCCGTGCGCCCGGCCACGTTGGGGACGATGCGGCACTTGGTGACGGCGCGCAGCTCGTCCAGCTGCCGCACGTTGAGCGGGTCCGAGATGGCCACCACCAGCGTCTTGCCCTCGTCGCGCAACTGCAGCGGCAGCACCGCGAAGTCCCGCGCCGTCTGCAGCGGGACCTTGTTGAGCACGTGCGGGGGGATCTCCTTCACCGCGTCCAGGTTCACGGCCGGAATGGCGAGCTGCTTGGACAACGCCCTCACCAGGATGTCCTCGGACACGAGGTTCATCCGGACCAGGATCTCTCCCAGTTTCCCGCCCCACTTCGCCTGCTCCGCGAGCGCCGCCTTGAGCTGGCTCTCCTGGAGCACGTTCGCCTTGATCAGCAGTTCACCAAGCTTGATCTGTGCCATGTCGCAGTCGCGGGGAGTCCGAACGGACCCGCCGGTCCGGTCAGTGTACCTGAAGTTCCAACCATTGCAGGATTATCGACGTTGCCCGCTCAAGAACCGGGCGAGGCAGGAGGCAGCTCGACGGGAGGCAGGGTCTGGCCCCCCTCGTCCACCTCGACGACGGGGATGTCCTCGGGCGCGGCGAGGTCGAAGAGCGTGAGGTCCGGGGACTCGTTGAGGGTGATGCCGGTGTAGCGCAGGCCCACGGAGGTGTCGGCCGTGGGAGCCCGGAGCGTCACCTCGTGGGGGAAGACGAAGTCCCCCTGCTCCTTGAAGTGGTCGTACTCGAGGCCATAGGCCTGGAGGCCGCGGATCTGGCTGCGCACCACCCGGAGGTACTTGGGGTGGACGTGGAGCACCTGGGACACCGCGCCCCGGTGGAGCGTGAGGACGTACACCCGCTCCTTCTCGTCCAGGGCGAGCGTCATCCGCTCGGCGGGGATGAAGGGCACCTTGCCGAGCATCACGGAGACCAGCTCCTCGCTCGGCAGGGCCACGGGCAGGAAGCGCGAGAGGTTCCGGGGGGTCGCCGGCCCCTGGTAGTACTTGTTCTCCTGGAACTGCAGCAGGCCGAAGCGCTGGCCGTCGGTGACGAGCACGGCGATGGGCCGGTTGAAGAAGTCGAACATCTCCACGCGCAGCAGGCCCGGCCGGGAGGCGGCCAGGAAGGCGGAGACGGTGCCGGAGCCCTGGGGCGACTCCACCCGGAGCTTCCCGTCTCCCTGGAGGGTGGCCACGTGGTCCTGGGCGGCGCTCACCAGGCGGAAGAGCTCCCCGGCGTCAGTCACGGGACCCTGAGGGCCGAAATCGATGCGCTTGGGACAGCCTGAACATAAGAGAGCCAGGAAGATTGCTGCGGCTGCGCGGTTCATGGCTTTAGTCTCGCGCCAGGCCGACCTGTCTGGCCACCATTCATGAGCCTTTCCGACCTCCTCCACTACCTGCGCATCGGTGGCGTCACCCTCGCCGCCCTCCTCCTCGCCTCCGTGGTGGCCCTGGGTGTGGCCATCGAGCGGCTGATCGCCCTGTGGGGGGTGAGTGAGCGCTCCCGGGCGCTCGGCGACACCGTGCACAAGCACCTGCTGCGGGGGGACCTCACCGCGGCGCGCACCGCCACCGAGCGCTCGGACGCCGCCGTGGCCGACATCTTCCTGGCCGGCTTCGACCGCCTCGAGCGCACCCGGGGCAGCTGTGACGGGGTGGAGTCCGCCGTGGAGCGCGAGCGCGCCCAGGTGGGCCTGCGGCTGCGGCGCAACCTGTGGATCCTGGCCACCATCGGCTCGCTGACGCCGTTCGTGGGCCTGTTCGGCACGGTGGCCGGCATCATGAAGTCCTTCAAGGACCTGGGCCTGGACGTGCAGGCGGGTGGCTCGGGCGGCAGCGCGGCGGTGATGACGGGCATCTCCGAGGCACTGGTGGCCACGGCGGTGGGCATCCTCGTCGCCGTGCAGGCCATGGCCTTCTACAACTACTTCCAGGCGCGGCTGTCGCGGGTGCTCGTGGAGCTGCGGCTCATGGGTGACGAGTTCGCCGAGCTGCTGCGCGAGCGTCCGGTGAACGGCGCCCCGGCATCCGCCTCCCCCACTGCTCCGGCCGCGGTGGACGCGACGCGTTCCCAGCCGGAGGCCTGAGGACCACCCCTATGGCGATGGGCAAGACTCCGGGGGATCCCGATGGCAACGGTGAGGACGTCGGCTTCGCGGAGATCAACATCACTCCGCTGACGGACATCTTCCTCGTGCTCCTCATCATCTTCATGGTGACAAGCTCGGTCATCGTCCAGCAGGCCCCGGGAGGAGCGCAGACGGGCCTCAAGGTGAACCTGCCCAAGGGCGGCACCACCGACGTGACGGCGCGCGCCACGGATCTCTCCGTGGCGGTGCTCTCGGACGGGCGCTTCGTGCTGGGCGGCAACGTGGTCAGCGAGGACGAGCTCAAGCGCGCCTTCGCCAAGGCCCAGCAGGACAACCCGGACACCGTCGTCATCGTCCAGGCCGACGAGGGCGTCTCCCACGGCACCGTGGTGCAGGTGATGGAGATGGCCAAGAGCGTCGGGCTCGGCCAGCTCGCCATCGGCGTGCGCGACTCGAAGTAGGGCTTCAGGCGCCTGCGGGCGAGGCGCGCATCCACCGCCACAGCGCTCCGAGGCTCGGGGAGACCCGCAGCATCGTCCAGCGCACCTGCCGGAGCTGGGCTCCCGTCAGCGCCTTCAGCATCGGCTCGAGCAACGCCATCGCCTCGGCCGGCAGCCCGTGCCGGGACAGCAGCAGCGCCAGGTCCAACCGCGGCTCGAAGAGCGTGGGCTCGAGCGCGAGCGCCTCCTTGAGCAGGGCGATGGCCTCGCGGCGCTCGTTCTTGGCGCGCAGGTAGAAGCGGCCGCGCAGGAGCATCTTCACCGCATCCGCGCGGCGCCCCTTGGCGAGGTTCATCTGCGCCACCTGCTGCCAGAGGTTCACCTGCGCCGGGAACGTCTCCGCCGCCTGCGTGTAGACGGCCAGCGCCTTGTCGGCGAACCCCATGTCCAGGTGCACCTGGGCCGCCGTGCGGAAGCTCTTCAGCGAGGCCTCGCCCTCGTCCACCCGGGCCAGCAGCGGCGCCAGCTTCACGTGGACGGACGGATCCTTCGGCTCCAGCTCCAGGGCCTTGCGGTACCCGGCAATCGCCTTCTTGAGCTTGCCCTTGGAACGGGCGCGATCCGCTTCGACAATGAGCTCCGCACGCGTGGGCGGAGCCTTCTTTCCGAAGAGCATGGCGCCATTCTACCCGGGCGCCACACCCGCCGGGCGAGTTGCCGGGCGGGCGGAAATTCCCACTCAGCGCGGGCGGAAATTCTCACTCAACCCGGACGCGGAGCACGCGGCTGGATGCCCAGGCGCTGCATCACCTGCTGGAAGACGCCGTACTCCTGGGCGCCCTGCAGGGCGAAGCGGTCCCCGAGTACGAAAGTGGGCACGGCCTGGATGCCCATCTCCTGCGCCTCGCGGACGGCGTCCTCGACGACCTGGCGGTAGCGGCCCTCTTCCACCGCCCGCTGCATCGCCTCGGGGTCCAGGCCGGCCTCCTGCGCCGCGCCTCGGAGCGTGTCCCACTGCCACAGGTCCTGCCCCTCGCTCCAGTAGCGCCGCAGCAGCGCCGCATGGAACGGCTCAAGCCTTCCCTGCTCCCGGGCGAACTCCGCCGCCTGATGCGCACGCCGCGTCGAGGGGATGATGTCGCGCTCCACCATCTTCAACCCGGCCTCGGCGGCCCGGCGCTTGAGGGGATTGTTCGGATCCTTCATCCGCTCGCGCACGTAGGCCGGCAGGGGCAAGCCCTCGGGCGGCGTCTCCGGACGCAGGAAGTACGGACGCCAGTCCACCTGGACGTCATATTCCTTCTTCAGCTTCTCGACCTCCACGAGGCCGACGTAGCACCACGGTCAAACGAAGTCCGACCACACCCTGATCGTCACGAGTTCGCTCATGCGGGGACACCTAACACCGCGGGAGGGCGCCCGCCACTGACACCGTGGATGTCCCCTCTCCCTCTGGGAGAGGGTCAGGGTGAGGGTCTACACGCGGGGACGACCCTCACCCCCCGCCCTCTCCCAGGGGGAGAGGGAGCAGGCGCGGCTCAGAGGATGCGGCGCGAGCGCGGGTAGCTGCCCAGGACGATGAGCTCGCGGCAGTGGGTCTGGGCCTGCTCGACGGCGGCGACCATGGCCGGGTCCTCCCGGTGGCCGAGCGCATCGACGAAGAACGTATAGGTCCACCGCTCGCGCCCCTGCGGCCGCTTGTCGATGTGCGAGAGGTTGATGCCGGCGGCCTGGAAGACGCCGAGCACCGACACCAGCGCGCCGGGCTTGTCGTCGGTGGTGAACATGATGGACGTCTTGTCATCGCCGGTCGGCCGGGCGTTCTGCCGGGCGATGATGACGAAGCGGGTGATGTTGTTCGGGTCGTCCTCGATGCGGGGGAAGAGGACGTTGAGCCCGTAGAGCTGCCCGGCGAGCGCCGTGCCGATGGCGGCCGATCCGGGCTCGGCGCCGATCTCCAGGGCCTTGCGGCACTCGTCGGCGGCGATCTGCGCGGCGCGCGAGCTGCTGGCCGCGGGCATGAGCTCGACGCCGGGGTACTGGGTGCTCAGCCAGTTGCGGCACTGCTGGAAGATCTCCGGCTTGGAGTGGATGCGCCGGACCTGGCTGGGCTGGCAGTTGGCGAGCAGCGCATGGTGCACGGTGATCTGCACCTCGCCGTAGATGGAGATCTGCTGGGCGTTGGCCTTGAAGGCATCGAGCGTCTCGACGATGCCGCCGCCCAGCGAGTTCTCGATGGGCACGAGCCCGTAGTTGACGTGCCCGCGGCGCACCTCGGTGAAGACGCCGCCGATCTCCCGCAGGTCCTCGTAGTCCACCGAGGAGCCGAACTGCTTGACGGCGGCGGCGTGCGAGTTGGAGCCGGGCGGGCCCAGGTAGCCGATGCGCAGCGGCTGCTCGAGCGCGAACGAGCCGCTCATCAGCTCGCGGTAGACGCCCTCCACGGCCCGGTCGCTCAGGGGCCCCTTGTTGGACGCCAGGACCTTGCGGAGCACCTCGGCCTCGCGGTGCGGGGCGTAGATGGGGGTGCCATCGGCGCGCTTGGCCTTGCCCACCTCGACGACGAGGCTCGCCCGCTCATTGAGGAGCCGGACCAGGCGCTGATCCACGGCATCGATCTTCCGGCGCAGTTCCAGGAGCCGGGCCGAGTCCTTGGGCCGGGCGGGCGCGGGCTGCTGCTTCTTTCGGGTCTTCCTGGTGGCCATCGGTCTCCAGCGCGGTCGAGCACGGAAGGTGGGGATTCTCTCTCAAGAACCCCCGGAGGCACACAGGAAGTATTCAACCCGGGGCCCCCGATACCCTCACCCCGCCCCTCTCCCGGTGGGAGAGGGAAGGAGGCGAGGGAGGCGAAGCGGGACGGGAAGGCCCCGGGCTCCGGCTCAGATGCTGCCGAAGGCGGTGTTGGAGATCTCCACCGAGGAAGTGTCCTCGAGGGCCATCATCCGCGCCGCCTGCTCCACGTTGGGCAGCACGTTGCGCGCGTACCACAGCGCGCTCCACTTCTTGCCCTCGTAGAAGGCCTTCTCGTCGCCCGTGGCCTTCTCGCCCAGGCGCTCGGCGATGATGGCCGCGTCCAGCAGCAGCCAGCCCACGGCCAGCTCCGACATCATGTTCAGGAAGCGGTTGGCCGACAGCGGGATGAGCGTCATCTTCGCCGGATCCTGCGACCAGCCCAGCACGGCCATGGCGCTCGCCATCACGCCTTCCTGCGCCGCCGCCAGCTGCTTCACCGCCTCGCCGTACACCTTGTGCTCGCGGTGGGCCTCGATGAAGCCGCCCACGTCCGCCATGAACTGCTGGAAGTTGGCGCCGCCCGCCTGCCCCATCTTGCGGCCCACCAGATCCATCGCCTGGATGTGGTTGGTGCCCTCGTAGATGGAGAAGATCTTCGAGTCACGCGTGTACTGCTCCACCGGGTAGTCCTGGCAGTAGCCGGCGCCGCCGTACACCTGGATGGCCTGCGCGCACAGCCGGAACGCCTGATCCGACGAGTACGCCTTCACCAGCGGCGTGAGCAGCTCCACCTGCCCGCGGTGGTAGGCCGACTGGTCATCGTCCTTGCCCGCCAGCATCTGCGCCTTGTCCGTGTGCATGGCCAGCTTGACGATGAGCGCGCGGATGCCCTCCACGTGCGCCTTCATCTCCAGCAGCATGCGGCGCACGTCCGGGTGCTCGATGATGGCCACGCGCGGCGCCGACGGGTCCTTCCACTTGCTCAGGTGCGCGCCCTGCTTGCGGTCCTTCGCGTACTCCAGCGCGTTGAAGTACGCCGCGCTCGCCAGCGCCACGCCCTGGATGCCCACCGCGATGCGCGCGCCGTTCATCATCTTGAACATCTGGCTCATGCCGACGTTCTCGATGCCGCCCACCAGCTCGCCCACGCAGCCGTCGTTCTCGCCGAAGTTCAGCACACACGTGGCCGACGCCTTGATGCCCATCTTGTGCTCGATGGAGCCCACCGAGACGTCGTTGCTCCCCGCCAGGCTGCCGTCCGCGTTGACGCGGATCTTCGGCACGATGAAGAGCGACAGGCCCTTGGTCCCCGGCGCCGCGCCCTCGATGCGTGCCAGCACCAGGTGGATGACATTCTCCGCCAGGTCGTGGTCACCGCCGGAGATGAAGATCTTCGTGCCGCGGATGCTGTAGGTGCCGTCCGCGTTCTTGCGCGCGGTGGACTTGGCCGCGCCCACGTCCGAGCCGGCGTGCGGCTCGGTGAGGCACATGGTGCCGCCCCAGGTGCCGTTGAGCATGCGCTCCACGTACAGCTTCTTCTGCTCCGGCGTGCCGCACTCGGCGATCAGCTCCGCCGCGCCGAAGGCCAAGCCCGGGTACATGTTGAAGGCCGAGTTGGCGCCCGAGAGGATCTCCTCGATGAGCACCTGGAGCATGATGGGGCCGCCCTGGCCGCCATGGTCCGGGCTCACCGCCACCGTCTTGAAGCCCTGCTCGTAGAGCTTCTTCCAGGCGTCCTTGAAGCCCTTGGGGGTGATGACCGCGCCGCCCTCCAGCCGGCAGCCCTCCCGGTCTCCCGAGGAGTTGAGGGGCCCGAGTACGTCCTTGGCGAAGCGGTACGTCTCCTGGAGGACAGCCTTCGCCTCGTCCGGTCCCCAGGCATCGAAGGGGGCCTGCCCCGCGACCTGGCCGAAGCCGAACTGCTCGAACAGCGTGAAGAAGATTTCCCGAAGGTCGGTCTTGTAGGTGTTGATGCCGGCGGACATGAAGCCCCTCCCGTACGTTGGTGGAGCTCACGGCCGTCGAATCGGCGGTCCGCGGCCCCACTTGGGACACACAAAGGTTACGTCGGTTGATTCGAGAGTCAATCCCGATTGACTCCAGAATCAATCAAAAGTGACGCCTTGCGTTGGAGCGGCGAGTGGCTGCTCGCCGCCCCGGGGAGGGGATGAGGGAGAAAGACCTACTTCTTCGTCGCCTTCTTGGCGGCCGCGGGGGCCTGGGAGGCGGCGGGCGCCGTGGCCGTCTTGGCGGCCGGCTTGGAGCCGGTCGTCTTCTTGCCGGACATGCTGGCGGCCCTGCGCTCGTCATCCTCCTCGGGCTCCTCGGCCGCATGGGCGGCGGAGGCCTGGAGGAGGCTCTCGCGCGGCACCTCCACGACGATGGGGGACTGGCCGGCGCGCTGCCGGTTCTCGTCCTCCAGCGAGTAGAAGAGCTGGATGGTGGAGTTGCCCTTCATCACCAGCTCACCGCGCTGGTTCTCCGCCCACAGCTCCACGTCTACGAAGTAGCGGCCCCCCTCGCCGTGCCGGTCGCTCACGCGGCCCTTGCAGACGACGGTGTCACCGGGCCACACCATCTTGATGAAGCGCACGTGGTAGCGGCGCAGCTGGCCGCCGCGGGCCCAGTCGCTGATGAGCTGGCCCAGCATGCCCATGACGAGCATGCCCGGGGCATACACGGAGGGCATGCCCACGCTCTTGGCGTACACCTCGTCCACGTGGACGGGGTTGAAGTCACCCGAGGCGCCGGCGTAGCGCGACAGCTGCACGCGGTCGATGGGGGCCTTGGCCAGCGCCGGCAGCTCGTCGCCGACACGGAGGCCTTCGAAATAGAGCTTGCGCGCGGGCATCACTGATTCTCCTTGGCGGCGCGGACGATGAGCGTCCGGCGGGCGCGGAACACGAGGTTGCCCTCCTCGTCCCGGCCTTCATCCTCGATGACGGCGACATCCATCTTCCCCGCGGGGCCGGTGCGCTCGAGCACGTCCGCCACCCGGGTGGCGACGAAGATGCGGTCCCCCGCGAAGATGGGGCGCTCGTACTCGAAGGACTGCTCGGCGTGCAGCAGGCTCTTGATGCCCACCCCCAGCAGCTCGCGCAGATCCGCCGCCGAGCTGAAGGACGCGGGGAAGGTTGGCGGGGCCACCACGGTGGGGTAACCCGAGGCCCGCGCGTACTCCTCGTCGTAATAGATGGGGTTGTAATCGCCGAGGGACTCGGCGAAGCGCCGGATGGCGCCCTTCTCCACCTCGTTCAGGAACGGCGGGGAGGCCCGGCCGATCGCGTTCTTGTCCAGCATGTCCCTCTCCCTTTGACCCTTTGACCCTTCAACGACCGGCCGGTAGCTCGAGCACGGTCAAGAGGCCGGCCTCAGCGGCCGTTACGCGCGGGGCGGCGTTCACCAGCGTGTGGGCGGTGGCCCGGTCACCGGGCACGCCCCCGCGAATCTCCAGCACCAGCTTCGGGTCCGCCTCAATCTCGATGCGATCCCCCGGATTGTCAGCCCCCACCGCGATGGTGAGCTCCAACCGAACCCGCTCCTGCCCTTCCTCCAGACCCACCGCGGACTGGAAGATTCCCGCCACCCGGCCCTTCTTCACCGGGAAGGCACCATCCAGGATGTCCTCCTCGGCGAAGACGGGGACGATCTCCTCCTCGAAGTCGTCGCAGTCCATGCCGAGCCCGAGCGCGCACAGGGCCGCGCTCTCCACCAGCCCCACGTGCCCCATCTGATCCTTGTCCACCAGGGCGAAGAACTCGTCCTCGGACAGGCCGGCGCCCACCTTGCGCTGCAGCGCTTCGCGCCGGGTGCGCGCATCCACCACGCGCGTCACCGTGGCATGGCGTACCGGGCCGCACGCCTGGCCCGCCACCGCCACCAGCCGATCCATCACGAAGCCCGGATTGACGCCGGTGCCGAGCACCGCCACGCCGGCGGCTTGCGCCGCGCGATCCAGCTTCTCGGCCAGCTCGGGATACTTGAGGAAGGGGAAGGCCAGCTCCTCACAGGTGGAGACGATGGGCAGGCCGAGCTTGAGCGCGTCGAGCAGCTGATCCATCACCTGCTCGAGCCGCGAGCCGGTGGCATGCAGCAGCACGGCGCCCTTGCGCCGGCCCACCGCCGCCTCCAGCGTGCCAGCCACCTTCACCTTCAGTGCGGGGCCGCCGAGCACATCCGACAGGGGACGCCCCACCAACTGGGGGTTGGCGTCCACGGCACCAATCAGCTCCACCTCGGGTGAGAGCTGGGCCGCTCTGGCGATCTCCTGCCCGATGACTCCCAACCCCATGACCACCACCGGGACCGGCCCTGCGGAGGCTCTAGGCATCGGAGAACTCTCCAAAAATCAAGGAGTT
Source organism: Archangium gephyra (assembly GCF_042230915.1). GTDB lineage: Bacteria > Myxococcota > Myxococcia > Myxococcales > Myxococcaceae > Archangium > Archangium gephyra_B. The sequence continues at coordinate 4,545,614 of NZ_CP102578.1, read as the reverse complement.
ACACCACAATGCTGCAATGGGCGCACCATAGACCACCCCCAGCCGGACAGGCAAGCGGCTCGTGAGACCGGCCGATCCCCCCCTCCCAGAAAGAACAGAGGTTACGAGGGGTTGTAAAGCGAGCAAGAGTTCGAGCCCACACCCCGAGGGTGTGACCTTCTGGCGCAAAGCCGTGTATAACGACCCGGTTTCTTCGATGTCCGTCCCTATTTCGAAGGGTTGGGAGGCTGTGTTCATGGACCGCATCCTGGTGGTGGATGACGATCCCCTCATTCTTGCCGCGCTGTCGCGGATCCTCCAGTCGGAGGGTTACGAGGTCGTCACCCACACGGATCCTGCCCAGGCCGCCAAGGAAGAGGGTTTCCAGGTGGTGCTGACGGACTTCATGATGCCGTTGCTCAACGGCGTGGAGCTCCTGCGGACCCTGCGTGAGAAGAACCCGCGCGCGGTCCGCCTGATGCTCACGGCGGCGGCTGACTTCCGGACAGCGTCCGAGGCGGTCAACCGGGGAGAGGTGTTCCGTCTGCTGGGCAAGCCCTGGTCGCTCAGTGAGCTGACCAGTGCCGTGCGCCAGGCCTTTGAGCATTTCCGGCTGGTGGAGTCCAACGAGCGGCTCACGCGGGAGGTGGCGGAGAAGAACGCGGAGCTGACGACGATCAACCGCGACCTCGAGCGCATGGTGGTGGAGCGCACCAACGGCCTGCTGGATGGGCTGATCAGCGCGCTCGACTACCGTGATACCGAGACGCAGTGGCACTCGCGCCGCGTGTCGCTCTACTCGCGCCGCATCGGCGAGGAGATCGGCCTGACGCCCACGCAGCTCGAGGTGGTGGAGCAGGGAGCGCTGCTGCACGACATCGGGAAGATCGGCGTGAGCGACACGATCCTGCTCAAGCCCGGCCCGCTCTCGCCCGAGGAATGGGTGGAGATGCGCAAGCATCCCGAGTACGGGTACAAGATCCTCGCGAAGATGCCCTACCTGCACGAGGCGTCGCTGATCGTGCTGCACCACCAGGAGCGGTGGGACGGCAAGGGCTACCCGCAGGGGCTCAAGAGCAAGGACATCGTGATCGGGGCGCGCATCTTCGCCATCGCGGACACGGTGGACGCCATCACCTCGGACCGTCCGTACCGCAAGGGCCGGCCGATGTCCGTGGCGCGCGATGAGATCAAGCGCTGCTCGGGGACGCAGTTCGACCCGGAGCTGGCCGAGGCCTTCCTGCGCATTCCGGATGCGGAGTGGCAGCGCATCCGCAAGAAGGTCGAGGACATGGAGAACGCGGAGAACGCGCTCTGGGCCGGCTTCACGCCGGGCAAGGTGCCCAACCGCGTCGCGAGCTGAGCGCGTCTCTCACGGGAGCGCGCCCTTGCCCATGAAGGCGCGCAGCCAGGTCACCTCGCTGCGCGCCCGTGATTCCAGCAGTTGCTCCGAGAGCGAGCGCAGCGGCCACCGGCCGAGCGCGGCCCGGAGCGAAGTCATGACGGCCGCGTGCACCTCGTCCTCGCGCGCGAAGGCCTCCCGCTGATTGCGGCCGTGCAGCAGGCTGCCGGCCCCGGACGCCATGAGCGAGGTTCCCACCGAGTGCTCCAACAGTGAGGACTGCTCGGTGAGACGGCTTCCGATGAGCCAGAGCATGCGCCCCATCCTGCGGCGCTCGTCCTCGGAGAGCCGCTCCCGGGTGGCAGCGGCACGCCAGAGCAACAGGAGCACGCCTCGATGGCCGAGGGCCCGCTCCGCCACCGCGAAGGCAGCACCCCTGGAGCCGGGCACCGCCAGTTCCTCCAAGCAACGCCGTGCCTCCAGGAAGGGGCGAGTGAAGGAGTCCTCCTTCCAGGTGGGGAGCACCGAGATGGCCTCGAGCGCGTCCAGTTCCTGGGGCTCGAGCGGAGCCTCGCGCCCGGTTCCCACCAGGAGGTGGAACAGGCGGAGTTGCATGGCGCGGGGAGAAGTCCCGGCGAGCTGAGCAAACCGCTGGCGCAGCACTGACGCCGCCTCCTGCTGGACGGACACCGCGAGCCTCTTGTCGCGCAGCAGATCGAATGCCGCGACGAGCAGCGCGGAGTCATCGAGCTGCGGCACCTGCTGGAGGACCCAACGGGCACGCGCCTCGGCAGGATTCGGGGACAGCAGTGCGAGGGTGAGGCGCGCTCGTGAAGAGGGTGCACGCGTCCAGGCGCTCTCGAGTGCGGGTTCATCGAGAGCCGGAGGTATGGACTCCGGCAATAAGACACTCGCCTGCCGGTCCGGGCGGCCCAGCTCCGTCCAGGATTCGAGAAAGGCCTGCCCCCAACCCGCCGGAGCGGCACGCCGCTGATTCGCCAGGAGCTGCTCCAGAATCCGCAACTCCGGCTGCCCTGGAGCCAGGGCGCCCAGCCTGGCCAGGACATCCTGTGCAGCATCGAGCTCGCCCGCCTCCAGGGAGATGCACACGAGAACGATGAGCGCTGAAGCATGGTCAGGGACTTCAGCCAGGGCCGCGGTGCATTCCTCTCGCGCACGCTCCAGTTCTCCCGCTGCCGCGGCCCGAGTGTCGAGCCGGGTGTGCCGCACCGCACTGGAGAGGGCCAGCCCTGAATCTGGCGGCCTGCGTGCCGGGCGGGACTTCCAGAGGGCGAAGCCCGCCGAGAGGGAGACCAGCGGTATTGCGAGGCCCAGGGACCAGAAGAGCTTTCTTCGTGTCAGCCCCGTACCACTGCGTCCTGGCGTGGGGCTCGGAGGAACTGGATTGACGTTCATCATCGAGACCCGGCCTCCAGGTTGTTGGCCACCCCACGCAGGATAGCCAGCAGGAGCTCACCTCGGTTGAGACGCAACTCCCGTCTGTCCGAGACTCGTCGCGGTGGAGGAAGGCATGAGCCGTCTGATGCAAATGTCTGCACCACTCCGCTCCCTCCTGGTAGCCGCTGTGGCCCTGGCACTGACGACACGGTGCACCGAGGAGGACCGACTCGCGGGGGAAAGCCAGATCAAGGAGTGCCTATCACCACAGGAGATCAGAAAGCGCTGTAACAAGGAGTTTGACACGTGCCTCGATTCTCACATCCAAAGCACCCCAAGTGAAACGCGCGGACACAGTCTCTGTTGGCCCTGCAAGGACATATGCATGCAGAACAATGGTGTGTGGCCGGACAGACTCTGGGATGGAAGACCTTGTCGATGAGGAAGGTGTCCGACAGTTCTGAACGCCGGTTCGCGGAGGTAGCACGAGCGCTAGAGCAGACCCTTGTCGCCTCCTTCGACGAGTCCTTCGATGCATTGGAATCCAGGTTCAAGGCATTGGAGCGGCACCTGCTGCGATCGGTCGTGGTGACGGCATACGAACGACAGGAGGTACGACGGCGAATCGCCGAGGCGATTTTCACCGAAGCGTATGGGCACGATTGCCCGTGGCCGGTCTTTGAGCGCACCCTGCGGCGCATCCATCACCTGGGTTACTCGAACGTCGAGCGCCGCTACCACGTCGCTTGTCTGTATGCGCGGTGGTGCCAGCGGCACCCGCAGCACGACAATCGCGAAGCCCGGCGCATACTGGACGAGACTGAACGGAGCATTCGCCGCCTCCCTCACGGCAACAGCCTTCGCAAGTGGCTCCTGAGTTCCCTGTCGGAGCTACGAGTCCAGACGGGATTCCAGGCGGGTGCAACACCCCACCGGTGAGGAGCCCTCGACTCAGGGCGACACCACCACCTCCTGGAGGGTGTCGCCCTCCAGGAGGCGATCCACCACCTCCATGCCGCGCGTCACCTCGCCGAAGGCCGTGTAGCGGCCATCCAGGTGCGGCTGCGGCGAGTGGGTGAAGAAGAACTGGCTTCCCCCCGTGTCCTTGCCCGACAGCGCCATCCCCAGCACCGCCCGGCGATAGGGCCGGCGGGTGATCTCACAGCGGATGGAGTAGCCCGGTCCCCCCTCCCCGTCTCCGCGCGGATCTCCGCCCTGTGCGACGAAGTCCGGCACCACGCGGTGGAAGGTGATGCCGCGGAAGTAGCCCTTGCGCGCCAGCGCCACGAGGTTGCCCGATGTCAGCGGCGCCTCCGCGTCCAGCGCCACCGTGAAGTCGCCCTTGTTCGTGCGGAACGTAAGCGTGCTCCCCGCCGGAGCGGGCTCGGGACGGTGCACGTTGTCCGGCAGCTCCACATGCGCGGCCCGCACGGGCTGCCCCGTGAGGCCCGAGAGCGCCTCGGCCGCCACGCGGCGCACGTTGGCGTGCGGGTGCCCCAGCCAACCGCGCAGCACCGGCTCCGCGTCCTTCCCCGCCAGCTCCACCAGCCCCTCCGCCACTGGCGCGATGATGTCCGGCTCCTGCGCCACGCGCTCCGCGAGCGCTCGCACCAGCGGCAGCGCCTCCGCGTCCTTCAGCTTCCCGGCCGTGCTCGCCGCCGCCGCTGCCTCCACCAGATCTTTCCCACCGATGAGCGCTCGCACGGGACCGGCGGCCTCGGGCACCGGACGGGACGCCACTGCGTCGAGCGCCGCCAACCTCACCCGCGAGTCCGGATACGACAGGTACTGCACCGCGCTACTCGCACCTCCCCTGCCCTTCGACTGCGCCACCTCGCGCAGACCGAGTGACACCCGCGGCACCGCACGCACCCAGCCGCCTCCACAGCGCAGCACCTCCTCGATTGCTCCCGTCTGCCGGTCGAGCGCCGCCGCCAGCCGGCAATCGAGGTTCATCAAATCTCCCGAGGCCACCTCGGAGGCCGCGCCCGGCAGTGCCTCCTGAAGTGAGGACCTCAGTGCCACCAGCACCGGACGCCCCGCCTCGGGCAGGCCCTGCTGCGCCAGCGCGAGCAGTGCGTGGCCCGCCGCCGAGTCTCCTCGCGCCACGCGCCCGGCCTGGGACGACAGGGCCCGGAGCTGGTCCAACGGAGTGCAGTCTCCGCTGCAACGCGCGGCCAGCTTCGCGAGCGCCCGCGATGCCTCGGCCGCCACGCGTGGCACCTCGTCTCCCAACAGCCGGCCCACCACGGCCGCGTCCTCCGGACCCCCCGCGTCTCCGATGCCCTTCGCGCACAGTGCCCGCACGTCTGGGGCCTCGTCCCCGAGACAGCGCCTCAGCCATCCCAACCCCTCGGGACGCTTCGCGCTCGCCAGCAGATAGGCCCCGCCATGACGGGACTCCTCGGGCTGACCGGGCTGGAGCAGCACCGCCACCCGCTCCAGCGGAACCTCCGCCAACGACGCCCCCCGCCGCGCCGCCACCCCGAGCGCCACCGCCGCCCGGCCCGCCGTCTCCGGACGCCCCTCCGACAGCCGCTCCGTGAGGCGCTTCAGCGCACCCGGCGTGGCCAGCTTCCCCAGGGACTCGAGCAACGTGCTCCTCACGCCCTCGTCCTTCTCCGAGCCCTCGGCGGCGAGCAGCGCCTCCGTCATCCGCGCCTTCTCCGCGTCCGTGAGCGGCTCCCACGCGAGCGCCAGCACCCCAGCGGCGAAGGCGGCCTCGTCCCGCACGGGCACCTCGGCGGCGCCGAGCCCGGCCAGCACGGCCTCCAGCGTGGACGGCTCCTGGATGCGGGCGAGCGCGCGCAGGGCCCGGACTCGAACCGGTACCGAGCCCTTCACCGCCAGCTCCACCAGCCGCCCCTCCGCCAGCGAGCGGCGATCCTCCCAGACGGCGATCTCCTCCCCACCTCCCGCCCCCGGCGCGGACGGCACGGAGCGGACACAACCCGAGAGCACGAGCCCCCACAGCAGGCAGACAGGCACGGCGGCGCGCAGAGAATCCATGGGGCCCCGCCTAGGCCAATTCCCCGCGAAAATCCAGGGGTTAGCCCGTAAGCCGTTTGACTTGGGGCACCGGCCACCAGAAGATGAGCGGCGCTTCCCAGACTCAAGGAGCGCCGGTCCTGAACTGCCCTGGCTGTGGCACCAAGGTCGCGGATGGCACCTCCATCTGCCCCTCGTGCGACTACATCATCGACGCCTCGTTCATCTCGACGGACGCCCCCCAGGACCCGGGCGACGGCGCGGAGGCCGCTCCGCCCCCGCCTCGCAAGCAGACCGCGTCCCGTCCGGCCGTGCGCACCAGCCCGGGTGCGCGCTCGGCCACCGGCTCCCGTCCCGCCGTCCGCACCGCCTCCGGCGCTCGCCCCCGCGTCCCCACCTCCCCGGGGACCCGCCCCTCCGCTCCGGCTCCGGCCGACGCCGACGAGGACGCCACCAACATCAACATCCGGACCGTGCCGGTCGTCGCCGATGAGGACGCCACCAACATCCGGCCCATGGAGGACATCCTCCGCAACGCGCCCCCCCGCGCCACGGGCGCTCGCGCCGCCACCGGCTCCCGCCCCGCCGCGCGCCCCAGCGGCACGGGGCCCCGTCCCGCGGCTCCCGCTCCCCGGCGCGCGCCACAGCAGACCGAGCTCGACCCCGCCGACATCAACTACGTCCCCACCCGCGACCTCTCCGGCACCAACACCGGCACCGGGCAGATCGTCGCCCCCGAGCAGGTCATCGAGGACTTCCGCGACTTCATGGGCGTGCTGGGCCGCTCCGACAAGTTCGCCTTCGTCGGCGCCGCCACCATCCTCGTCTCGGCCTTCCTCCCCTGGAAGGAGACGGCCGCCGAGGGCGACATCCTCGGCCTCATGAGCCTCGGCCTCGTCGCCGTCCTCGCGGCCGTCGGCATCATCGGCTCCATCGCCGTGCGCGTGCGCCGGCTCATGCCCAACCTCAACGTGCTCATCCCCTGGTTGGCGCAGCTCGGCCTGTCCGTGTTCTGCATCCTCTGGTGCATCGTCTTCATGAAGATCTCGTACGACGCCACCGAGGTGCCCTCGCCCATGGGCAACGCCACCATCATGAACTCCACCCCCAGCTTCGGCGTGTTCCTCGGCCTCATGGGCGCGCTGACGAGCCTGGCGGGCACGCTGCTCGGCCTCAAGGAGAAGCCCGTCTCATGACGCCGTCCCCCTCCGCCGCGGCCGCCCCGCCCTCCGGAGATCCCCCCCTGCGGCGCCTCCTCCAGGCGCTGGAGAGCACGGTGCTCGGTCAGCCGCAGGTGGTGGCGGACTTGGTCACCGCCTTCCTCGCGCGCGGCCATGTGCTGCTGGAGGGAGTCCCCGGCGTGGCCAAGACGCTCACCGCGCGCAGCATCGCCTCCGCGCTCGGGCTCGGCTTCACCCGCGTCCAGTTCACCCCGGACCTCATGCCGAGCGACATCCTCGGCACCAACGTCTTCCGGCCCCAGGACAACGCCTTCCAGCTGGTGAAGGGCCCCGTCTTCACCGAGGTGCTGGTCGCGGATGAGATCAACCGCACCCCGCCCAAGACGCAAGCCGCGCTGCTGGAGGCCATGGAGGAGCGGCAGGTCACCATCGACGGCACCACGCACCCGCTGCCGGCGCACTTCTTCGTGGTGGCCACGCAGAACCCGCTGGAGCTGGAGGGCACCTACCCGCTGCCCGAGGCCCAGCTGGACCGCTTCCTCATGAGGGTGCGCGTGGGCTACCCGCCGCCCGAGGCCGAGCTGGACATGGTGCGCGGCTTCCACCAGCGCGCGGGCAAGGCCGCCCAGGTGGAGCGCGTGCTGGACACCCCCACCCTCCTGGAGCTGCAGGCACGGGCCGCGAGCGTCGCCTGCGACGAGTCCGTGCTCGCCTACGCCGTGCGGCTCATCCGCGAGACGCGCGCCAACCCCCGCGTGCGACTGGGCGCTTCCCCGCGCTCGGCGCAGGCGCTGCTGGCGGCGGCCAAGGCCCGGGCGGCCCTCAACGGCGGCGACTTCGTCACCCCGGACGACGTGAAGGCCGTCTGCCCCAGCGTCCTCAACCACCGCCTGCTGCTCAAGGCCGAGGCGGAGGTGGAGGGCCTCACCGCGGACGACGTGCTCCGCCAGACGTTGGAGCGCGTCCAGGTCCCCCGGTGAGCCCCGGCCGGCCCGTCCCCACGGGGCTCGCCGTGGCGCTCGTCGCGGCGGCCCTCGTGCCCGCGGCCCTGGCCGTGGCCGGCTCCGTCTTCGTGTGGCTCGCCGTCGCGCTGGACGCGGCGGTGCTGCTGCTGTGCGCCTTCGACTTCCTCTCCGCCCCGCGCGTCTCGGACGTGGAGGTGCGGCGCGCGGTGGAGCCCGTGCTCTCCTCGGGCAGCGCCAACCCGGTGCGCCTGGAGCTCAGCCTGCGCGGCTCGCGGCCCGTGCGCGGGCTGGTGCGTGACGAAGTGCCTCCGGGCGTGGACGTGCGCGGACACCAGCAGCCCTTCGCCCTCTCGCCGGACGCGCCCCGCGCCACCCTCTCCTACGCCCTCACCCCACCCGCCCGGGGAGATCTGCGCCTCGGGGACGTGCACCTGCGCCTGCTCGGGCCCCTGGGCTTGTGCGCGCGCCAGGTGCGGCTCCCCGCGGCCCAGACCGTGAAGGTGTACCCGGACCTCACCGCCCTCACACGCGAGGCGCTGGCACTCGCCATGGCCTCGGATGCCCCCGCCGAGCGCACCCTGCGCCGCTCCGCCGAGGGCCGCGAGTTCGAGTCCCTGCGCGAGTACCGCACCGGCGATGACTACCGCACCGTGGACTGGAAGGCCTCGGCGCGCCGGGCCCGCACCATGGTGCGGGTGTACCAGCCCGAGCGGAACCAGCCCGTGCTGCTGCTGCTCGACTGCGGGCGTCACATGGCCGGCCGGGTGGATGGCCGCCGCAAGCTGGACCACGCCGTGGACGCGGCGCTGCGCCTGGCCAAGGTGAGCCTGGACGCGGGCGACATGGTGGGCGTGCTCGCCTTCGCCAGCGACGTGCGCGCCTACCTCCCCCCGCGCAAGGGCCACGAGCACCTGCGCCTGCTCACCGAGGCCCTCTACCGCGCCGAGGCCGCCCTCGAGGAGAGCGACTACGGCCGCGCCTACGACTTCGCCTTCGCCCGCTCCTCGCGCCGCTCGCTGGTGGTGCTCTTCACGGACCTGGTGGACCCGGACGCCTCGGGCACCCTGCTGGCCCGCACGCTCGCCCTGCGCCCCCGTCACCTGCCCGTGGTGGCCTCGCTCCTGGACCCGGACCTCCAGGCCGCCGCCACCGCCATCCCCTCCTCCGAGCAGGACGCCTACGCACGCCAGGCCGCCGCCCGCCTCGAGGAGGACTACCAGCGCACGGCCCTCACCCTCCGGGACTCGGGAGCGCTCGTGGTGCGCGCTCCCGCGAAGGGCTTCGGCGCCGCTGCCGTGAACACGTATCTGCACGTGAAGGCGCGCGGCCTGCTGTAACTCCCGAGGTCAGCGCGCGCCCGAGGCCCGGCCCCGCCGCCCCCTCGCCCCCAGGAGACCGATGAGCACTGCCCACGAGACCAGGTCCGCACCACGGCCAGCCGTCGTGGAGCAGCCCCCTCGCAGTTGCAGCGAGCCAGGGCCCTTCGTGGACAGCTCCTCCTGATTGTCGCCCGGGGTTGTCTCGACCCCGCCTCCGCTCGCTGTGGCGCGAAGGGAGAAGGCTCCGAACTCGGCGGGCGGCAAGGACAGCTCCACCTCGACGACCGCCGTCGCTCCCACATCGAGTCCGGGCACGGGGCACACGAGCGTGCCGCTGTCCGTACCTTCGCAGGCGGGCATGCCGTCCGCGGGACGTCCGAACAGAGGGGGAGGAAACGCGAAGGCCACCGTCGCGTTCTCCGCGCGCGCCGGGCCCAGGTTGGTGACCGTCGCGTACACCCGCGTGAAGGTGTAGTCAGGCGCCACCAGGGGTCCCAGCTCCAGGGAGAGCTGGAGATCCACGGCGGACAGCGGCGGAGGCAGGCCGGCCGTGCGCCGGGTGACGACCGCTCCAGCGGCCACCCCGGGCTGTAGGGCGGCCAGGATCAGGGCCATGACACCCACACCCAGCCAGCCATCTCGGGACCATGTCTGTTTCATGATGTGAGCTCCGTCGAGCAGACGCTACGGGTGCTGACCGCCCTCGGGAGCCGAAGGCGGATCGATGATGATGATGTCGACACGTCGATTGGCGGCACGGCCCTGCTCGGTGTCGTTGCTGGCGACCGGACGGGTCTGACCGTGGCCGGTGGCCTCCATGCGCGCCGGATCCACGCCGTGCACCTGCAGCCAGCGCACCACGCTCCGGGCCCGGCGCAGGGACAACGTCCTGTTGGCCGCCTGGGTACCCTGGTTGTCGGTGTGCCCCTCGAAGCGCACCCGGTGGATCCACGGGCTCGCCACGAGCGCGTCGGCCATGGCCTGCAACACGGGGAAGCTCTCCTCCAGCACCGTGTCGGTGTTGGTGGCGAAGACGATGGGCTCGCGGATGAGCAGCCGGTCCCCCTTCACCTCCACCAGGCCGGGGCAGCCGTTCCTGCCGTGCTCCAGCGAGGGCGCGCCAGGCGCGTCGGGACAGGCGTCCTCGGCGTCGGCGAGGGTGTCCTGGTCCCGATCGCTGGCGGGACAACCGGGCCGGGCGGCATCCGGCTGCGCACCCCGAGGTGTCTCCGGACAGAGATCCTCCGGCTCCAGCACTCCGTCGCCATCACGGTCCGGCACCGGGACCGGCACCGTCATCGCCACCTGCACCGGGACTGGCACCGTCATCGCGACTGGCGCGGGGACCTGCATCGTCATCGCCACCGGGGGCGGAGGCCTCGCATGGACTTCGCGAGGCCCCAGCTGGCGCTCCGGGGAATAGGCAACGCGAAGCAGGAAGCGGAAGTCCGGTGTGCCGGGCCGGCGGAGGAGGCCCACCCCAGCGGACAGGCCCACCTGCAGTCCCTGGGTGGGCCGGAAGTTCAGCCCGAGCAACGCATCCAGTTCGGTATAGAGGGGACGGAAGGCGTAGCCCTTCGGCGTCACCAGGGTCGAGAGCAGCACCTCCGGGCCGATCGACAGCCCGCTCGCCTTGTCGGAGTAGCTCACATGCGCGCCGACCTGGACCTCTGAGCCCACGGCACCGCCCGTGAGCGCGGACAGGGAGTCCGGGTGTGCCTCGGGACGCCAGAGGTAGGCGGTGACGAACGACCATTGCAGGCGGTCGCGCCGGCCCGCGAGCACGAGGCGGGGCATCGCACGCCACTCCTGGCCGCTCGTGGAGGGCTCCAGCTCCTGGAGCATCTTCCGGAGCGGAATCCACAGGTAGCCCCCGAGGCTGACGGAGAAGGGACTCTCCTCGGGAGTGCCATACAGGCGCAGCATCATTCCCAGCCGCGGGTCGCTCACGCTCATCCCCTCGAGGGGAACGAAGCCCGTGCCCAGGTCCGCCGCGGAGACGCTCGCCGCTGGAGAGGCGGCCGCCAGGAGACTCCGCGAGGAGGCCCAGGAGTAATCCCCCCTCGGGGCACGCCCCCGCTCCAGCAGGACGAGCGGCAGCGAAACGGACAGGGTGGTGCAGTCACAGAGCCGGAGCGCCACGTCCAGGTGGCCCACCGCCTGATGCTCGATCAGCACACGGAGCGTCTGGAACCGCCCGGCGTCATCCTCCACCCCGAGCACCAGGGGCTTGTGGGCATAGTCCAGGCCGAACCCGAGGGAGAAGCCATCGGTTCCAAACCGCGGAACGTCCACCCGGAAGGACGACTCGCCCGCGGGCGTGGGCTCGTAGCGGTTGAGGGGGAAGCCCTGGCCCAGCGGCCCCGGGGTCCCGGCCTCCACGGCCAGTCCCCCCAGCAGCACCATCGCGAAAACGAGGAATCGTGCAAACCCGAGCATGGAGGAACGCTAGCCCTCGCCCCAGCTCCCAGCCGTGATCCGGCTCACGCCGTCTCAGTGAGTTGGATCACGGCTCTCACACTTTAGGGATTCCGGTGCACTCGGGGTGCGGGCTCCCGCGAGGAGCCCCGGCCGCGCCCCCGTCAACACCCATCTGCACGGAGCGGCGTGGATGACCCCCTCGCCCTCCGTCAAGTCCCCCGGCTCCGCCCCCCCCCGCACACGCTCCGGCGGCGCCGCTCCCGAAGAAAAAGCGTGCCAATCGCTCCGGAGCCGATTTTTCGGCTTCGGACAAGACCCCCTTTACAGAGCGATCGCACTTCCCAAAATGGCCCCTCTTTCGTGCTACACGCCTGTGCGAGCACGTTTCGTACGGTAGGGAGAGGGTCTTGCCGGAGGTCGCGAGGGAGTTCAGGGAGCTGCGGGTGGCGGTGGATGCGGCGGCGGTGTCGGGGACGGAGGTCCGCGCGAACGCTGAGCAGCAGTCACAGCCGTTGACGCCCTTCCACGAGCGTCTGCTGGCCGAGGAGCTCACCATCAAGAGCTCGGACTCGCGCGAGCGGCTCGCGGGAGCGCTCGCCGAGGCCAAGGTCGATCTCAACCCCCACCAGCTCGAGGCCGCGTGCTTCGCGCTGGACTCGCTCTCGCGCGGCGGCTGCATGCTCGCGGACGAGGTGGGGCTCGGGAAGACGATCGAGGCGGGCATGGTCCTCGCCCAGCTCGTGGCCGAGGGGAAGACGCGCATCCTCATCCTCGCCCCGGCCGTGCTGCGGGCGCAGTGGAACAGCGAGCTGCGCGAGAAGTTCGATCTCGAGTCGGTGATGGTGGATGGCCGCACGGTGCGCGCCACGGGCAACTGCTTCGATCAGCCCTTCCCCGTCATCTGCTCGCACCCGTTCGCCGCCAACAAGGCGCAGCTGGTGGCGGAGATCCCCTGGGACGTCGTCATCATCGACGAGGCCCACCGTCTGCGGAACGCCTACCGCGCGGGCCACAAGACGGGCCAGGCGCTCCGCTCCGCCCTCAGCGGCCGGCCCAAGCTGCTGCTCACCGCCACGCCCCTGCAGAACGACTTGATGGAGCTGTTCGGGCTGGTGACGCTCCTGGACGAGCAGATCCTCGGCCCCGAGCACGCCTTCCGCAGCCGCTACCGGCTGGAGGCCGAGACGGGCGGGCTGCAGACGGACGCCGTCAACGAGCTCAAGGAGCGGCTGGCTCCGGTGGTCCAGCGCACGCTGCGCCGCCAGGTGCGCGAGTACGTGCGCTACACCAACCGCCGCTCCATCGTGGAGGACTTCGCGCCCTCGCCCGAGGAGCAGGACCTCTACGAGAAGGTCAGCGAGTACCTGCAGCGCTCCGAGGTCGCGGCCATCGAGCCGGGCAAGAAGACGCTGCTCACGCTCTGCTACCGCAAGCTGCTGGCCTCCTCCACCTACGCCATCGCCCCCACCCTGCGCCGGCTCTCCGACAACCTCGCCAAGCGCCTGGAGGCGGCCAAGCTGGGCCAGCGGGCCCTGGCGCTCTTCGAGCCCGAGGAGGCCAAGCAGTACGTCGAGGAGGGCGAGGAGTGGGCGGATGATCCCGCCAAGCCCGTCAGCATCCGCACGCTCGAGAACGAGCAGTGGGAGCTGAAGCAGTACGCGGACCTGGCCGACTCCATCAAGGTGAACGCCAAGGGCGAGGCCCTCAAGCGCGCCCTGGATCGCACCTTCAAGGTGATGAAGGGCCAGGGCTGGCCGGAGAAGGCGCTCATCTTCACCGAGTCCAAGCGCACGCAGCAGTACCTCTTCAACCTGCTGTCGGCCAACGGCTACGCGGGGAAGATCTCCCTGCTCTCCGGTGACGCCGCGGGTGGCCCCGAGGAGCGCCGCGCACTGGTGAACGAGTTCCGCGACAAGACGCAGATCCTCATCTGCACCGAGGCGGGCGCCGAGGGGCTCAACCTCCAGTTCTGCAACCTGGTGGTGAACTACGACTTGCCGTGGAACCCGCAGCGGGTGGAGCAGCGCATCGGCCGCTGCCACCGCTACGGCCAGCAGCGCGACGTGCTCGTCATCAACTTCCTCAACCGGCAGAACGCCGCGGACGCGCGGCTGTACGAGCTGCTGGAGAAGAAGCTGAACCTCTTCGACGGCGTGTTCGGCGCGTCGGACGAGATCCTCGGCGCGCTGGAGAGCGGCGTGGACTTCGAGCGGCGCATCCTGGACATCTACCAGTCCTGCCGCCACCCGGATGACATCAACAAGGCCTTCGACAAGCTGCGCTCGGACATGGAGGGGCGCATCAGCGCGCGGATGACGGAAGCGCGCTCGACGCTGATGGAGCGCTTCGACGGCGACGTGCGGCGGCGGCTGCGCATGGCCGGGGCGGTGACGAAGGAGGCGCTGGAGAAGCGCCAGCAGGGCGCCAAGGCGCTCACGGGCTCGGTGCTGGGCAACAGCAGCGCCTCGGGCCGGCTCCAGGTGGCCAAGGCCGCCTACGCGGTGCGGGACCGGACGCACGACGCCATCAACTACCTGCAGCTCAACGCGGCGGGACTGCCGGCGCGGCTGGCCCGGCTGGCGGGCAGCGAGGGCTGGTGGTTCGTCTACAAGTTCGAGACGACGGGCCTGAAGGCCGAAGAGAAGATGGTGCACCTGGTGCTGGTGCTGGACCGGGACGGCAAGAGCTTCCGGGCGCTGCCGCTCGCGGATGGCGAGCACTTCGTGAAGCTGGCGGCCAAGGAGGAGCGGCGCCGGCAGCCTCCCCCGGTGTCGGTGTCGCTGATGCAGGAGCAGGCGCTGATGGCGGCCAAGGAGGAGATTCTCCGGGCGGCGGAGCGGCGCAACGCGCTGGAGATGGACCTGGCGCGGGAGCGGGCGGACCGGTACGCGGAGGACTGCCTGCTGGAGTCGCGCGAGCAGGTGGAGAAGGCGCGCGAGGCCTGGCAGGAGGCGCGCAAGGTGGTGTGCGCGCAGGAAGACCCCGCCGAGCGGGTGAAGGCACGCGGGCATGCGGAGCGGCTGGAGCGCGAGTACCGCAAGAAGCTGGCCTCGCTGCGCAACGAGGAGGAGAAGCGCTACGCGGCGAAGGACCGGCAGGTGGCGGACCTGGCCAACAAGTCGAAGGTGGCCGAGAAGCGCTCGCTCATCGCCTCCGCCTACTTCTGGCTGTCGTAATTCCCGGGTTCCCGTCCGGACGGACGTGAATGCCAGGAGCAGGCGTGCGTCCAGGCACTCGTCTTGTACGCTCCCGCGGATCGTCCTCGCGGACCGGGCGGGCACAGATTGTGCCCGGAAGGACGAGCGGCCGGTGACGCACGGAGGAGCAAGCCCATGAGCAACAGGCAGAAGGGGGAAACCGGACGGCAGGACGAGTCCTGGCGTTCCGCACGGGCGGGGCGTCTACGGGCGCAACCAGGAACCCCCCGGACCCCAGGGGCCTCGGTGGGCCTGCATCCCCTCGGCGTGAGCCTCGGACACGATGGAATCCTCTACGTGCCCCCCGGCTACGAGCCGGACCAGCCCGCCGCGCTCGCGGTGCTTTTCCATGGAGCGGGAGGCTCGGCCCGGCACGGACTGGAGCTGCTCCAGCCCCTGGCCGATGACGAGAACCTGCTCCTCCTGGCGCCGGGCTCGCAGGGCCCCACCTGGGATGTGATCGTGGAGGACTTCGGGCCGGACGTGCACGCGCTCGACGAGGCGCTCGCGCACACCTTCGAGCGCTACGCGGTGGACCCCGCCCGGGTGGCCATCGGAGGCTTCTCGGACGGAGCCTCGTACGCGCTCTCCCTGGGGCTCGGCAATGGGGACCTGTTCAAGCACGTCATCGCCTTCTCCCCGGGCTTCGCCGTGCCACCCCGGAAGCTGGGCACGCCGCGCATCTTCATGAGCCACGGGACCCAGGACCAGGTGCTCCCCATCGACCGGTGCAGCCGCCGGCTGGCGCGCGTGTTCGAGCGCGCCGGCTACGACGTGAACTACCGCGAGTTCGACGGGCCACACGTCGTCCCCGAGGAGATGATGCGCGAGGCGGTGCACTGGTGGTTGGAGGGGACGGTCCACTAACCGGGCGGCAGCGGCCTCAAGCGGACCCAGGTGGCGCCCCACCCGCCATCGCGCTCGGAGGCGGAGCGGAACGACTCCACTTCGGGCAGCTGGGGGAGGAGGGACTGCACGGTGCGCCGCAGCGCGCCCGAGCCCTTGCCGTGAATGATGCGGACGTCGAGTACACCCTTCTGACGGCAGGCCCAGAGGTACTCGGTGACGACGTCCTTGACGTCGCGCGGGTGGAACAGGTGCAGGTCGAGGTTCCCATCCAGGGGGAGCTCGACGGGTGCTTCGGGATCGAACTCGTCGCCAGGGTCCTGCTCAGCGGCCACGACGCACGCGCTCCAGCTCCTCCTGCTGGCGCTGGGCCGCGACCTTGTGACGCGTCTCGGCGTCTCGGAACTCGGACTCCAGCGTGGAAATCTCGTTACGCAGGGTGGAGAAATGTTTACGCACGTCTTCCCAGGTGTTGCCGGCTTGCTGGCGTCGCGCCTCTTCCTCGACACCAGCGCCCGCCCCTCCGGCCGCTGTCATGCGTGCCACGAGCGCTGCAACCAGGACCGATCTCATGACCGCCCTTCCAAGCAAGCTGCGTGCTCAGTCCAACGGGGTGTTTTTGATCCTACATGCCACACCATAGACGCACACCTGGATGGATCAAGAGTCCACACTGGGCATGTTTCGTGTGCGTGACATGACGCTTCGCGCCAGAAGCACGGCGGAAAGGGGTGCACTGCCTTCCGCTTTGTTGTTGAGCGTGACGAAGACGGGCCGGCCGGAGCGCAGCGCGGCGGTGCTGACGCGGGCAATGGCATCGCGGGTGCGCACGTCCTCTTCCACGAGCTTGTCGAAGGGGAAGTAGCGCTTGCGAGCCTCCTCGTAGTCGAGGTGGGGCGGCAGCATCCAACGCACCACGAGGGCCGGGGCCTGCAGGGCGCGCAGCCGCACGGCCTGACGCTCCACGGGAGGCATGTTCTTCCAGGCGGCGAGCACGGGGCAGACGCCAGTGTCCGCGAGCGCCTGGGCCAGGGCCTCCGTCAGCAGCGACTCGTTGCGCAGCTCGACGGCGTAGAGGGGGCCGCGGGGCAGCGCGGAGAGGAAGGCGTGCAGCCGCTCCACGAAGGGCCCCGCCCCGCCCAGGTCATTCGGATCCTGCGGCGGGAGCTGGAAGACGAGCGGCCCGGCCTTCTCACCCAGCCCCTCGACGAAGGGCGCCACCACGAGGTCGCGCGCGTAGGCGGCATCGAGGAAGCGGTTGTTGGGCTGACCTCTCAGGTCGCCATAGCGCACGTGCACGGGCCAGCGCGAGAGGGTGCAGGCCTCGTGCGCCTTCACGAGGAAGCGGAAGCCCGGAGGCACCTGGGCGGCGTACTCGGTGAAGGCCGAGGCGGGAATGGGGGCGTAGAAGGTCCGGTCCACGCCCACGGTGCGCAGCACGGGGTGCTGGGCGTAGGCGGCGAGCCCCTCGCGGGAGAGGCGCGCCGGGGTGGCCTCGCGGTCGTAGACGAGCCCCGGCCCCGTCCAGCCCGGGAAGGTCCAGGACGAGGTGCCCAGGTAGAGCCCCGGGTGGAGCCCTTCCCCGAGCGCCCTGACGTCCTCGGGCTGCTCGGCGGGGCCCACGGGCTCCTCGTGCCCCCGGCGGCGCCCTCGGGGCGGCGTGGGGCTGGGGGCCCCGGTGAAGAGATCGAGCTGGGAGGGGTCACGGTCTGGCATGGCGCGCTCCGGCGTACTCTATTCCTAGAGTAAGCCGGACCGGCCGAACTTCCAAGGTCAAGTCGCTGCCACGCGCCCGCCGGGCTACTGGGCGGCCTTGGGGTCCATCTTCGTGGTCCGGAACGGGAGGACGGCGCGGAGCCGTTCATCGCGCAACCAGAGCCCGAGCCAGAGGAACGCCGCGACATAGGTGGGAAAGAGGATGTGGCTGAAGAGCGGGTTGCCGAGCCGGACGTGGGTGGCGATCGCGCCCCCGAGGTAGCCGGTCCACAGCACGGCCCCCAGCACCGAGGTCCGAGGGAAGAGGTAGACGGCCAGGCACACCAGCTGAACGACGCCGAGGCCGAAGACCACGCTCTCGGGGTAGCCGAGCTGGGTCGTCCCCTGCACGGCAACGGGCAGCTCGAGCACCTTGAGGGTGGCGTCGAACAGCATGAAGAGGACGGCGAGGCCGCTCAGGACGCGCCCCGTCCACAGCGCCGTCTTCGAGGACCGCGCGCCCGGCGCGGCGGCGTTCGCCGGGTTGCCCGCCTCCTGGGTGTTACCGGAGAAGGGGGGATGGGTCAGGGTGTAGGTCGCGCTCATGAGGCCTCCGAAAAGTGGTTTCGAGGCTTGGACTCCCGCGACCGGAAAAACTCATCGGTGGGGCCGAAAAAAGATCGGACCCTCAGCCGAAGCGGGCTTCCAGCCAGCCGACGGCGAACGCGGTGATGGCGGCGGCATCGACGAGCGTGCTCGGCGCCTCGCCGATGAGCCCCTGCACGCCCCGGCCCGTCGCGAGGAATTCGGTGACGATGGTGGCGAAGTAGTCCTCCTCGAGGCCCTCGACGACCGGATCCGAGGTGTCGAACTCCTCGACCATGCGCCACTGCGTCCCCGTGGGGGTGGCGAAGGGCACCTCGTAGCGGCGGATGCGCTTGCCCGGAATGCGCGCCAGATGCTCGGCATGGTGGAGCAGGGTCATGGTGTCGAGCGGTGCCCCTACCATCAACACCTTGCCACCAGCGGCCACCAGCTTCGCGAGGGGCGAGCCTTCGCCATAGCCGTAGTCCAGCGGATGCTCCGCCGTCAGCCACTCCGCCCTCGCACCAATCGCGGCCATCGACGCGCCCGGGCTGCCACTGCGCCGGGCACCGGGCGAGGTGCGGACGAACTCGGCCAACACGCCGTTGTCCCGGATCGCACGCGAGGCCGCTGGATCGAAGGGCGGCACATGGGGGCGCCATTCCTCGGGGACCCGTCCGTCCTCATCCAACAGCTCGTCGTAGCGGGCGTCCCAGTCGGTATAGGCGAGGAGCGTCCCCCCCGGGCTCGACGCATCGAGGAGTGCGCCGATCAACGCATCGGGCCCGTTCAACAAGCGTCCGACCCGGCTCATGGCCGCGTGGACCATGACGATGTCTCCGGGACGGACTCCCAACCGCTCGAGATCCCCTCGCAAGGAGTCGCGTGTTCGAAAGAGGGCGGCATCCGGCATGCAGGCCAGATTACAGCGGGCAACCCATGGAGGCATCATCCCGGCTCCATGCCGAACCAACAGGGAGCAGACCTATGAAGCTGCACTGGATCATCAGCCTGTGGATGCTCACGTCGCTCGGTTGCATGGGGAGGGCCACCCTCCCCTCCTCCAGGCTCCTTCCCGAGGGAGCGCGACTGGTGGACCTGACCTACGCCTTCGACGAAAACACGCCCTACTGGCCCACCTCGCCGTCCGGCTTCGAGCTGAAGCAGTTGAGCCACGGCATGACGCCTGGCGGCTACTTCTACGCATCCAACACGCTGTGCGCCCCCGAGCACGGAGGAACGCACCTGGATGCTCCCATCCACTTCGCCGAGGGGAAGATGACGGCCGAGCAGCTCCCCTTGGAGCGCCTCATCGCGCCCGGGGTCGTCATCGACATCTCGGCCGACGCGGCGAAGGATCCGGATGCCCTGCTCCAGCCCGCGCACGTCGAGTCGTTCGAGAAGGAGCACGGCCGCATCGAGCCCGGAACCATCGTCCTGGTGCGGACCGGCTGGGGAAGCCGCTGGCCCGGAAAGAAGCAGTACCTCGGCGATGACACGCCCGGAGATGCCTCGAAGCTGCACTTCCCGGGCATCTCCCGGGAGGCCGCCGAGGCCCTCGTGGAGCGGCAGGCCGCCGCCGTCGGCATCGACACGGCCAGCGTCGACCACGGGCCGTCCAAGGACTTCATCGCCCATCAGGTCCTCATGAAGGCGGACATCCCCGCCTTCGAGAACGTGGCGGCCCTGGAGCAGCTCCCCCCTCGCGGCGCGCTCATCCTCGCGCTGCCGATGAAGATCCGCGGCGGCTCGGGAGGCCCGCTGCGGATCGTCGCGGTGCTACCGCCAGGTTGAAGCTCCTGAACCGCGGGGCTACGGCTCGGCCCGGGTGTTCACGATGGCGCTCGTGCGGAGGAACGCCGCGACCCGCTCGGCCGCGTTGCGGCGGATGTTCATGTAGAAAAGCTGGAACTCGATGGGATGGTAGTTGCCCGGGCCGAGCGCATGGTCGAGCAGCCGGCTCATGAAGTCGCGCGGCAGGTGTTCGCCGACGAGGACCTCCAGCCTCCCCTTCCTGCACTGCGCACCGGTGAGCCCCGGCCGCACCTGGTAGGGTGGGTCCGCCTCGAGGAACACGGCGCCTGCGTTCCGCTCCGGCGGAGCCAGTTCCGTGTCGTGCCGCCAGGTCAGGGGATTCACGCAGAGGGAGGGGCCCGACGCGGACGCCGCGTCCGTCACGGGCTCGCGCACCTTGATCCGCTCCGTGTAGCCGGGGCCGCGTGCGTTCCAGCCGATGAGGCAGCCGGTCTGCTCCGGCGACGTGCAGATGGGAATGTCGGGAAGGGTCTGCTGGAGAGAACCCTCCGCCATCGGAATCCCCACCAGATACGCGGCGACGAGCTGCTGCCGGACCGGCGTCCCGCTCACGGCTTCGCGCAGGAGACGTCTGGCATGCACCGTCCCCTGGCTATGTGACGCGAGGATGAAGGGCCGGCCGCGATTGTAGGTCTCCCGCCAGTAGCGGAACGCCGCGGCGACGTCCTGATAGGCGAGGTCCACCGCGGCCAATCCCTGTTCATCCTGCCCGGTGAAGGCCGTCATGTTCGCCTGCCGGTACCGGGGCGCGTAGATGGCGCAACAGGCGTTGAAGGCACTCGCCTGGATGAGCGTCGCCACCCGGTCGGTCGCCGCGTTGAGGCTGGCGTCATCCACCGGCCCGTTCCACTCGCCGCCAACGTACGTGGTGGGGTGGATGTAGAAGACGTCCACGGGCGCCTGGGATTGATCCACGCCCGGGCTCGACGGCGGCACCGTGTCCGCGAGGTCTTGCAGCCCGGGCAGCGCGCTCCAGGCGGAGGGCTGGGCGTAATCGGGCGGAGCGGGAGGCTTCGCCTCGCTGAACGGAATCCTCGGGGTGACCGACCACAGGAAGATGGACCCGAAGTTCATCCCCAGGAGCACCAGCAGCAGGGCGCACACCGCGATCGTGACGAGGAGGATGCGCTGGAACCTGTTCAGCATCAAAGGACGATAGGAAGGCCGGCCGCTCCCTGTCAAAGCAGCGGCGCCCGCCTGCCCCACCACCGGCCTACACGCTCTTTTCCATCTCCAGGACGGCCGTGGGCTCCTCCTCGCCCCGGGACTGCGGGGAGCCCGCGATGCCGGGCACCTCGTTGCCCGGGGCCACCGGCTGCGCCTGGAGCACCAGCGCCTCCTGGATGAGCCGGGCGAGGGCCTCCTGTCCATGGGGATAGGGCGCGTTCGCTCCCGTCAGCGCGCACAGCTGCTCGCGCAGCCGCTGCCCTCTGAGGGTGCGCTCCTCGCTGCGCCACTGGAGCAGGTCCATGATCGCGGCGTCCAGCTCCGGAGGTACGTCCGTGCGGAAGGCCGAGGGCGGCAGGAGCGACGCGGGAGGGGTGGGCTTCAGCCGCTCGGCGATGTCCTCCCCCTTGAAGAGGGGCCGGCCCGTGAGGGCCTCGTGCAGCGTGGCGCCGAGCGCGAACAGGTCCGCGCGTCCGTCGAAGGGCTCGCCCCGGGCCTGCTCCGGCGCCAGGTAGCCCAGCTTGCCGCGCACCCGGTCCGCCTGGGTGAGGCTGACGTGGATGGCCACCCGCGCCACCCCGAAGTCCCCCAGCTTCACCTCGCCAATGCGCGACAGGAGGATGTTGGGCGGATTGACGTCCCGGTGGACGAGCCGCAGCAGCACGCCATTGCTCGAGGTGCGCCGGTGCACGTAGTCGAGCGCCCCGCCCAGCTCGGCCCCGATGTACGCCACCACCGCTGGCGGCAGGGGCCCATGGCTCTTGAGCAGCTCGCGCAGGGACACGCCCTCGATGTGCTCCATGGCCATGAAGTAGGTGTCCGCGAAGCGGCCCACGTCGAGCACCTGGATGATGTTGGGGTGGTTGAGCAGCGAGCCCAGCTCCGCCTCGCGGCGGAACAGCGTCACGAAGTCCTCGTCCTGCGAGTAGGCCGGGAGGATGCGCTTGATGGCCACCACCTTCTCGAAGCCGCCCTCCGGGCTGTAGGTGGCACGGAACACCTCGGCCATGCCTCCCACGCCCAGCCGCTCGTGGAGGAAGTACTTGCCCAGCAGATCCTTGGCGCGGATGGCGTGAAGGGCCGCCTCGGCCTTGCGCGTGATGTGACCGGCCACCATCGCCGCCATGCCACCCGTGATGAAGTAGTAGACGGCGCGCTGCACCATGAGGGGCGGCGAGAACATCACCGGCACGGTCGGGGGCAGCCGGGGAAGGGCCACGAAGAAGTAGAGCAGCAGCATCTCGGCGGCCACGAGACATCCCGCGAAGATCGCCAGGCGCTTGGAGCGCAGCGCCGCGAGCACGATGAGCGTGCTCCAGAGGACGGCCGCGGGGTTGGACAGCGCCTGCTCGGCATCCGCGAAGACGATGTCGTAGGCGAAGAGCCACACGCCGGCGCCGGTCTCCAGACAGACGTTGATCCAGCAGATGGCCGGGTGGAACCACCCCCGCCGCAGCACCCGGGACAGCCACCCGTAGTACAGGGCATACACCGCGCAGCTGCCGATGATGGCGAAGGCCCGGGGCCATCCGATCTGCGGGCCCTGGCCCACCGCGCACAGCAGGAAGAAGAAGGACACCCCGCTGTTGAAGGCGGTCACGGAGGCTTCCCGGGCGGCGACATCCTCCCGGAGGAGCTCGGCGAGCATCTGGGTGCCGACTGGCGCCAGGGTGGCTGAACGATGAGTCTGAAGCATGCGCGGCCCCATTCTCGGGGAGCCGGGACGGCAAGGCGAGTCCGTGTTACGGCATCCGCGCGCCATCCATTGTGATTGGTGACGTGCTCAGAGGGCGGCGCTGACGCCTGGCTGCGCGTAGACGGCGCGCGCGCCGCCGATCAGCCTGGGCCGGGTGAACGCCGCCTGCACATGGGCCTGCCCGATCGAGCGGATGGAGAGGCGCAGCGGAACCGCCACCCGCTTCAGGTGCATGCCGATCAGCGTGCCGCCGATGTCCACGCCCGCGTGCGCGGCGACCGTCTCCACCACGACGGCATCCTTCAGGTGCGCATGCGCATAGGAGGCCATGGCACCTCCCGCATGGGGAACGGGGATGACCGAGACCTGCTCCAGTCCGTACCGCTCCATCGCCTCACGCTCCATCACCAGTGCCCGGTTCAGATGCTCGCAGCACTGGTAGACCGGAGAGAAGCCGGCCTCGGCCCGGACCGCTTCCACCGCCTCGAACAGAGGCTTCGCCACGGCCTCGGTGCCGGAAGTGCCGATCCGCTCCCCCAGCACCTCGCTGGTGCTGGTCCCGATGACGACCAATTGCCCGGGTTTGATGTCTCCCACCCGCACCAACTCCCGGAGGAGCTGCTCCATCCGCGGGCGGATGGCTTCCAGCTGCCGTGGCCTGTCCATGCACTCACCTCCCTTCTCATGGATGGACAGCACGCCCCGCACACGTGACGGGGTCCGCAGCGGCTGGAGGCCGATGGGGAAGCCGGCGGGCGAGCGGTGAAGCCCCCTTCTCCCCCAGGGACCGGTATCCGCCGGGAGGCCGGCTTCTGGAATAGGAGCCAGCGCGCTCCTCCGCTTATGGGCCGCAACGCGCGAAGCAATCGATGAGCCCTCGCGAAACGCGTTGGAGCCCCGCCTGAGCCGTCACCAGCGCGGGTCGAGTCCTCCCCCCATGAGGGTGGACAGACTCCGCGCCTGGCCACGGCGGCCTCTGGGAGGGCTTATGAGTGACGTCTTCACGAAGTGCGTTGAATGGAAGGACGCTGACCTCGCCAAGGAGATGGACCTGTATCCGTTCTACCAGGCCATCGAGGCGTCGTACGGCGCCACCGAGGTCTCCGTCCAGGGCCGCCGGATGATCATGATCGGCTCCAACAACTACCTCGGGCTGTCGGCGGACCCCCGGGTGAAGGAAGCCGCGTTCAATGCCATCCAACGGTACGGGACGACGGCCTCGGGCTCGCGGCTGCTCAACGGAACGCTCGCCCTGCACGAGGAGCTGGAGGCGAAGCTGGCCCGGTTCCTGCGGCGCGAGGCCGCGATGGTGGTCTCCACGGGTTTCCAGACCAACCTCGCCGCCATCTCCGCGCTCCCGGACCGCGGCGACATCGTCTTCGCGGATCGCTTCAATCACGCGTCGCTGGTGGATGGCCTGCGCCTGTCGCAAGGGATTGAACAGCGGTACTGGCACAACGACATGGCGCACCTGGAGGAGCTGCTGGCTGGGTCCGATCCCGCCGTCGGTAAGCTCATTGTCGCCGATGGCGTCTTCTCCATGGATGGTGACGTGTGCGACCTGCCGGGGATCCTCGCGCTGGCGCGCAAGTACGGGGCCCGCGTGGTGATTGATGATGCCCATGCGATGGGCGTGCTCGGCGCCAAGGGCCGCGGCACCGCGGAGTACTTCGGGCTCGAGGACGAGCTGGACCTGGTGACGGGGACCTTCTCGAAGAGCTTCGCCTCGCTGGGTGGGGTGATCGCCGGCCCGGCCAGGGTCATCAATTACATCCGGCACAAGGCGCGATCGGTCATCTTCTCCGCCGCCCTGCCGCCCCCGTGCGCGGCCGCCGCGCTCAAGGCCCTGGAGATCCTCGAGGAGGAGCCCGAGCGCGTCACCCGGCTGATGGATATCGCCGAGAAGATGCACAACGGCCTGCGCGCCATGGGCTACGACACGGGCGGCTCGGTCACCCCCATCATCCCGGTGATGATCGGTGACCGGATGAGGTGCTTCGCCCTCTGGAAGGCGCTCTTCCAGGAGGGGATCTTCACCAACCCGGTCACCCCTCCGGCGGTGTCGGCGGGCCGCGAGTTGTTGCGCACCAGCTACATGGCCACCCATACCGATGCGCAGCTCGATCGCGTCCTCGAGGCCTTCGAGCGGCTCGGGCGCCGGTTGGGGCTCATCCCGCGGACGCGGCCGTCCTCCTATGTCCCGGTCCAGCTCGCACGGCCGGGCGGGCAGGTGCCGCTCCGGAAGTCGGCTTGAAGTCTTGCACCCGTTTGAACCCGAGGTCCCAGACCATGATGAATGCATTTGGAACTGTCAGACTCCTCGTCCGCGGCGCGCTCGTTCAGCTCGGTGCCGAGGACGCGAACCAGACGGCGGATTATGACAACGCCGCCGCGACCTATGACGCGTACTACGCCCTGTGTCTCGGGAAGTGCGCCATGCAACTGCTGGACAGACTTCCCATCCGGGAAGGGAGCACGGTGGCGGACCTGGCGTGTGGCACCGGCTTCGCCACCCGGTATCTGGCGGAGCGGGTGGGCCCCCAGGGCTACGTCATCGGGGTGGACCTGTCCCAGGGCATGCTGGCACGCAACCAGGAGCAGCTGAGCGCCGCGGGGCTCACGAACGCCAGGCTCGTCCACGCCGACGTGTTGAGCTTCCTGCGGACCACGCCGGACCACAGCCTCGATGGCGTGGTCTGTGTATGGGGCGTCTGCTACCTGGAGCTCGACGCCTTCATGCGCGAGGCGCGGCGAGTGCTGAAACCGGGGGGCTTCCTCGGGGTGGTGGAGAACACGGCCTCCACGTTGCGCTCGGTGTCCCGGCTGTTCACGAGCGCCATGGCCAGACATCCCGAGGCCCTGGTGAAACGGATGCACATCGCGTTGCCGCACGGCCAGAAGCAGCTCGTGCGCGAGGCGCGGCGCGCCGGCCTGCATGTCCAGGAGGCCTGGGAGGGGGGCATGGCGGTGCCCTGCCGCAATGGCCGGGAGATCGTGGACTACATGGTGAAGTCAGGGGCCTCCTCGGGCTTCCTGGACTCGCTCGACAAGGCCCAGGTGGACCAGGTCCTGGAGACGTTCGTCCAGCTGGCGGACCGCTCGTTCGCGACGGGTGGGGGCGTCGAGGTGCGGCATGACTTCTGCGCGCTCATCGCCCGCGGGGAGTGAAGAGACGGCCGGCCATGAGACGCATCGCACTCATCACGCTGACCTTCGAGCGGGCCCGGTTCCTCGCCGCGCTCGTGGGCATCACGTTCGCGACGACGCTGGCGCTCGTCCAGATGGGGCTCTACATGGGCTTCCTGGAGAACGCCTCCGCCATCATCCAGCACATCGGCGGGGATGCCTGGGTGATGGCGCGCGGCACCATGGTGGCCGAGTACGGAGAGCCCCTCTCCGCGGGAACCCGGGCGTTCGTGGAGTCGCAACCCTGTGTGCGTGAGGTACGGGGCGTGGTGGTCACCTACGTCCCCGTGCGCAAGGAGACCGGGACGCTGGATCTGTCCACCCTGGTCGGCTACGAGCCTCCCGACGGCTCGGCGGTCCCCTGGGAGCTGGTCCGAGGGCTTCCGCAGGCGTTGGATGCGCCCCTGCGGGTCGCCATCGATGACGGCGACATCGCGCACTACGGCATCCAGGGAGATCCCCTGCGCGCCTCCCTGGAGGTCTCGGGGCAGACGGTCTACGTGTCGGGGCTCAGCCATGGCATCCGGCCCTTCTCCCTGACGCCGTATGTGCTGACGAGCTTCTCCAACGCGCAGCGCCTGGTAGGACTCCAACAAGACCAGACGTATTACTGGGTCGTCGACCTGGAGAACCCCGGCTGCACCGCCAGCTTCATGCAGCGGATCGAGGCGCACCCGGAGCTGCAGGCCCGCACCATGGAGGGCTTCACGCGCATCACCCAGGACTACTGGGTGGGCCGGGCTGGGGCGGGCATCGCGCTGGCCTTCAATGCCCTGCTCGGCGTGCTGGTGGGCATCGTCATCGTCGGACAGACGCTGTACTCGCTGGTGAAGGATCACGTCCGGGAGCTGGCCACGCTAAAGGCCGTGGGCGCCTCCAGCCGTGAGCTGGTCGGCTTCGTGGCGTGGCAGACCCTGCTGCTGGGGGTGCTCGGTGGGAGCGCGGGCACGGCGCTCTCCCTGCTGGTGAGGGAGCTGACCTCCGGGCTTGGCCTGCGGGTGGTCCTCTCTCCAGGCGTGCTCGTGCTGGGCCTGGGGGCCATGGTGCTCATGTGTGTGATCGCCAGCCTCACCAGCGTTCGCACCCTCCTGCGGCTGGATGCGACGGAGGTGTTCAAATGACCGGGGAAACGGGACGGCCGCTGGTGGCGGCCCGTGGGGTGATCAAGGTGTTTGGCGAGGGAGCCCTGGCGGCGCCAGTGCTCAAGGGAATCTCGCTCACCCTCACCGCGGACGAGCTGGTCCTGGTGATGGGGCCGTCCGGCTCCGGGAAGACGACGTTGATCTCCATCCTCGCCGGACTGATGCGCCCCTCGGAAGGCGAGGTGGAGCTGTGCGGGACGCGGATCTCCGGCAGGCCCGAGGCCGTGGCCACCCAGGTGCGGCGCGAGCACGTGGGGTTCATCTTCCAGCACTACAACCTCTTCCCCGCCCTCACCGCGCACGACAACGTGGCCGAGGTGCTGCGCTTGAAAGGGATGGAGCGGAACGAGGCCCGGCGGCTGGCGCGGAACGTGTTGGAGAAGGTGGGGCTGGGTGAGCGGCTGCACTCGCGCCCCGGCGAGCTGTCGGGTGGCCAGAAGCAGCGGGTCGCCATCGCGCGCGCGCTCGCCCATGAGCCCGCGCTCATCATCGGGGACGAAGTGACGGCGGCCCTGGACAGCGAGACGGGCATGTCCGTCATGAACCTGCTCCGGCGGCACGTCACCCCCGGACGGAGCGTGGTGATCGTCACGCACGATCACCGCCTGGAGCACTTCGCGGATCGGGTCGTGGAAATCGAGGACGGACGCATCCTGCGCGTCCGTGGAGGGCACTGGAAGCAGCCGGTGTGAATGACCATGCGAAAGCGCATCAAGACCTGGGGGCTGGTGGTGGTGGGGTTGGTGGGCGTGGGGCTCTGGAGCACACTGCCCGGGAGCGGGCCGGAGGTGGTCCAGGCGCGAGAGGAGGTGCTGACCGCCCATCTCGTCGCCCGGGCGATGCCAGTGCCCCGCGAAGGCGTCGTGGAGATTCCCGTCTGGACCAATGGACGGGTCCGGAAGGT
Organism: Archangium gephyra; assembly: GCF_042230915.1. GTDB lineage: Bacteria > Myxococcota > Myxococcia > Myxococcales > Myxococcaceae > Archangium > Archangium gephyra_B. Next base: position 4,517,788 of record NZ_CP102578.1, on the reverse strand, counting down.
CTACGTCCGGGAGGGAGACCGGGTGAAGGCCGGACAGGTGCTGGCCGAGGTCGATACCGCGCTGGATGTGGAGCTCCAGCGGCGGGCAGCGGAGACGCAGGCCATCGCCGAGGAGGCCCGGGCCGTCACGCAAGGCCCCCGTCCCGAGGAGCGCGCGGTGCTCGAAGCCGAGCTGAGCGTGGCCCGCAATGAGCTCGCGCTGGCGGAGGACCGGCTCCAGCGCCACGAGTACCTGGGGAAGCAAGGCACCGTGCCCCAGGTCACCGTGGTGGAATCCCGCTCCGCGTATCAGGTCGCCCGGGCGCGGCTCGATGCGGCCGAGGCCCGCTTGAAGCAGGCCCTGCGGGGAGGACGGCCCGAGGAGGTCCGCGCCGCCCGCCAACGGGTCACCGCGATGGAAGCCGCCCGCCGCCAGGCGCGCCATGAGGTCGAGATGGCGCGGCTCGTCTCTCCCATCGACGGGGTGGTGCTGACACGGCGGATCGACCCGGGGGACACCCTCACCTCGGCCCAGACGGGGACGCAGCCCCCCGTGTTCGAGCTGGCGGACATGTCCCGGTTCGAGCTGCGCGTCGAGGTGGAGGAGGCGGATGCCCTGCGCATCCAGCCCGGGCTCTCCGTCTCCATCCGGTTGCCGGGCGGCAAGGAGTCCCTGGGCCGTGGGCGGATCGTCCGGCTCAATGACAAGCTCGAGCCGCGGCGGATTGGAGCCGAGGAGGCGCGCATCCGCGCCGAGCGGCCCGTGCGCACCGTCTGGGTCGAGACCAGCGAGCGCGAAGGGACGCCTCCCCTGCTGTATGCGCAGCAATTGGAGGCCTGGATCGAGCTGCCGGGGCGTCGCGTGGAGGCCGCCGTTCCGCACGATGCGATCCGCGTGCACGAGGGCAAGCCGGTCGTGGAGGTCCCCGGGTTGCTGGGGACTCGCGAGGTTCCAGTCGCCCTGGGCGCATTCGATGACGAGCGCGTCGAGGTTCTCGGAGTGAAGGCGGGCACCCGGGTCCGGAGGCACCAGGCCCCGTCCCCGGCGGGAGGCAGGCCATGAAACGGATGGACTCGTGCTTCCTGGGTGTGGCGGTGGGCTTTCTCGCCTACTGGGCCGTGACGCTCCTGCACCTCCTCCCGGAGGCCTACCTGTTCAAGGACTACCATGACCCCGCCATCGCGGCGTGGAACTGGTCGTTCCTCCCCCTGGACCTGTTCATCTGCGCGGCCGGCTTGTCGAGCTTCTGGCTGCGCAGACGGGGCCACCGGCTCGCCTCCCAGGCCGCGTTGGTGATGCTGACCCTGTCCTTCTCTTCCGGACTGCAGGCGATTGCGTTCTGGGTCGTCCGGCGTGACTTCGATTGGGCCTGGTGGACGCCCAACCTCTTCCTGCTCCTCTACCCGCTCTTCTTCCTCCGGGCCGCGTGCCTGGGCGGGGATGAACCCCGGCGCGCGCCTAGGGACCGGCGGGAGGTGCCGCCACCGCCCCGTGCGTGAGCCGCTCCAGCAGGCCCCTGGCTTCCTGGAAGTCGAAGGCATCCGGGCTCAGATCCAACCGCTCGCCGAGCCGCTTCAGCAGCCGCAGGGCCTTGTCCTGCATTCCACCCTCCAGCAGCAGGCGGGCCAGGCCCACCGCCGCCCGCGCCTCGTACGTGCCCGCCTCCTGGTGACGGGCCACCGCCAGGGCCTGGACGAAGCAATACCGCGCCTCGTGCGGTTTCCCGCGGGCCCGCAGCAGCTCGCCCCGCAGGCGATGCAGCTCGGCTTCGTAGACGTGCTCCCCCGTCTTCTTGATGACGTCCAGGGCCGCCTGCACCCGCTGGAGCCCCAGCCCCGTCTGCCCCAGCTTCAGGTGGACCTCCGCGAGCAGGCGCAGGGTGAAGCTCCTTCCCAGGAGGACGCCGAAGGCCCACCAGCGATCGAGCTCCCGCTGGAGCAGCTCCAAGCCCTCCTGGGGCTGTCCCAGCTCGGCCAGCGCCCAGCCCCGGATGCTGGAGGACCACAACCGCCACAGCTCGAAGCTGCGCTCGCTGGAGAGGGAGACGGCGCGATCGGCCCACGTCAGGGCGCTCGCGGGCTCCTGGCGTATCTCACTGGCCACGGCCGCGTACGTCAGGGAGTAGGCGAGCGTGTACGGGTGGCCGAGCTGCTCCGCCCGCTCCAGCGCCCTCGCGGTGTACCGCCGCGCCCGCTCCGGCATGCCCAGCAGCGAGCAGGGCATGGACGCGAAAGCCAGGGCGGCGATACGAGGGGCGGTCAATTGCAGATCCTCCTCGGGGGAGACCGGCTCGCTCTCCAGTTGGGAGGCATAGGCCATCGCGCGCTCGGCGTACTCCACGGCGGTGCGCACCCGTCCCGAGACGAGGAAGTCGTACACCATGAGATGGCTGCCCTCCATCAGCAGCTCCGGGCTGGAGTGGCGCTCGCCCAGGCGCACCAGCCGCTCGCCCAACGCCTGGCAGCGCGAGAACTCCGCCCGCGTGAAGTGCCAGGAGAACCACCCCGCATAGGAGAGATGGCCCGGCGGAAGCGCATCGCCCAGTTGCTCGAGGAGCTCCCAGGCCCGGGCGTAGGTCCGCTCCGCCTCGGGCGAGCCGTACCCCTGCAGCTGGTAGAGGGGCGTGCCCAGGGACAGGAGGATCCGCAACTCCTCGGCGGCCCGCTGGTCCGCATCCGGCAGGCCGCGCAGCAGGGTCAACGCCTGGGTGAGGTACGTCACCGCCTCGTGTGCGGCGGAGCGCGTCTGGGCGAGCTGCCCGGCACGCAGCCACCACTCGATGGCCTTCTCGTGGTTGCCCGCGGCGGTGAGGTGGTGGGCGATGACCTCGGGGCACGACGCCACCTCGTGGCCGAAGCGCGCCTGGAGGATGCGGGCGAGGCGCCGGTGGTAGTGCCGCCGCTCGCGCCAGGACAGGGACGCGTAGGCCGCGTCCTGGAGGAGCGCATGGCGGAACCGGAACGCCGGCTTCCGGGCCCGTGTCGCATCCCGCTGCTCCTGGAGCAGCCCCCCGCGGAGGAGCCCGGCGAGCTCGCGCTTGAGCATGGACTCGTCGCTGCGCGTGAGCACCAGGAGCAGCTCGAGGGAGAAGTCGCGCCCCACCACCGAGCACATCCGGACCAGGGCCCGCTGGCGCGTGGGCATCAGGTCCAGCCGAGCCAGGAGCAGCTCGTGCAGGGTGGCCGGGAGGGTGCCCGGCAGCTCCGGCCGGCCGCCCCGCTCCACCACCATGCGCATCATCTCCTCGATGAAGAGCGGGACGCCGTCCGATCGCTTCGCCAGCTCTCGGACCAGCTCCGCGGGCAGGGGCCTGTTCCCGGCCGCCGCCTGCACCAGATCCGTGGCGAGCTCGGGGCCGAGCCGGTCGAGCAGCAGCCGGTTGAACCAGGGCCGGAGCGCCCAGGGCGGCTGGAACTCGGGCCGGGCCGTGAGGACGATGAGGATCCGCTCCCGCTCGATGTGCTCGAGCAGATAGTCGAAGAGCTCCAGCACGAAGGAGTCGGCCCAGTGCATGTCCTCGACGGTGACGAGCACCGGGCGGTCCTTCGACATCCGCCGCAGCAGATCCTCCAGCGCCTCGAAGGTCAGCTCCTTGCGCCGCTCGGGCGTGAGCTGGCGCACCACGGCATCCTCGGCCACGGGCAGGTGGAGGAAGAGGCCGATGACCTGCACGTGCTCCCGGCTCATGCCGAACTCGCCCCCCAGCCGCTGCTCCAATTGCTCCAGCTGGGCGCGCGGGTCGCTCTCCGGGGAGACGTGGAGCAGGTGGTGCTTGAACACCTCGAAGCCCGGCAGGAGCGCGCCGGAGGTGAAGCGCGGCCAGCACTGGGAGGGCAGATGGTAGGCGCTCTTCGGAGGGATGCGCTGCAAGAACTCCTGGAGGAGGCGGGACTTGCCGATGCCGGCCTCGCCGGTGAGCAACACGCAGCTGCCCTGGCCGGCCCGGGCGAGTTCCCACCACTCCGACAACCGCCGCAGCTCGTATTCGCGGCCCACCAGCGGCGTGAGCCCGCGGGCGGTGAGGGCCCGGTTGAAGCGGGAGAGGGCCTCGCGCTCGCGCACCACGCGCCAGGTCTCCAGGGCCGACGTCCCGGCCAGCCCATCGAAGGAGTGGGCACCGCGCGACTCCGTCTCGAAGCTTCCCCCCACCAGCCGCCAGGTGGTGCCGCCGACGAGCACCTCGCCGGGCGCGGCCTGCCTCGCGAGCCACTCCGCCACCTGGGGGGCCTCGCCCTGGATGGCCACCGCCCGCTGCTCCCGGGGGTCCGGTGAATGCTCGCCCAGCACCATCAGGTCCGTGTGCACGCCCACCTTCACGTTCAACGCGCCCAGGGAGAGGTGCGCCAGGGCCCGCTGGAGTGCCCTGGGCAGGGTGCCCGTCAGCAGCAGCGCCGCACGCACCGCGCACTCCGCGTCGTCCTCCCGCATGCGGGGGGTGCCGAAGCAGGCGAGCACCTCGCGGCCCAGGAACAGGGCGATGGTGCCCCCGTGCTTGTGGATGGTGTCCACGCATTTGCGGTGGAAGGCCGCCTCCAGCTCGCCGAGCGCATCGGCATCGAGCGGTTCGGCGTTCCCATTCGTCCCCGTGAGCAGGCAGCACACCAGCGTCACCTGCCGGCGCCGGGGCACCCGGGCCTTCTGCTCTCCCGGGACGAAGCCGAGCCGCGTCCGCAGCTCCCTCAGCTCCTCCGCCATCTCCCGCGCCGACTGGAAGCGCTTCTCCGGCTCCTTGGCCAGGGCCATGGCCACGAAGGCCTCCAGCTCCCTCGGCAGCTCGGGCTGGCGCGAGCGCAACAGGGGCGCGGGCTCGTCCGACAGCACCAACTGCCGCAGCTCCGCGAGCGTGGCGTACGGCCAGGGCAGCTCACCGGTCAGCATCTCGTAGAGCACCACGCCCATGGTCCACAGGTCGGTGCGCGCATCCTGGGCCCCGCCCTCCCATTGCTCCGGGGCCATGTAGACGGGCGTGCCCGCGGTGGGCAGGTGCAGGGCCTGCGAGGGGCCACCGGCCGCGGTGAGGTGTGCCAGGCCGAAGTCGAGCAGCTTCACCGTGCCCTGCCGGGTGAGGAAGACGTTGCTCGGCTTGAGATCGCGGTGGATGACGTGGTGGGCATGGGCATGTGCGAGGCCCGAGAGGACGCCCTGCAACACCTCCAGCGCGCGCTTGGGCTCCACCCGCCCCCGCCGCATCAGCGCGGACAGGGATTCGCCCTCCAGGCATTCCATGACGAGGAAGGGAATGCGCAGCGTCATGTGCGGAGGCGCCCACTCGCTGACGTCGAAGATGCGGACGATGTGCTCGTGGTCCAGCCGGGCGATGGCCCTGGCCTCCTGGATCGCCATGTCCGCCAGTTGCTCGCGGGGCAGGAGGAATTTGAGCGCCACCACGCGCTGCAGCTCCTGATCCCTCGCCCGGAAGACCTGCCCCATGCCCCCGATGCCAATCTTCTCGAGGATCTCGAACCGGCGGCCATCCTTGCCGCCCAGCCACTCTCCAGGTCTCGGCAATCGCAGCGGCATGGGGGCCTGCGCCACCTCTCTCAGGAAGGAATCGAAGGAGGCATCGATGGAGTCCTCTAGCTCCAGCTCCTCGGAGTCCACGGCACTGTCCCGGGGAACGAGTGGGTGCTCGCCCGTCTGACTGGCGTCCCTGTTCATCGCCTGCTCCCAGCCCGCTCGGGGCTTGCCGTAAGGGAAAGCTGCCAATGGAGCTCCGGCGCCGCAAAGGTCGCCCGGCTGACCGGCCGGGCGAAACACCCCCACCCCGGCTGGGAAGCTCTACTAAGAAGGGGCGGCGAAGGGAGAGGGGTGCATGTCAGGACGCTTCGAAGCACGGGGTGACGTCGGCATCATCTGGATCGACAACCCGCCGGTGAATGCCATCAGCCAGGCCGTGCGGGTGGCGCTGCTCGACGGGCTGAAGCAGGCGGAGGCGGACACCGCCATCAAGGTCGAGCTCAAGGCCGGAGCCGTGGCCCGCTGGTGGACGCCCTCTCCGCTGCTGGAGCGGTTGGTCGCCGAGGGCAAGGGCTTCGCGCAGGCCGTCTGAGAGCACCACCAGGAGAGCACCATGGACCTGAACTACACCCCCGAAGAGCTCGCCTTCGCCGACGAGGTGCGGCAGTGGGTGCGAGCCCACCTCCCGCCCGAGACGCGCGAGCGCGTCCTGCACCACAAGCGCCTCGGCAAGGAGGAGCAGGTGGAGTGGCAGCGCCGGCTCCACGCGCGCGGCTGGGGCGGGCCCCGCTGGCCGAAGGAGTATGGCGGACCCGGTTGGAACTCCGTGCAGCAGCACCTCTTCGACGAGGTGCTGTCCGAGGAGGGAGCCCCGCCGGCCCTGCCCTTCGGCCTGAGCATGATCGGCCCCGTGCTGATGGCCTTCGGCAGCCAGGCGCAGAAGGACTACTACCTGCCCCGCATCCTGCGGCAGGACGACTGGTGGTGCCAGGGCTTCTCCGAGCCGGGTTCGGGCTCGGACCTGGCGTCGCTGCGGATGAAGGCGGAGCTGGACGGCGGCGAGTGGGTCCTCAACGGGCAGAAGACGTGGACCACCCTGGGCCAGCACGCGAACATGATCTTCCTGCTGGCGCGCACGGATCCGGCGGCCAAGAAGCAGCAGGGCATCTCCATGCTGCTGGCGGACATGAGCACGCCGGGCATCACCCTGCGGCCCATCATCACCGTGGATGGAGAGCACGAGGTCAACGAGGTCTTCTTCGACAACGTGCGCGTGCCCAAGGAGAACCTCGTCGGCGCGCCGGGCATGGGCTGGAGCTACGCCAAGTTCCTGCTGAGCCATGAGCGCACCAACATCGCGCGGATCGGCCGCTCCAAGTCGGAGCTGACCCGGCTCAAGCGGATCGCCACCGAGGAGACGGCGGACGGCGTGCCCCTCATCCAGACGCCGGGCTTCCGCGAGAAGATCGCCGCGGTGGAGATCGAGCTGATGGCGCTGGAGCTGACCAACCTGCGGATGATCGCCGCCGAGCGCGCGGGCCAGGCGCCGGGCGCCGAGGCCAACATGCTGAAGATCAAGGGCTCGGAGATCCAGCAGACGCTGACCGAGCTGATGATGGAAGCGGTGGGCCCCTACGCGCTGCCGTACAACCCCGAGGCCCGCGAGCCCGGCTGGCATGGCGAGCCGATCGGCCCGGAGTACGCCGCCCCGCTGGGGCCCGACTACTTCAACTACCGCAAGGTGACCATCTACGGCGGTTCCAACGAGATCCAGCGCAACATCCTGGCCAAGGCCGTGCTCGGGCTCTGAGCCCACGCGCAAGGAGAGACATTCCTCATGGACTTCAGTCTGAGCGACACGCAGCAGATGCTGCGCGACACCGCCGCCCGGCTCATCCGCGAACGCTACGGTTTCGAGGCGCGGGCGAAGATATTGGCCTCGGCGGACGGCTTCTCCCGGGAGATGTGGGCCACCTTCGCCGAGCTGGGCCTGCTGGGAGTGGAGCTGCCCGAGGAGCTCGGCGGCATTGGCGGGAGCTTCCAGGATCTGGCCATCGTGCTGGAGGCGTTCGGCCGCGGCATGGTGGTGGAGCCCTTCATTCCCACGGTCGTCCTGGGCGCGGGCCTGCTGCGCGCGGCCGGCAGCGAGGCGCAGAAGTCCGAGCTGTTGCCCCGCCTGGCCGAGGGCCGGCTGTTCCTGGCCTTCGCCCACGGTGAGCCCAGGTCGCGCTATTCCCTCACCCACGTCACGGCCACGGCCACGGGTGGCGCCGACGGCTACACGCTCGACGGCGCCAAGGCGGTCGTGCTCGGGGGCGACTGCGCCGACGTCCTGATCGTCTCGGCGCGCACGGCGGGCAAGCCGGACAGCCGGGACGGGTTGTCGCTGTTCCTCGTCGAGCGGGGCGCGCCGGGCCTGAAGATCCGCGGCTACTCCACGGTGGATGGCACCCGCGCCGCCGAGGTCACGCTCGCGGGCGTGCGGGTACCGCGCTCGGCCCTGCTGGGCCCGGAGGGCGGCGCGTTTCCGTTCATCCAGCAGGCGCTCGATCGCGGCATCGCCGCCCTGTGCTCGGAGGCGGTGGGCAACATGCAGGCGCTCAACGAGGTGACGCTCGACTACCTGAAGACGCGCACCCAGTTCGGCGTGCCCATCGGCAGCTTCCAGGTGCTGCAGCACCACATGGTGGACATGTACATCGCCCAGGAGCAGGCCCGGTCCATGGCGATCCTCGCCGCCGATCGGGCGGACAGCCCCGACGCCCCGGCACGCACCAAGGCGATCTCGGCCGCCAAGGTCCAGATTGGCCGCTCCGGCCGCTTCGTCGGCCAATGGGCCATCCAACTGCACGGCGGCATCGGCACCACCATGGAGTACAGCGCCGGCCACTACTTCAAACGGCTGACCGCCATCGACCGCACCTTCGGTGATGCCGACTTCCACCTGAGCCGCTTCGCCACCCTGGACGCGGCGTAGCTTCAGGAGTGCGCGGGCGTCTGCCCCCAGTGGTCCTCGGGGGCCCTCTCGCGGCCGGGCAGCGGCTCCGTCAGCGTGAGGGCCACCCCCATCCGCTCCATGTCACGGAGCATCCGCTCCGGCTCGGCCACGTGCGCCTGCAGCCAGAGCCCCGGCCGGCGGGCGGTGCCGTCCAGGTATTGCAGCAGGCACGCCACCACGGGAATGGCCGTGAAGGCGTACCCATCGGCATGGGAGAGCGTGAGCTCGAGGTGCCGCGCCGTGCCCCGCACGAGACCGTCCGCCTCCAGCTTGAGCAGCGTGCCGTAAGGGGGCCTGGAGAAGCGGCGCAGCCCCCAATGCATCAGCCTGGCCATGGGACGGAGCGCACGCCGCGGCCACACGCGCATCGCCAGCCACGCCAGCGGAGAGACCAGCCAGTCCACGAACCAGTTGAAGCCGCCCACGTAGAAACCGACCCGCCACAGGCCCGGGTACAGCTCGGGCAGCGAGCGCATCTCCTCCAGGAACATGGGCACGCAGTACTGGCGGCCGAACACCGGGCCGAAGTCCATGGTGCGCGGCATCCACATGGCCTTCCAAGGCGCCGGCCGCCAGGCCCCCTTCTGGAACTCCAGCACCTGGTAATCCGCGAGCTCCCGCACGAACTCCTCGGCGGTGGCCGCGCCGATGTCCAGCCGGGCCCAGTCGATCCGGATGACGCTGCCCACCTCCGCCCGCGTGAGGTGGTCGAAGCGCGAGCCGGCGTAGCGCACGAGCACGGCGGGCAGGCCGGGATGAAAGCCGCCATCGGTAATGAAGCAGCGGCCCGCGCCGCGGATCTCCTCCTCCAGGGGGCGCAAGGCACCGAACTTGGTCCACGAGAACTGCAGGTCCAGGTAGTCCGTCCCCGTGTCGAGCGCGGCCCGGGCCACCTGCCCGGCGTACGCCGAGGTGCTGGAGGCCACGATGACCAGACGGCAGCCCTCCAGGGCGCGGCGCAGGCTGGAGGGATCCGCCGCATCGGCCCTCACGGCGGAGACGCGCTCGCCCCCCTGCTCGGAGGCAAGCGTCCGGGCCATGGCCTCGGCCCTGGCCAGATCGCGGCCGGCGAGCACCACGTGGCAATCCGTCTCTTGGAGCAGCAGCCGCGCGATGAGCCGGCCCGTGTTGCCATAGCCCCCGAGAATGAGAAGGGTGTCTGTCTTCATGAGGGTCTCCCCGCCTCGTACTCCCTACTGCTGGGGAGCCCGCGGGTGTCTGGCAATGGGGGGGGCACGGGACGGGCATGCGATGGAAGGGCTGGCTTCCCGGTGCCAGTTGCCAGACCCGGCGCGCCACAGCAGCGTTGGAAGTGCGATGCGACCTCGCGGCCAGGACACGGAGCCTCCCTGCCCGGCGGCCCAGGAGGCAGTGCCCCGGACGGAGCCACCACCCCTCGACAGTCAGGGGCTCGGTGAGGTGCTCGGGGTCGCGCTCCGGGCCGGGCAGGTCATGGTGGAGAGCGGTGCCAACGCCGCCCGGGTGGAGGAGGCCATCATCCGCTTCGGCAACGCGCTGGGCGCCGAGCGGATGGACGTATTCGTCACCCCGAGTGGCATCGTCGTCTCCGCCATCGCCCACGAGCAGCACCGCACCCGCGTCGTGCGCGTGGAGAAGACCGGCATCGACCTCAACCGCGTGGCCGCCATCCTCGAGCTCGCGGAGCGCGCCAATGACGGGGCGCTGTCCCGGGAGCAGCTCCGGACGGAGCTGGAGCGCATCGCCAGCCAGCCCCGGCTCTACGGGCAGCTCATCACCATTTTCTCGGTGGGCGCCGCCTGCGCGGCCTTCGCGTTCCTCTTCGGAGGCAATGCCCTCGAGGTCCTGGTGGCGGGAGCCGCCGCCGGCCTGGGCCAGGCGTTGCGCGGAGTGCTGGTCCGCCTGCACTTCGGCCGGCTGGCGATGACCTTCCTGGTGTCCGTGCTGGCCTCCACCCTGGCCCTGGTGGGCTCACGCCTGCTCGGTGTGTCCGCGCCGGGGCTCGCCATGGCCGCCTCGGTGCTGCTCCTGGTCCCCGGCGTGCTGATGGTCAGCTCCATCGTCGATCTGTTCCGCGGGAACATCCTCTCCGGCATCGTCCGGTCCACCTCCGCCGTGCTCATCATCGGCACCATCGCGGGTGGCCTCTTCGTGGTGCTGCTCCTCTCCGCCCCCCACCTGGTGCTCACCACCCGGACGCCGCCCCCGCTCTGGGCCGCCACGCTGCTGGCGTCCGCCGCCGCCCTCGGCTTCGCCGTGCTCTTCGACGTCCCCCGCAACGCGCTCTGGGGAGGTGCGCTCACCGGGGCGGTGGGCCTCGCCCTGCGCAACGGCCTGCTGCTGCTCTTCCCCCACGTGCCGCACGAGGCCGCCATGCTCTTCGCCGGGTTCGGCATCGCCCTCGTGTCCGGAGTCCTCGCGCACCTCACGCGCATGCCCACCGGCACCTTCACCATCCCCGGCTTCATCCCGCTCGTCCCCGGGGTGCTGGCCTTCCGCGCCGTGTTGGGGTTCGCCGAGCAGGACTACACCGCCGGTACCAGCAACCTGGTGCAGGTCACACTGAGACTGGCGGCGCTCGCGGCCGGGCTCGGCACCGCCCAGGCGCTCACCCGGCGCCAGTGGTGGCCCTTCGCCCGGTAGGGGGAGACCGCACTGGTGGGGCTCGGCCCCGGGAGCTTGACGTTCCCCCACCCGCCGCCTACTCCTGCGCGGAGCCGGTCATCGCCCCGAGGTCCCCCGCATGAGCTCCCCGCGCAAGTCCGCCTCCGCCGAAGGTCCCGGCGCGGACGTCGTCCTCCACGGCACCGTCGCCCCCGGCTTCGAGGAGGTCCGCGAGGAACTCCGCCGCAACTTCACCGAGCGCCACGAGCTGGGCGCCTCCTGTGCCGTCTACCTCCGCGGCCAGAAGGTGGTGGACCTCTGGGGCGGCTGGAAGGACGCGAGCACCCGCGAGCCCTGGCAGGAGGACACCTGCGCCCTCGTTTTCTCCACCACCAAGGGCATGGCCGCGATCACCGCCGCCGTGGCCCACTCGCGAGGCTGGCTCGACTACGACGCGCCCGTCGCCGCGTACTGGCCCGAGTTCGCCCAGGCCGGCAAGTCCCGCATCACCGTGCGCCAGCTCCTCGCGCATCAGGCCGGCCTGCCCGCGCTGGATGAGGCGATGGACCCGGTGAAGCTCGCCGATCTCGACTACCTGGCCCGGGTGCTCGCCCGGCAGGCCCCCGCGTGGGAGCCCGGCACGCGCCACGGCTACCACAGCTTCACCATCGGCTGGTACCTGGGCGAGCTCATCCGCCGCGTCGATCCCCGGCACCGCAGCCTCGGCCGGTTCTTCCAGGAGGAGGTCGCCGCTCCGCTCGGCATCCACTTCCACATCGGCCTGCCCCCGGACGTGCCCGCCTCGCGCGTGGCCCGCCTCCAGGCCATCCCCAGCCTCCAGGTGCTCTTCCACGAGCACTCGCTGCCCGCGAGCATGCTGTTGGCCTTCTTGTGGCCGCGCTCGCTCACCGCGCGGGCGCTCGGCAACCCCCGCTCGCGCAAGCTCTCCGACTTCGACACGCCCGAGTACCGCCCGCTCGAGCTGCCCGCCGCGGGCGGCATCGGCCAGGCGCGAGCCGTCGCCCGGGCCTACGGCTCGCTGGCCACCGGCGGCCACGAGCTGGGCCTCACTCCCGCCACGCTCGCGGCCCTCACCGCCCCGCCCGTGCTCCCCACCCAGGGCACCTTCGACCAGGTGCTCAAGGCGCACACGGCCTTCTCGCTCGGCTATACGCGGCGCTGCCCCACGATCGACTTCGGCCCCAACCCGCGCGCCTTCGGGGCCTCGGGCGCGGGGGGCTCGCTGGGCTTCGCCGATCCGGACGCCCAGCTGGGCTTCGGCTACGTGATGAACCGCGCCGGCCTCCACCTCATGAGCGACCCGCGCGCCCGCGCCCTGCGCGACGCCGTCTACCGCTGCCTCGCGCGTCTGCCCGGCTCCACCTCGCGCGCGGCCTGAGCCCTCTCCGGCCACGCCGGCGCCTCCTGGCATCTCGCGCGCGGCCTGGGTTGGCCCTACGCGGCCCCGAGGAACCGCCGCTCGCCCACCATGTCGATCAGGAACTGGATGGCGTAATCCCCACCCTCGTAGATCTTCCGGAGGTCACACCCGGCATCCAGGATGATGCCCATCGCCGCGTGCCCGGACTCCTGGTGCATCTTCTCCACTTCCTCGTGGATGACGATGTATTCGGACCGCAGGACGGTGTCCGCGGGGATGTCCACGCCGATGAGCGAGCGCTTCAGCAGGCCCAGGATGTCATAGGCCGGCGCCTCGAGCCCCACGATGAAGCCAATGGCCTCGTCCTGGTTCATCTGGCAGAGCGCGGTCACGGCCTCCTCGAACAACCGGGCCAGCTCCGGGTCCACGCTCCCGCCCATGACGTCGGCCTGGGGGGACTGGCGGATCAGCTCGTTGAGCAGCTTGCTGTGAATCTTGTCCCGGTTTCCCGAGCCGCACTCGCCATAGGCGATCTCGGCCAGCAGGAGCTGGATGTCGGGAATCTTGATGCGCGCCAGGGCGGCGCCGTGCAGCCGGGGAACCTGGCTGGACAAGTACGACCACCGCTGCAGGAACTTCGCGGGGCTCTTGATTCCAGGCTCGACGACCTGCGTGCGGAACTCCAACCGCAGGGCGTCTTCGATGTTCTCGATGGAGAGGTTCTCGGCGGGCAGCATCATGGAGAGCCCTGGAGCCAATCAGACCTTGAGCCGGATGGCACCGGGCAGGATGGAGACGCGGCACGGCAGCTTGCCGGGCACCTCGCCATCCATCTCCAGGAACACTTCCTCGTCACTGTCGGCCTCCAGGGTGCGGCACTGGAGGTAGCGCGTCTTGTTCCAGGTGATGTGATCACCGTTGTAGACGCCCTTGGACTTGATGATGAAGTCGGACAGGCCGTAGTCGTGCCAGATGGTCAGGTCGAACACGCCATCATGGGTGACGGCCTTGGGGGCCACGCACATGCCGCTGCCGAAGTAGCGGCCGTTGGACGCGGCGACGACCGTGATGCCCAGCTCCTCGGGCTCACCTCCGTCCACGCGCAGACGCACCCGGCGGTCCTTGTACCGGGCCATGGTCTTCACCGTGCCCCACAGGAAGCTCAGGTTGCCGCCGAGCGCCTTGCTGCCGATGTTGACCTCGTGGGCCACCGCCGCGCTCACGCCGAAGGAGGCGATGTTGGCGAAGTAGCGCGACTCCTTCTGGCCCTGGTGGTTGACGTACTCGACGAACCCCACGTCGAAGGGCTCGGTCTTGTCGGTGCGCAGCCGCTCCAGGGCGGACTCGAGATCCAGCTCCCAGCCGAAGGCGCGCCGGAAGTCACCGCCGGTGCCCCGGGGGATGAGCCCCAGGGCGGCGTTGGGGTTGATGGCCTTGCCGTCGGCGAAGAAGCCATTGACCACCTCGTTGACGGTGCCGTCACCGCCCACGGCGGCGATGCACTCGTAACCGTCCGCGAGCGCATCGCGCGTCAGGCGCACCGCGTCCATGGCGCGCTCGGTGAACCCGAAGCCGAAGTCGCCGATCGCCCGGGTCACCTGGCCCGAGATCTCCGCCCAGCGCTTGCCGGTCTGGCCTCCAGCACTGCGCGGATTCACCACGAGGAACGTCTTCATCGGGGGGTTCCCATCCTACTTTTGCGGAGGCGGCACGGGGCGCACGTGCACGTCGCGCAGCTGCTTGTCGTCCACGTCGCCCGGAGCGCCCGTCATCAGGTCCGTGCCCATCTTCGTCTTGGGGAACGGGATGACGTCACGCAGCGACTCGGCCCCGGTCAGCAGGAACGCCAGCCGGTCCATGCCCAGCGCGATGCCACCGTGCGGCGGCGCGCCGAACTTCAGCGCGTCCAGCAGGAAGCCGAACTTCGCCCGCGCGTCCTCGTCCGAGATGCCCAGCGCCTTGAAGACCTCGGCCTGCACCTTCGGGTCATGCAGACGGATGGAGCCGCCGCCGATCTCGAAGCCATTGAGCACCACGTCGTAGCGGTGGCACTTCACGCGGCCCGGATCCGTCAGCAGGTACGCCACGTCCTCGTCGTGCGGCCGGGTGAAGGCGTGGTGCGCGGCGGCCCACGTCTTGGTCTCCTCGTCGTACTCGAAGAGGGGCGGGTTCACCACCCAGAGGAACTTCCACACGCCGCCGCTGCCGTACTCGGGGATGAGGCCCAGCTTCTTGGCCACGTGCACGCGCAGGTTGGCCATCACCGTGTGCACCAGCGACTCGCGGCCGAACTGGAACAGGAGCAGATCGCCCGTCTTCGCGTTGCACGCCTGGTTGATGGCCTGGCGCAGCGCCGGGGTGATCGTCTTGGACAGCGGGGACTGCGTCCACTCACCGCCCTCGCCCACCTTGGCGCGGGCCAATCCCTTGGCGCCGTTCTGCTTGGCGAACTCCTCCAGCTTGTCGCTCTCCGCGCGGCTCATCGGCTTCTCCGCGGGGACGACCATGGCCTTGACGATGCCGCCCTGCTCCACCGCCTCGAACATCATCGGCACGCCGCCCGCGGCGCCGTGCTGCTTGATGAGGTCCGTGAGCACGATGTGCTCCAGCCCGAAGCGCAGGTCCGGCTTGTCATTGCCGTACTTCGCCATGGACTCGTAGAAGTCCATCCGCATGAACGGCGTGGGAATGTCGATGCCGAGCACCTCGCCCCACAGCCGTTTGATGAGCCCCTCGATGATGGTGAAGATGTCGTCCTGGGTGACGAAGCTCATCTCCACGTCGATCTGCGTGAACTCGGGCTGCCGGTCCAGGCGCAGGTCCTCGTCGCGGAAGCACTTGACGATCTGGAAGTAGCGGTCGAAGCCCGCCACCATGAAGAGCTGCTTGTAGAGCTGGGGGCTCTCGGCCAGGGCGTAGAACTTGCCCGGGTTGAGCCGGCTGGGCACCAGGAAGTTGCGCGCGCCGCCCGGGGTGTACTTGCCCATGAAGGGCGTCTCCAACTCCAGGAAGCCGTTGCCCACCATGTACGAGCGGGTGATGGCGTTCATCTTGGAACGCGTCATCAGCGACTGCTGCAGCGGCCGGCGGCGCAGATCCAGGAAGCGGTAGGCCAGGCGCTTGTCCTCGGCCGTGTCGATGTTGTCCTCGACGAGGAAGGGCGTGGGCTCGGAGCGGTTGAAGATGGTCAGGTCCGTGGCCTTGATCTCGATCTCACCCGTCTTGAGCTTGGGATTGACCTGGGTGCCGCGCGAGGCGACCTTGCCCTTGATGCCGATGCAGTACTCGAGCCGCAGCTGCCCGGCCAGCTCGTGGGCCTCCTTGGCGATGTCCGGCTCGAAAACCACCTGGGTGAGGCCCTCCCGATCACGCAGGTCGATGAAGACAGCGCCACCGTGGTCTCGCCTGTTCTGAACCCAGCCGAAGAGGACGACCTCCTCACCGATGTTGGCCTTGGTGAGCTGGCCGCAGGTATGAGTACGCTTGACCTCGGTAATGAACGGGACCGCCATGACACCGCCTGCACGGAGGGGGGTTGGAAGGGCGGCACCATAGAGAGCGTGGAAACGGTGCGTCAAGGAATCCGAGAAGGAACCCCGGTGCCGTACGTGAAGCGCAAGGCACTGGCCGCGGCATGCGCGGGGGCGCTGTTGCTGACCGCTCCGCGAGCCCGTGCGGCGGGCTCGGTGATGGCCGAGGTGAGCGCGGGCGGCTCCCAGCGCACCTGGGCGCTGCTGGGCGACGTGGAGCTGCGCAAGGACGAGACCTTCCTCACCCTGGGCTACACCGGCGCGCGCACCGAGTCGGACACCGCCCTGTCCCACCAGCTCTCCTCCGGCGTGGACCACGCCCTCTCCGGGCATTGGCTCGTCTCCGGCCTCGTCAACGTGGGCCTGCCCAAGACAACCACCACCGCGCTGGCGCCTGCCCGGCCCCTGCTCGGCCTGCCAGCACTGACGGCGCGCACCGGCTACTCCAGCCTCGGCGTGCAGCTCGCGGCGGCCTACGACTCGGCCGGCTTCTCGGACCGGGAGTACGGGTTGGACCTGGGCCTGGGGCTCACCCGCTACGGGCTGCGGCGGCAGATCTCCACCCGCGAGGACGGGCGCGAGGAGACCCTCTTCCGTCAGAACGAGCCGCTCTTCCTCGCCCGCCCCTCGCTGGGCGCCCGGCTGCTCCTGTTCGACAAGTGGGAGCTGGGCCTGCGCGGCGGCCTGTACCTCTACAGCGGAGATCCGCTGAGCGCCGGCCAGTTCACCGAGGCGGAGCTGGAGCAGGTGCTGCGCCGCTACGCCAGCGCCGCCGAGGGAGGCGTGCTGCTGAGGAACTTCGCCCGCCGCCGCCTGGGCGAGCTGGCGCTGGACCTGAGCGGACGCATGCTGGGAGTGAATGCCCTCAGCGGCTTTCCCAGCGCCCCGGCGCGCTTCGACGTCAAACCCTCGGTGACCTGGCGCCTCGGCACGGCGGTGCGCGGACAGCTCTCCTACGCCTTCACCCGCTACGTGCCGGGCGAGGGGTACGCCCACGTGGTGGGCACCCGCTGGACGGTGCGGCTGGCCGAGTCCTTCCGGCTCTGGGCCTCGCTGGCGCTCCAGTCGGACCACCCCGAGGGGGAGGAGCCGCTGCGCTCGGGGCTGGCGACCCTGGGCTCCGAGCTGACCTTCTGACCCCCGGCTTCAGGTGGCCACCGGACCCGTAGTAAGAAGGCCAACATGGTCCGAAAGCTGACAGCCGCCGCCGCCGCGCTCGCGACGCTGACCGTGTCGTGCGCGCCCCCAACCCAGACGCCCATGAAGGTGCGCGCACTCGTGCTCTCCAGCAATGGCGAGTACGCGCCGACGGAAGTGGAGCTCAAGACGATCACCGACATCGTGTCCATGCAAGGCACGGTGGCGAAGCTCCAGGGAGGCGCCTTCATCCGGCTGGACTCACAGGATCCCGAGGCCAACGCGGCCCAGACGGACGAGGCGTACCTGCGCGCGGTGCTCAAGGACGAGGGCCGTCCCGTCACCGCCAGCTACAACACCGACACGTCGGGCGTGCTGTGGCCGGCGGACTTCCACACGTGGAACCTCGTCACCACGTACTACAACCTCGAGCGCGCCTGGGACTACTTCACCACCATCGCCGAGGTGAAGCAGGCGGACCTGCCGCAGACGACGGCCTACTACTTCCCCGAGTTCGTCCTCGCCGACAGGAGCGACGACCCGGTGGTGGACAACGCCATCTTCTTGTCGCCGGTGAAGGCCTTCCTGGTGCTGCCCTTCAAGGAGCTGCAGAAGGCACCGCTGGCCCTCAACGCGTCCATCCTCACCCATGAGTACGCGCACCTGGTCTTCAACCGCCGGGTGTACGAGGGCCGCGGCGTGCCGGATCCCATCCGGTACTGGGGGGCAGTGGGAGGCAGCACGCCGGGCCTCAACATCCTCAAGTCCCTGGACGAGGGCCTGGCGGACTTCCACGCCTACGTGGCCTCGTGCCAGACGAGCTACGGCTGCAACCCGCGCGTGCTGGCCACCTCCTACGAGGGCACCCTGATGGAGAACCGGGACCTGTCGAAGAACTGGTGCATGAGCAGGGAGCTGTACACCCAACTGTACGGCGGCAACTTCAACACCACGTTCTCCGGCCTCGAGTACCAGGTGGGCACCCTGCTCGCGAGCGCGCTCTACAAGGCCTCGACGTCGGCGGCGGACCGGCAGGTGCTGGCGCGCGCGGTGGTGGCGGCCTACTCGGACACGGATCCACTCAAGCCGGGCCTGGCGCAGCTGGCGCGTGCGACCCTGGACAACCAGGAGTACTTCAAGCTGGGCGCCGCCGCCCGCGCCATCGTCCGGCACATTCCTCGCGGCAACGTCACCCTGAAGCAGGCGGTGTGCACCAACTTCGCCACCCACCTGCAGATCCCCGTCTCCGAGATGACCGGCACGGACGAGGACTCCTGCCCGGAAAGCACCACCACCACCTCCGCCTGCCCCTCCATCTACACCATCGCCCCATGAAGACCGCCATCAAGCACTCCTGGCTCCTGCCCTGTCTCCTGGGGGGACTGACGCTCGCCACGCCCGCGTTGGCCCAGGACGAGGACACGCCCTACACCTACCCGGACGAGGAAGAGTCCGAGCCGAAGAACAGCGCGCGCCGGCAGCGCCTGAAGGACGAGGACACGCCCTACGCCTACCCGGAGGAGGACAAGCCGGAGCGGACGCAGGAGCGCCGGCGCCGGCACGAGAAGGACACGGCCGAGGAGTTCCGCCGAGCCGCCGAGGGGGACGAGGAGGAGCGGGGCTTCGAGGGAATGGCGCGCCTGGACGATCCGAACACGGGCGTCGCCTTCGAGGTGCTCGGCGGCGCGATGCTGCTGAGCAGTCCGCGCGGGCAGTTGCTGGGTGACCCGCTGCCGGCGGTGGGCGGGCGCTTCACGTGGGAGTACGGGCGGCTGTTGGGCTCGGAGGCACTGCGCGAGGCGCTCTGGTTCGACGTGCGCTACACCTATGCCGGGGTGCGCGAGGGCACGGCGCTGATCGTCGGAGACACGCAGCTGCACTACGCGACGATCGCCCCGGCGTACGAGTTGACGTTCGGCGAGTCCTCGGACTACGGCGCCTACGCGCAGGTGGGCGGAGGCTTCGCGTACGAGCACACCACGGTGGAGGTGGGCGGCAAGCAGACGGTGCTGGACGGCACCAAGCTGCTCATCCAGTACGGCCTGGGCCTGCGGGGCCGGACGAAGCTGTCGATGGAGTCGAACGTGCGGTTGGCGTGGCGCGTGGAGCTGATGCGCTTCCGGCGCGGCTACCAGGACGACACGTTCGTGGGCGGCAGCCTCGGCACCGCGTTCTGACCCGTCCCCCGCGAGCGGAGGCAACCCCAGCCGAGGCACGGGCACATGAAGCAGGGAACCGGAACGGCGCTTGTCACGGGGGCCAGTCGCGGTCTGGGACTGGAGACCTGCCGGCAACTCGGACGGCTCGGCTGGCGGGTGTGGTTGACGGCCCCTGACCCTGACGAGGGCCAGCGGGCCTCCGAGGTGCTCCGCTCCGAGGGGCTCGACGTCCACTTCGAGCCCCTGGATGTCGCCTCGCAGGAGAGCCTCTCCACGCTCGCGGGGCGTCTCGAGCAACAGGGGGTGCGGCTCTCGGCGCTCGTCAACAACGCGGGCGTCGCCCTGGAGGGTTTCGACGCCCACGTGGCCGAGCACACCGTGGCCGTGAACTTCCTCGGGCCGCTGCGCGTCACCGAGCGCCTGCTGCCCCTCATGGAGGAGCATGGGCGCATCGTCATGGTGGGCAGCAACCTGGCCGAGCTGAAGGACTATCCCCCCTCGTTCCAGCGGCGCTTCGATCCGCCCCCACCCAAGGAGCAACTGCGGGCGCTCCTGGGGGCCTTCGTCGAGGACGTGCGCGCCGGGGTGTACGAGGACAAGGGCTGGCCGCGCTCGGCCTACCGCGTCTCCAAGCTGGGCCTCAACGCGCTCACGCGGCTGCTCGCCGAGGAGCTGAAGCCCCGCCACCTGATCGTCAACGCCGTCTGTCCGGGCTGGGTACGCACGCAGATGGGCGGGCAGCACGCCGCGCGCAGTGTCGAGCGGGGCGCGGACATCCTCGTCTGGGCGGCCACGCTGCCTCCCGGAGGGCCCACGGGCGGCTGCTTCTGCAACCGCAAGCCCATCCCCTGGTAGTGCCTCAGTCGCGGACTTCGAGCTCGCCGGAGAAGATCTTCTCCAGCCGGTCCATGGCCTTGTACCCGAGCTTCTGCGCGGCCTGCGTCAGCTCGTCGCGCTTCTGGGTATTTCCGGCGTAGTGGTAGGCGATGGCGAGGTTGGCGGCGATGAGGGGATTGGCCTTGTCCAGCGCGTAGGCCTTCTCGCCGTGGGCGACGGCCTGATCGACATGGCCCTGCTTGAGCGCCACCACCGACATGCTCGAGTAGGCCTGGGCGTACGAGGCGTCGATGGCGATCGCCCGCTCGTAGGCGGCCATGGCCTGGGTGTACTGCTGGCGCATGCGGAAGAGCCGTCCCTGGCCGGTGATGGCCTCGATGCGCTGGGGGTTGATCTCCAGGGCCTTCGCGTAGGCGGCCTCGGCCTCGTCCAGCTTGTTCTGGTCCAGCAGGGCATGGCCGAGGATGGTCCAGGCCAGCTCGTCGCGAGGCGCGGTCTGCAGGTACGTGCGCAGGCGGGTCACCGTCTCGTCCACCGCGCCGCTCGTGTACAGCGCCGAGATCTCGTTCAGCGGGCTCTTGGGCTCCTTGCCGGAGCAGGCACCGCACGCGGCGAGCAGGAGGACAGAGGCCAGGACCAGCAAGCGCTCAACGGACATGACGGACTCGGAGGAACGGGAGGCGGGACGAGGCGGGGACTATCGCCCCGGGTGTGGTTCCACACAATGCGAGGGCGGACCCCGAGGACCAGGAACCTGTCGGCCATGTGCCATCCGCGCCCGCGATCTGGGAAAAGTTTTCATCCTCGCGGGTGAGCCCGCCTCCTCTCGTCCGCGCCCCCGGCCCGCAACCCCGCGAATCCACGAGGCCCGGCGCTGGCATGGGTGCTGCTTTGAGCCCGAAGCAGGATGGTGAGTCTGGTGGGGAGGCGGGGAATGAAGGACGTGGCGAAGCGACACTTGGACCCGGTCTGTGGCAAGCACCTGGAGGCGCCCGAGGGCCGGCCGTCCACGGAGTACAAGAAGCGCCGGTATTTCTTCTGCTCGGAGCGCTGTCGCACGGCGTTCCAGCGGCAGGCGGAGCGCTTCCGGATGAACGACCTGGCGCGGGCCGGCGCGTTGCTGACGCCGGGCCGGGTGCGCTGGGGCATCGCCTGAGCCGTCAGGCGGCGATGCGCAGATCCTTGAGCTTGAGCGACAGCCGGCGCTGACCGCGGAAGGTGTCGAAGCTGGCCTGGAAGGCCAGGTCCACCGGGCCCTCGGTGAGCGCCAGCCTGTCCGCCATGCCGAAGCCGATGGCGTCCACGGAGGGCGCGTCCACCAGGGCCAGCTTGAGGTGGCCCGCGCCGCCTCCGGACTTGGAGGCCAGCACGCGCGGCCGGGCCACCTGGTGGCGCAGCACGAGCACGGGCTCGGGGTTGCCCTGGCCGAAGGGCCCCAGCTTCTGCAGCGCCTCCACGGCGCGCTCGTCCAGCTCCTTCACGCCCACCACCGCGTCCACCTTGCAGCGGGGGATGAGGTCCTCGGGCGTCAGCCGCTGCTTCGCGATGCGCTCGAAGGACTCGCGCAGCGTGGGCAGGTTCTTGGCGTCGATGGTGAGGCCGGCGGCGTGCTTGTGCCCACCGAAGCGGGCGAGCAGATCCGAGCAGCCGCTGAGCGCGTCATAGAGGTGGAAGCCCTCGATGCTGCGCGCCGAGCCCTTCCCCACCCCGTCCTTCACGCCCACGATCACCGTGGGCCGGTGGAAGCGCTCCACCACGCGTGAGGCGACGATGCCGATGACGCCTGGGTGCCAACCCTCGGAGTAGAGGACGAAACCGCGCGCGTGCTCGGCCCGCTCCTGCGCCTGGGCGAGCGCCTCGGTGAGGATGCTGCTCTCGATGCCCTGCCGCTCGGCGTTGGCCCGGTCCAGCACCTGCGCCAGCGAGCGCGCCGCCTCGAGGGTGTCGGAGCACAGCAACTGCAGGCCCAGCGAGGCGTCATGGAGCCGGCCGGCGGCGTTGATGCGGGGCCCCAGGCGGAAGCCCACCTGCCCGGCGGTGATGGGGCTGTCCGCCTCCAGGCCGGCGACCTCCTTGAGGGCGCGCACGCCGTAGCGGCGGCCCGCCGACAGCTCCTGGAGGCCGTGGTGGACGAGGATGCGGTTGGCGCCGGTGAGCGGCACCACGTCCGCCACGGTGGCCATGGCCACCAGGTCCATCAGCGCCTTGAGGTTGGGCTCCTTGCGGGTGGCGAACCAGCCGTCCTCGCGCAGCTTCTTGCGCAGGCCCATGCAGAGGTTGAAGGCCACGCCCGCGGCGCACAGGTGCTTGGTGGGGTACTCGCAGCCGGGCTGGTGCGGGTTGAGCACCGCCACGGCTGGGGGCAGCGTGGGCGGCACCGTGTGGTGATCCACCACCACCACGTCCAGGCCCAGATCGCGCGCCCGGGAGATCTCCGCCACGGAGGTGATGCCGCAGTCGAGCGTCACCAGCACCCGGGTGCCGTCCGCGGCGATCTTCTCCACCGCCTGGAGGTTGAGGCCGTAGCCCTCGTCCATCCGGTGGGGGATGTAGGTGGCCGGCCGCGCGCCCAGCTCCCGGAGGAACAGGGCCATCAACGAGGTGGAGCACACGCCGTCCACGTCGTAGTCGCCGTAGAGGGTGATGTGCTCCTTCTCGCGGAGGGCGCGGTAGAGCCGGTCCACGGCGGCGACCATGCCCTTCATCCGGAAGGGGTCGGGCAGATCAGCCAGCTTGTCGGACAGGAAGGCCGAGGCGGACTCGGGGGTGCGCAGGCCCCGGTGCACGAGCACGCGCGCGGAGAGCGGATGCAACCCGAGCTCAGCGGCCAGCGCTGCTGCCTGCTCCTGGGGCACCTCCGGCATCAACCAACGCACGTTCGCCTACCCTCCTCGGATGGCCCGCGAGGGGCTCCGGGCCAGAACACCCACAGTCTACTTTGGAAGTCTGTCAGAGGAAACCCGACCTGCCTCTCGTTCCTCCGTCCACACAGCGGACGAGCGGACGAGCGCTCCTGGGATGCCCTCCCAGCGCACACGTCGCGCGGCATGAGCAGCTTGGATTGCACGACAGTGGACAAGGAGGGCTGCATGACACGCAGGGGAATCCGGTGGGCGGTGCTGGCGCTGGGCGTGGGGGTGGCGGGTACCGCGATGGCGCAGGACAAGCAAGGGGATGTGAACGTCTTCGTGGGAGGCGGCATCGGCGGGTACACGGGCGACCTGGGCGAGCTGTCCGCGACGGGGCCCACCTGGGGCGCCACGCTCAACCTGCAGCCCTACAAGATGCTGGGCTTCGAGGTGGGGTACGCGGGCTCGAAGAACGACGTGACGGACGATCGCTTCCGGGCCGCCGAGGCCCCCTCGTTCATCCGCCATGGCGCGAGCACCCTCATCAAGGTGTCGCCGCCCTTCGAGAAGATCCGTCCCTTCGTGGGCGCGGGGCTGGGCGTCTCCTACGTGTACGTGCGGGGCGGAGGCACGTCGGACGCGTACGGCTCGGACCTGATGGAGGAGGTGCCGCTGGCGGCGGGGCTCGAGTTCAACTCCGGGGCCCTGACGGCGGGCCTGCGCGGCACGTGGCGGGTGCTGGTGGACGACAACTTCGCCGACGCGGCGGTGCCGGGGGATGCGAGCGGCGCGCTGGTGGACGGCACCCTCACGGTGGGTGGCCGCTTCTGAGCCGCTGCCCCTGAAACACCGAAGGCCCTCGTCCCCGCGCGAGCGCGGAGCACGAGGGCCTCGGGATGTTCCTACCGCCCTGAATCAGGCCGTCTTCGGCTCGTTCATGCGGCCCTTGTCACGGGCCTGGCGGGCGGCCTCGCGCTCATCCAGCCAGATGGTGAGCGGGCTGGCGATGTACACGGACGAGTACGTGCCCACGATGATGCCCACGAGCATCGCGATGGCGAAGTCGCGGATCTCTCCCACGCCGAAGATGATGAGGCCGATGAGGGAGAGGGCCGTGGTGCCGGAGGTGAGGATGGTGCGGACCAGGGTGTCGTTGACGGCGATGTTGATGACCTCCGCCAGCGGCTTGCCCTTGTACTTGGCCATGTCCTCGCGGATGCGGTCGTAGATGACGATGGTGTCATTGACCGAGTAGCCGACGATGGTGAGCAGCGCGGCGATGGCCGTGAGGCTGAACTCGGCGCGGCTGACCAGGTAGAAGCCGGCCACCATCACCACGTCGTGGAGCATGGCGAGCAGCGCGCCCGGGCCGAACTTGAAGTCGAACCGGAACGCCACGTAGATGAGGATGGCGATCATGGAGTACAGCAGCGCCATGACGCCGCGGTTGCGCAGCTGCTTGCCGACCTGCGGACCCACGTACTCCACGCGGCGCATCTCGAAGTCCGGCTGGCCGCCCTGCTCCACGCCCGTCATCAGCGCGGCGCGGATGCGGTCCGCCATGCCGCTGGCGACGATCTGGTAGTCGAAGCCACCGGACTGCGCGGCGCCCAGCTCGCGCACCTCCTCCACGCCCGTGCCCGTGCCCACCACCGCCTGGCGGATCTGCTCGGCGGTGAGGGGCTGCTCGGAGCGGAGGTTGATGATGCCGTTGGCCAGGTCCGGGTAGATGGTCTTGATGGGGCCCAGCGCCTGCAGGGCCGTCTTCGCCGTGGCCGCGCTCTCCTCGGTGAGCTGGGTGACGCCGCCCAGCCGCAGGAGGAAGGAGTTCTCGTTGGCCGAGCCGATGCTCTGCACCGAGACGTCGTGCAGCTTGCCCGCCTCGGCGCGCTTGCGCACGTCCGCCGCGGAGACGCTCTTGTTGAACTGCACCTCCACCACCGTACCGCCCGCGAAGTCCACGCCGAAGTTGAACCCCCAGAGGGCGATGCCCACCAGGATGAGCAGGTTGACGGCCGTGGAGATGAAGAGGGCGGGCTTGCGCTTGCCGATGAAGTCGAAGTGCGTCTTGTTCTTGAGGATCTGCATCTGCTGTTCCCCTGGCTAGACGGACACCGTCTGCGCGTTACGGCCGTGGACGAAGTAGGTCATGAAGACGCGCGTCACGAGGATGGACGTGAAGAGCGACGCCAGCAGGCCGATGATGAGCGTGGTGGCGAAGCCGCGGATCGGGCCCGTTCCCGTGAAGAAGAGGACGAAGCCGGCGATGAGCGCGGTGACGTGGGCGTCGAAGATGGTCCAGAAGGCGCGGTCGTAGCCCTGGTCCACCGCGACACGGGCCGTCTTGCCGTGGCTGAGCTCCTCGCGGATGCGCTCGTTGATGAGCACGTTGGCATCCACCGCGATGCCCAGCGTGAGCACGAAGCCGGCGATGCCCGGCAGGGTGAGCGTGGCGTTGAAGAGCGCCAGGCCGCCCAGGATGAGCAGGCCGTTGAGCAGCAGCGCCACGTCGGCGATGAGGCCCGCGGCCTTGTAGTAGATGGCCATGAAGGCGACGACGAGCGCCAGGCCCACGATGGCGGACAGGCTGCCCTTGCGGATGAGCTCGTCACCCAGCGAGGCACCCACCTGGCGGATTTCGCCGGTGGTCACCGGCGCCGGCAGCGCGCCCGCCTTGAGGGCCAGCGCCAGCGTCTGGGCGTCGGCCAGCCACACGTCCAGCGGACGGCCACCCGAGCGGCCCATGGTGATGCGCGCCCGGCCACCGCCGATGCGCTCGTTGATGCGCGGGGCGGACTGCACGTAGTCGTCCAGCACGATGGCCATGCGCTTGCCGGTGGCATTGGCGGTGAGGTTCTCGAACTCGCGGGCGCCGGCGGCGTCGAAGCTGATGTTCACCTCGGGCTCGTTGAGCTGGCTGAGGTTGGCGTCCGCGCCCGTCAGGCTCTCGCCCGTCAGCGGCACGTCCTTCTCCACCAGGTAGGTGCGGTAGCTGTCGCACACGCCCTTGCGCGTCGCGCTGGGGATGCACTCGAGCAGCACCTGGCGGTCCGCGGGCGTCTTCTCCTTCACGTAGGCCAGCAGCGCCTCGCGGTTGGGGCCCACCAGCTGCGGGAAGCCCTCGGAGGAGTCCAGGGTGATGTTGCTGCCCTCCGGCGGCGGCGAGCTCTGGATGAGCTGCCCGAAGAAGTTGGTGGTGTCGTCCACCATGCGGAACTCCAGCTGCGCCGTGGTGCCCACCAGCTCCTTGGCCTGCTCCGGGTCATTGCGGCCCGGCAGGGAGATCTGGATGGCGTCGGTGCCCAGCTTGCGCACGTCCACCTCGGCCACGCCCCACTTGTCGATGCGGCGGCGGATGACGAGCATCGCCTGGTCCACGGCCTCCTCACGGAAGCGGTTCACCTGGCCCTCGTCCGGGGTGAGCACCAGCGTGGCCCCCTCGCGCGACACCTTGACGAAATCGGTGAAGGTGGCGAGCACCTCCTTCTCGATGGCGTCCATGGTCTTGGGGTCCGCGGCCGTCAGCGACAGGCGCAGCGCCTCGGGATCCGTGTTCACGGTCACCTGGCCCAGCTGCTTGTCGGTGTTGATGTAGCGGGAGATCTGATCACCCCGGCGCTCGGTCCGCTTCTGCAGCGCCGTCTTGGTGTCCACCCGCATCACCATGTGGATGCCGCCCTGCAGGTCCAGCCCCAGGTTGATGCGGTACTTCGCGGGGGGCGCCCACTTGGGCATCCTCTGCTCGAGCAGGGTGAGGTTGTTGCGCTCGCTCCGCTCCATGACGAACAGCGAATAATAGGAGGGGATGAGGAGCCACAGGGTCAGCAGCGTCACGCCGATGACCAGGCCCAGCCTCCAGAACCAGCCGCGATCCATTACTTCTCCTCCTTCTTATCTTCGGTCTTGGCGACCGGAGCCGTCTCGCCCGGCACCGCGTACCGGCCCGCCACGGAAGTCTTGAGCACGCGGATGCGCACCCCGTTGGAAACCTCGAGCGTCACTTCGCGCTCGGACACCACGTGGATACGCCCGATCATCCCGCCCTGGGTGACGACCTCATCGCCCTTCTTCAGGCCGGCGACCAGCTCGCGGTGCGCCTTGAGCTGCTTCTGCTGCGGCCGGATCATCATGAAGTACATGATGGCGAACAGGCCGATGATGAAGACGATGTTCATCGCGCCGCTGGGGCCGCCCGCCGCCTGGGCCAGGATCAGAAAGCTGTCTGCCACAAACCGCCTCGTCGCTTGAGAGAGGGTTCCGCCCACGCCGCCGTCCACCACTGGACAACGGACAAACCGGAAAGGGGGGCCTCTTAGCAGCAGGCGCGCACCCCGGGCAAGTGAACGGCGAGGAGGCCCCGGCCTTTCCGCCCCGCGTCAGGCCCGTTCGCCCCCTTCCCGGCCGGGGTCACCCCCCTCCCGGGCCTGCCGGCCGCCACTCTGGTGAGGCCCCGGCGGACCCCAGGAACCGGCCGTCTGGATGGCCGCCGGGGTTCTACTCCCTCGGTCTACCCCAGGGGTGGGGCCGGCCGGGGTCTACTTCGAGCGGGTGCGCTCGGACTCCTGGGCCCGGGCCTTGTCGCGGAAGTCGCGGGCGAAGGCGGTGTACCGGTCCTCGGCGATGGCCTGGCGCACCTGCTTCATGAGGTTGAGGAAGTAGTGGAGGTTGTGCAGCGTGTTGAGCCGCATGGCGAGGATCTCCCCCGCCACGAAGAGGTGGCGCAGGTAGGCGCGGCTGAAGTTGCGGCAGGTGTAGCAGGAGCAGGCGGGGTCCGCGGGCCGGGGATCCTTGGCGTAGGTGGCATTGCGGATGACGACCTTGCCCTCGGAGGTGAAGAGCAGGCCGTTGCGCGCGCAGCGGGTGGGCAGCACGCAGTCGAACATGTCCACCCCGTGCTCCACGCAGGTGACCAGGTCCACGGGCGTGCCCACGCCCATGAGGTAGCGCGGCTTGTCCCGGGGCAGCAGCGGCGCGGAGAAGGCCACGCCCTCGTGCATGGCCTCGGGCGTCTCTCCCACGGAGAAGCCGCCGAGCGCGTAGCCGGGCAGGTCCACCGCGCACACCTCCTCGGCGTGGGCCTTGCGCAGGTCCTTGTTGAGGCCGCCCTGGACGATGCCGAAGAGCGAGGAGCGCTCGCGGCTCCAGGCCTTCACGCACCGCTGCAACCAGCGCGTGGTGCGCGCCAGGGACTTCTCCAGGTAGGCCCGGTCCTCGGTGGAGGGCGGGCACTCGTCGAAGGCCATGATGATGTCGGCCCCGAGCGTCTCCTGAATCTCGATGGAGCGCTCGGGCGTCAGCATGATGTGGCGCCCGTCCAGGTGCGACTGGAAGGCGGCGCCCTCCTCGGTGATCTTGCGCTTCTCGGCGAGGCTGAAGACCTGGAAGCCGCCGCTGTCGGTGAGCATGGGGCGGTCCCAGGAGATGAAGCGGTGCAGGCCGCCCATCTCCCCCACCAGGTCGTCTCCAGGCCGGAGCATCAGGTGGTAGGTGTTGCCGAGGATGATTTGCGCATCCAGCGTGAGCAGATCATCCGGCCCCACGCCCTTGACGCTGCCCACGGTGCCCACGGGCATGAAGATGGGCGTCTCGATGAGACCGTGAGGGGTGTGCAGGCGCCCGCGGCGCGCGCGTGAGCCCGAGGCGTCCTCGTGCAGCAGCTCGTAGCGCACCAGACTCGGTGGAACGCGGGTGTCACCCTTCTCCTTGCGCGGCTCTCCCATTGCGTCGTGTCTCCTACTCCGTCACCAACATCGCGTCGCCGTACGAGAAGAACCGGTAGCCGGCGGCGACCGCCTCCCGGTAGGCCGCCAGGGTGCGCTCGCGGCCAAGCAGCGCGCTCACCAGCACCACCAGCGTGGAGCGCGGGAGGTGGAAGTTGGTGAGCAGCACGTCCACCTGCCGGAAGCGGAAGCCGGGGCGGATGAAGAGCGTCGTCTCGCCCGTCCCGGCGCGCAGGGCGCCCGAGTCCGGGTCCGTGGCCGATTCCAGGGTGCGCACCACGGTGGTGCCCACCGCCACCACCCGGCGGCCCTCGGCCTTGGCGGCATTCACCGCCTGGGCGGTGGCCTCGGGGACGAAGTAGCGCTCGGGGTGCATGTGGTGCTTCTCGAGGTTCTCCTCCCGGACGGGGAGGAAGGTGCCGGGCCCCACGTCGAGCGTCACCTCGACGCGGTGGATGCCCCGGGCCGCCAGGGCCTCGAAGGTGGCCTGGGTGAAGTGCAGCCCCGCGGTGGGGGCGGCCACCGCGCCCGAGGCCCGCGCGTACACCGTCTGGTAGCGCTCGGCGTCGGCGGCCTCGGGGGCCCGGGTGATGTAGGGCGGCAGCGGCAGGCGGCCGGCCTTCTCCAGCACCTCGGCGAGCGAGGTGCCCGGCGCGGCGTGGAAGCGCACCCGGTACTCCCCTCCTCCGAGCGCCTCCAGCACCTCGGCCTCCAGGCCCTCGGGGAAGGACAGGCGGGCCCCGGGCTTGAGGCCCTTGGAGGCCTGGCCGAGACAGATCCACTCGAGCGCCTCGGTGGCGCCGCTGAGGGCCTGCGAGGTGAGCGTGGGGGCCGAGGGACGGACGACAAGCAGCTCCACGCGGCCGCCGGTTCCCGCCTTGCTCCCGAGCAGGCGGGCGGGGATGACGCGGGCGTCGTTGACGACGAGCAGGTCACCCTCGCGCAGCAGCCCCGACAGGTCGGAGAAGTGGCGGTGGACGGGGGCGCCCGAGGAGCGGCTCACCACCAGGAGGCGGGAGGCGTCGCGGGACGCGAGGGGAGCCTGGGCGATCTGCGCCTCGGGGAGCTCGAAGTCGTAGTCGGAGAGCAGGGAGGACACGGGAGGAGGCGCTTGTAACAGCCTGGGCGCCCCGACGAAACGGGATGTGTCAGTAGAGCTGCTGGAGCTCGGTCCCCGGGTAGTAGTGCAGGAGGATGTCGCGGTAGGAGAGGCCCTCGTCGGCGAGCGCCTTGGCGCCCCACTGGCAGAAGCCGGCGCCGTGGCCGTAGCCGCGGCCGGTGAAGTGCCAGGTGCCGCCGGTGCGCTCCACGTCGAACTCCAGGCTCTTGAGCTTCGTGTAGCCGAGCTTGCGCCGGAACGTCGCCCCATCGAGCGAGGCGCCTCCGGCGGTGGCCACCCGGTTCACCCGCTCGGTGGCGGTGCGGGAGGTGACGCGGAAGCCCTCGGTGGACTGGCCGAGGGCGGCCTGCAGCTCCGAGTCGGAGACGGTGGCGCTCCAGCGGCTGGCGGGCAGGCTGCCGCACGGACAGTCCACGGCCTGCAGGTAGGGGAGATTGCGCTGGAGGGCATCCTGGCCGGACTCGGTGCGGCCGCCGCAGGAGGCGTGGAAGTAGGCCTCGATGGGGGCGAGCTCGTAGGTGAGCACCTCGCCGCGGGTGGCCTCCACGGCGGCGAGGGAGCGCGGGTCCTCGCGGTTGACGCCGCCGTAGACCTGGTGGAGCACGCTGCTGCCCATGTGGAAGGGGGCGCCGTAGGTCTCGAGCTTCTTCTGGAGGGCGTAGGTGCGGGCAGCCACGGCCTGGGCCTTGAGGGCCTCCGGGGGGAAGGAGACGGGCATTTCGCTGCCAAGCACGGCGGCGAGGTAGTCCTCGAGGGGGATGACGTTGATGAGCTGGAGGCCGTCCTTGTAGAGGCGCACCACGACGTCGCCGCGCACCTGCATGTCACCGGCGCGCAGGGGCGAGGAGCCGGGCACACCGGCGTCGCGGGCCTCCTCACCGGCGCGGAAGCGCACCGCGTTGCCCATGACGGGGGCGCCGTTGAGCTCCAGGCGGGAGCCGCGGCGGCGCACGACGACGCTGTCGTGGTCGAGCGGGGAGAAGCGGGCGTCCTCGGTATCGGAGCCGAAGGAGAGGCCCTTGCCGCTCACACGCACCTGGCTCTGGGAGTCGCCCATGGCGATGCGCATGGTCTCCACGGCGAGGGCGCGGAGGGGCGAAAGGAGGAGCAGGAGCAGTGCAACAGGACGCAACATGGCGGCAAGTGTAGGGGGTGGTGCTCGTGGCTCAAGAAATCAGCCGGTGGATGACGGAGAATGCCGCCCCCGTGTCCCCTGCCCCCGACGCCTCCCGTCTTTCCACCGCCGAGCTCGTCGCGGCGTTGCGAGCGATTCCGTATCGCGCGTCCGCCTTCCTCATGACGCGGCTGGTCCAGGGCCGGTCGCCGCGGGAGAGCGCGGCCTTCTACGGCATCACCCCGGAGGCCTTCAGCGTGCACCTGCTGCGGGCGGGGCTGGCGTTGACGCAGGCGGCGGCCCTGCCCTGCCGCGAGCCGGAGAACGAGGTGGAGGAGGACGTCTGGGTGCGAGCGCTCGCCGAGGCGCTGGAGCGCGAGACGGCGGTGGTGCCTCCGGCCTTGGCGGAGACGGTGGCGCTGTGCCGGAGGCTGCGGGTGTTGGGGCGGGAGGTGGCGGCGGCGCTCGAGGCCGCCGAGCGTGAGCAGGAGGAGTCGCCGAAGGGGCAGCGGGAGGACTGGGTGAGACGGCTGGCGGTGATGGCCCTGCTCGCGCTGACGGCGTTCCTGTACTGCAACCGCGCCGAGGAGACGCCAGAGCGGCGTGTCCAACCGCGGTCCATCGAGCGCTGAGGCCCCTGGACGGAGGGGGTGGTGACACATAAGGGAGAGGCATGCGCATAGCCAGCCTTGCCCTGCTCACCCTGGCCCTCGTGGGATGTCCCAAGCAGATGGACACCCGGGTGGCCGGCTCGGACGATGACCAACTGACCACCTACGAGGCGCGGCTCGAGGAGCTGAGGACGAGGGGCTCGGCGGGAGAGCTGTCCTGTTCGGACCAGTGCACCCTGTCCACGCAGACGTGCGAGGTCGCGGAGGGCCTGTGCGGGGTGGTGGAGCGCCATCCGGAGCGGACGGATCTGCCGCAGCGATGCGCCCGGGCGAGGGAGTCGTGCGCGGAAGAGACGGACGGCTGCACGCGCTGCCGGGCCCGCTGAATCCACCAGCCGTGCCCACCGCGTCCCCTCCCACGCCCAACTTCCCCTCTCCCCTCGGGAGAGGGTCGGGGTGAGGGTATCCGACCCTTGGGTTGCCCCCGTGGGCTCGAGCCCCGTCCCCCACCGGATTACCCGCGAGCCCCGGACCTCCCGTACGATGGAGGGGCCCATCCAGGAGTCCCCATGTCCCGCCGTCTGTCCGTGCTGTTGCTGTCGACCTGGCTCATCACGCCGACCCTCGCGCTCGCGGGGGAGCTGTCCCCCGAGCAGCTCGCGCGCATCAAGCGGGCCGAGAAGGCAGCGGTGGACAAGGTGAACGCGGCGCACGGCAACAAGAAGTCCTCCGAGCTGAGCGCGGCCGAGCGTCGGGACATGATCCGGGAGCAGCAGGAGGCCGTGCGCAAGGTGATGGACGAGCACGGAGTCTCCGCGAAGGACTACGCGCGCCAGTCGGCCCGGATGGGGCCGAAGCAGAACGAGCAGGTGGCGGCGGCGGAGAAGGCGCTGGCGGAGAAGGAGAAGGCTGCGGGGGCGGCGAAGCCTGCGAAGGACAAGGAGCCCGGGGAGATCCAGATCCAGGAGGGGTTCAACGAGGAGAACCCGGTGATGCTGGAGGAGGAGGAGGGCGCGCCGGTGATGGTGGAGCACGGCCTTCCGGCGGGAGAGGAAGCCCCGGCGGGAGAGGAAGCCGCGCCCGTGGAGGAGTGAGCGCCCTGCCCTACTGGAGTGTCCGACTAGTTTTTCAACATAGTCAGGATAGGTGGCGGTCCATCCACAAGTGCATCTTGGCGCGAGTCCAAGACCAGGTGAAGGGGTGGGCGTAGAAGCGGTTGTACTCGGGCCAGCTGGCGTCGAGGTGCTCAATGAGCTCGTCACGGCTGGCCCAGTCCCCTCGTTGCAGGTAGCGCTCGGCGAAGGCACGTAGCAGCAGCTCCGCCTGATTGAGCCAGGAGGCATGAGCTGGAGTGAAAATCACCCGGACGTGCGGGTAGTGGGTGCGAAGGAAGTCGAGCGTCTGCCTGGCGGTGTGACTGGGTGCGTTGTCCCAGATGAGGTGGATGCGACTGGCGTCGCGATGGTCCCCAAGTAGCTGCGGCAGTACACCTCGCAGGCACTCCCCGTTGTTTCTCTCCAGGTCCCAGCTGCGCATGCGGCCGGAGTGCACTACCAGTTTGGCCAGGAGGTTCACCGTGCCGCGTCGTACGTACTCGAATTCCCGGCGCTCGATGAGGCCGGGCCGCATGGGCCGCGCGGGCTGCTCGCCATGCAGCACCTGGATGCTGGGCTTCTCGTCCACGCACAACACCACTTCGTCTCTCTGGGCCAACTGCTGGGCCTGTTCGTAGCACCACAGCACCTGGGCCGCTTTGTAGCGGAAGGTGTCGTCCAGGGTGGGTGTCTTCCAGTAACGCGTGCGGTGCGGCTGCAAGTCAGCGTCGTGCAGGATGAGCGCCACCGTGGAGTGCGAGATGGTGGGCGCAATGCCCCGCTGACGCGCCACCAGAGCCAGGCTCCGGGTGGACCAGTGCGTCATCTCCAAGCCGACGCCCGCCGGCTCACAACACGCCAACTGCTCCACCTCTACTCTTTGTAGGGGGGGAAAGCTCCCGCGGATGGCCGGAGCGGGGTGCATCCAGCACCACATCGACACCGTACGCTTCGTAGCGACGGCACAAGTTCCAAATGGTGGTGCGCTCCAGTTCGAGTCTGTCGGCCAGCTCCGACACGACGGTGTCCGGGTCGGTCATGGCCAGCAGCACGCGCGCTCGGCGCGCGACGCGCTGCTCGGTACGTCCGTCCTCCACCAGTGTCTTGAGGTAGGCCACTTCCCCAGGCGAAAGGTGGAGCAGATGCGGCGGTCGTCTCCTCATCCACCCAACTTACCCGGTCTCCTCGTCTACCCAACCTACCCGCTGGTCTCGATTATGTTGAAAAACTAGTCGGACACTCCACTACCCCCAGCGCCGGGACTGCCAGACGGCGTCGTAGGGGCAGGAGCAGTCGGTCTGCTCGGGCTCGGGGTAGGCGTAGCGCTCGCCCTTGTAGTTGCGGAACACGGTCTCGTGCTCGCCGCGCTCGAGGACGTAGTCGGGCTGGAGCGTCACCTTGCCGCCGCCGCCGGGGAGGTCCACGGCGAGGTGGGGCACGGCGAGCCCGGTGGTGTAGCCGCGCAGCTGCTGGAGGATCTCCACGCCCTTGGAGATGGGGGTGCGCAGGTGCTCGCAGCCCTGGGCCACGTCCATCTGGTGGAGGTAGTAGGGGCGGACGCGGATGCGCAGCAGGGCGTGGGAGAGCTCCTGGATGATGCGGGCCTCCGAGTTGAGCTGCCGCATGAGGACGGCCTGGTTCTCCACGGGGACGCCGTGGTCCACGAGCCGCTCGCAAGCCTCGCGGGCCTCGGGGGTCACTTCCTTCGGGTGGTTGAAGTGAGTGACGACGTAGACGGGGGCGTAGCGGCGCAGGAGCCGGGCCAGCGAGTCGGTGACGCGCATGGGCAGGCACACGGGCACGCGGGTGCCGATGCGCACCATCTCCACGTGGGGAATCTCGTGAAGGGGGGCGAGCAGCTCCTCCAGCCGCTCCTCGGAGAGGAGGAAGGGATCTCCGCCGGAGATGAGGACATCGCGCACTTCGGGGTGGCGGCGGATGTACTCGAGGCCGCGGCGCATCTGCTCCTTGGTGAGCTCGGCCTCGCCGCCCTTGGTGATGCGGCGGCGGGTGCAGTGGCGGCAGTAGACGGAGCAGGTATCGAGCGCGAGGAAGAGGACGCGGTCCGGATACTTGTGGACGATGGCCTCCTCGGGCCGGGTCTTGTCCTCGCCGAGGGGGTCCGCGAGCTCACCGGGGCGGATGCGGGCCTCGGCGCGCACGGGGATGGACTGCATCCGGATGGGGCAGAACGGATGATCCCGGTCGATGAGCGACAGGTAGTACGGGCTGATGCCGATGCGGAACAGCTCGGAGGTCTCCTGCACGCCGGCGCGCTCGTCGGGGGTGAGGAGGACGTACTTCTCCAGCTGCGCGAGGTTGCGCACGGCGTGGCGCTGGTGCCAGCGCCAGTCGGACCACTCAGCATCGGTGGCGTCGGGAAAAAGAGAACGGCGCCCGGCCTCGGAAGCCGGACGCGCGGAGGCGCCCTTGGAGGGCGGCACTGGGGGAAGCATCACGCCGCCTTGGCCTGATCACGCCACCACTGCTGACCGGACTCGGGCAGCGTGTAGATCGGGTCGAAGTACTCGTACTTGCGCGAGAGGGCGTCGGGGTCATTGCCCTCGATGCCGGTGCGGTAGTTCTTGGTCCAGTAGGAGATGCCGCGCTCGTGGTCGTACTCGGAGATCTGGTGGATCCACCGCTTCCCGACGAAGGGCACGTCGCAGACGATGCGCGGGGTGGCGAAGCCGGGCATGTACCCCATGATGTCGTGCTGGAGCTTCTGGGCCTCGGCCACGCTCAGCCGCCAGTGCTCCGAGTTGGGGATCATGTCGCACATGTAGAAGTAGTACGGGAGGATCTTCGCGTGATCGAGCAGGGTGAAGCACAGCTCGAGGAGATCCTTGGGGGTGCTGTTGACGCCGCGCAGGAGCACGCCCTGGTTGCGCACGTCGCGGAAGCCCATGTCGAGCAGCTTGCGCACGGCCTTGCCCACGAGCGGGGTGAGCTGGCGGGCGTTGTTGACGTGGGTGTGGAGCGCGAGGTCCACGCCGCGCTCGTTGGCCTTCTTGGCGAGCCGCTCCAGCCCCTGGAGGACGGAGTCCTGGAGGAAGTGCTGGGGGATGGCCATGAGGCCCTTGGAGGCCAGGCGGATGTCGCGGATGTTGGGGATGTCGAGCAGGGCGCTGACGAAGGGCTCGAGGGCCTGGATGGGGAGGTTGGCGATGTCACCGCCGCTGACGACCACATCGCGGACGGTGGGCGTCCGGCGCAGGTAGTCGAGCATCTGCTCGTAGCGCTCCTTCTGGCCGATGTTGAAGCGGTGCTTCTGGACCTGGGGGACGTCGTTGCCCACGAGGTCCATGCGGGTGCAGTGGCCGCAGTACTGGGGGCAGGTGGGGAGCATCTCCGCCAGCACCTTGGTGGGGTAGCGGTGGGTGAGCCCTTCCACGGCCCACATATCAGCCTCGTGGAGGCTGTCGCGGCTGGCCTTGGGGTGGTTGGGCCACTCGGGGTGCCGGTCGTCGAAGGCGGGCAGCATGTAACGGCGGACCGGGTCGTTCCACAGGTCCGTCTCGTCCATGGTGTTGAGCATCTGGGGCGGGACGAGGATGGACATCGTCGCCCGCTCCTGCTGGTCGCGCTCCATGCTGGCCAGGAGGTCATCCGGCAGGAAGTGGCCGAGGGCGGCCTTGAGCTCCTTGAGGTTCTTGACGGTGTGCTTGCGCTGCCAGACGGAGCTCTCCCATTCGGCCTGGGAGACGTCCTTGTAGCCGGGGAGGCGGCGCCAATCAGGCTCCACGAACTCACGGCGGAGCGGATAGGAGAAGGGCTGCTCTGCGGGTCCGGCCGAGGCGGCCTTGCCGCGGATGGGCGTCGTCGTCATGGCGATCCACCTTGAAAGGGAACCAGGGCCCGAAAGCCGGAGCCCGGAGGAAGGTCCCTCTTTACCCAACATGGGAAAGAGGGCAACGAATGCGTGATTACTCGAGCGGGATGTTGATGAGCTTGGCCACATCCCCCTCGGAGATGTTGACCTTCTGGGGCTTGCTCTGCTTGCCGCCGAGCTTGAAGACGACGGAGCGGCTGCCCACTGGGAGGAGCAGCGGATTGCCGAGCGCCACGGGCGTCTGGCGTCCGGTGTTCTTGCCGTCCACCCAGATCTGGGCGCCGGGAGGACGGGAGCTGCAGGCGAGCTTGCCCTTGGCCGTCGAGCGGGAGGACCGGGTGCTCTTCTCCGGGGAGGACTGCCGGGAGACGGTGCGCTCGGGGGCGGGAGCGGGCTCCTCCTTCTGGAGTTCGAAGGGGACCTGCACCTCGGTGTCGCCCTCGGAGCGGAACTTGCCGGAGAAGCGCTTGTAGCCGGCGCGCGAGACGGTGAAGGCGTAGGTCTTGCCGATGGTGAGGTTGGCGAGCTTCGCATCGGGCGTCTTGCCCACGCGCTTGCCGCCCACCTCGATCTCCGCGCCGGAATCCCCGACGAACACCGCCTCGAAGGTGGTCGGCTTGGGCGGCTCGACGGCCTCGGGCTTGGTACCCGTGCCCTGCTCCGGAGCGGAGCCCGTCGCGGACGCGGTCTGCGGAGCCGGCTCCTCCTTGGGAGCGCCCTGCTCGGACGGGGAGCCGGACGGCGACCCCTCCTGGGTGCCCGTCCCGGTACCGGTTCCGGTGGCGCTGGCGACCTGGGAGTCGTTCGCCGCCGGCTTGTCGGGCTGATCGGGCGGAGGCTCGGCCTCCAGTGTCACGGACAGCACCTGGGCGCGCTGGCCCTTGGAGATGGTGACGGTCTGCTCCGAGCGCAGATGACCTGGGGCGGTGGCGGTCAGCTTGTGGGCGCCCTCGAGCAGCTCGATGACCTGGTTCTGGGCGACCAACTTCCCGTCGATCCGGACCTCCGCGCCCTGGGCGGGCTGGACGGAGATCATCACGCTGCCGGTGTTGGGCCCGGAGAACAACACGACGCCCAGCACCACGAGCACGAGCAGCACGGCGCCCGCGGCGATGCCGATGACGGCCTTGGGAGGCAGCTTCTTGCCAGCCGCGGCGGCGGCGGCGCGGGGAGCCTTCTCCTTCTTCTGGGGCGCGGGCTTGGACTTCGGGGGAGCGGGCTCCTCTGCCTCCTGAGGGAGGGCAATGGGGCCGGTCGTCTCCTCTTCCTGGGGATCGTCCACCTCGCCCTGCGAGTGCTGCTCGCCGTACCCGTCGTCCGGAGCCTCCTCCTCGGACAGGTGCTGCTCGTCCTGCTCGGCCTCGTCATGGGAGGAGTCCTGCTCCTGCTCCAGGGTCAGCCGCCTGCGCTGACCGGTGGGCATCGGGCTGAGCATGGTGCTCCCCGATTCGACGATCTGCCCGACGCGGGTGGCATTGGACTCCTGGGGCTCGGGGCGCGCCGTGGGAGCGGGTCCGACGACGGTGGCACCCGCGTAGCCCTCCCCTTCTCCTTCGCCGATGACCACCTGCTGCCTGCCACCCCGGGCCCTGTCACGGGTAGAGGGAGGAGGGGCGTCATCCCCGGAGGGGTAGCTCGTCTCGCCCGTCAGGCTGTCGTCGACCAGCACGCTGCTCGACGAGGGCCCCGGGCCGGAAGCCTCTGGCCGGGGAACCACCAGGGAGGGATCGAAGATCTGCGTCTTGTCGCCCGCCCCATCGAGCTCGGCCAGCTCGTCATCGGTGGGGGGAGGCACGTAGCCACTGTTCACCGCGGGCTGGGCCGGAGCGGTGGGAGCGCGGCCGGGCGCGGACATCGCGGGGAGGGACTGTTGCCGGCGCGGCGCGCGGGACAGCTCTCCCGTGACGCCCGTGGTCTCGATCTGCTCCGGGCGCTCGATGGAGGCGTAGCGCTCCATCTTCTCGGCCTCGCGGACAATGTCCTCCGCGAAGGCCTCCTTCATGTAGGCCGAGAGATGCTTGGACGAGTAGATGGCATCGCCGGCCAGGAGGAAGCGCATCAGATCCTCCTGGAGATCCGACGCCCACTGGTAGCGATCCTCCGCATCACGGGCGAGGCCCTTCATCAGGACCTTCTCGAGCCCGGCCGGGATGTTGGGATTGAACTGCCGCGGCATGGGCACGTCGGCGTTGCGAACCTTCTCCAGGGTGGAGAAGTCCGACTCGCCGACGAAGAGCCGCTCGCCGGTCAACATCTCGTAGAGGATGACGCCTACGGCGAAGACATCGCTGCGGCGGTCGATGGGCAGGCCCCGGACCTGCTCCGGGCTCATGTAGCCGAACTTGCCCTTGAGGATGCCGGCCTGCGTCTTCTGCGACCGGTTCGCCGCCTTGGCGATACCGAAGTCGATGATCTTCACCTCGCCTTCGTACGAGATGAGGATGTTCTGCGGAGAGACGTCGCGGTGGATGATGCCCAGGTCCTGTCCGCGCGCGTCCTTCTTGCGGTGCGCGTAGTCGAGGCCCTCGCACATCTTCGAGGCGATGAAGACGGCCTGGGCGGTGGGCATGATCTCCTTGCGCCGCCGGTAGCGCTCCAGGAGCGTGCGCAGATCCCGCCCGGCCACGTACTCCATGGCGATGAAGTAGGTGTCCTCGTGCTTGCCGAGCTCGTCGATGCGCACGACGTTGGCGTGGTTCAGCTCGACGCTGATCCGTGCCTCGTCGATGAACATCGTGATGAACTCTTCGTCCTCGGCCATCGTCGGGAGGATCTTCTTGATGGCGAGGATCCGCTCGAACCCTTCGACGCCGAAGGCCTTGGCCGTGAAGACCTCCGCCATGCCGCCAACGTTGATGCGCTCGAGGAGGAGGTACTTCCCAAATGAGGTCGGCTTCTTCATTGCGTGGATCCGCCCGCACCCGGAAGGCCACAGTTCCGCTCAGGGGGGAGCAGTGGGTGGAAAACCGGACGAACCCGGGACTTTAGACGGAGCACGGACGGGGAGTCAAACCACCCTGAATGGCGGATTCCTCAAGAGTTCCGACCACTTGAGTCACACCACCCGGCTCACGAGTGCCTCCCGGAAGCACGGCACCAACTCGTGACCAGGTCCTCGTCGAGCGGGAGCACGAGCCCTCGGAAGCAGGCCTGGTCAGGGCGGCTGCGATCCATGGCCCGCAAAGGCGAAGGCCCCGAGTCTTCACGAATGTGAGGACTCGGGGCCTTCAAAAAAAATCCGGCAGCGACCTACTCTCCCGCGCGGTTTCCCGCGGAGTACCATCGGCTCTGGAGGGCTTAACTTCCGTGTTCGGGATGGGAACGGGTGGGACCCCTCCGACATAGCCACCGGAAAACATGTGACGCGTGCATACAAAGGGTAGTTTTCAATTTCTAGCTGGAGAAGCTGGTGCCTTCTTCCGGGCCCGGCGCCGCTCTTCGGGAGCGCGCTCGGGGCCTCGACCTTGGACTCGAATCCCCCGCTCCTCCCCGGTGGGGTGGAGCTCGTGAGAGATTGAGGTAAAGTAAGCCGCACGACCAATTAGTACCGGTTAGCTCAACGCGTTACCGCGCTTACACACCCGGCCTATCAACGTCGTAGTCTTCGACGGGTCTTCAGGGGCTTGCGCCCGGGATACCTGTTCTTGAGGTCGGTTTCCCGCTTAGATGCTTTCAGCGGTTATCCAATCGACACATGGCTACCCAGCGATGCCTCTGGCGAGACAACTGGTACACCAGCGGTGTCTCCAACCCGGTCCTCTCGTACTAAGGTCAGAGCCTCTCAAGTATCCTACGCCCACAGCAGATAGGGACCAAACTGTCTCACGACGTTTTGAACCCAGCTCGCGTACCGCTTTAATTGGCGAACAGCCAAACCCTTGGGACCTGCTCCAGCCCCAGGATGCGATGAGCCGACATCGAGGTGCCAAACCTCCCCGTCGATGTGAACTCTTGGGGGAGATAAGCCTGTTATCCCCGGAGTACCTTTTATCCGTTGAGCGATGGCCCTTCCATTCAGGACCACCGGATCACTATGACCTGCTTTCGCACCTGCTCGACCTGTCGGTCTCGCAGTCAAGCTCCCTTATGCCATTGCACTCGACGCCCGGTTTCCAATCGGGCTGAGGGAACCATCGCGCGCCTCCGTTACATTTTGGGAGGCGACCGCCCCAGTCAAACTACCCACCAGACAGTGTCCCAACTCCCGATAAGGGGGCATGGTTAGACACCAGAATCCGACAGGGTGGTATTTCACCGTTGCCTCCACCGAACCTAGCGGCCCGGCTTCAAAGGCTCCCACCTATCCTACACAGTCGAACCCTAGTGTCACTGTCAAGTTGTAGTAAAGGTTCACGGGGTCTTTCCGTCTTGCTGCGGGTAAACTGCATCGGCACAGCTATTTCAATTTCGCTGAGTCCCTCTCCGAGACAGTGCGGAAGTCGTTACTCCATTCGTGCAGGTCGGAACTTACCCGACAAGGAATTTCGCTACCTTAGGACCGTTATAGTTACGGCCGCCGTTTACTGGGGCTTCGGATCATCGCTTCGCCTTGCGGCTGACGAATCCCCTTAACCTTCCAGCACCGGGCAGGAGTCAGACCCTATACGTCGGCTTCTTGCCTTCGCAGAGTCCTGTGTTTTTGGTAAACAGTCGCTACCGCCATTTCTCTGCAACCTCTCTCGGCTTCGGCTGTACGCCTACACCTACCAGAGGCCCACCTTCTTCCGAAGTTACGGTGGAAATTTGCCTAGTTCCTTGGAGGAGAGTTCTCTCAAGCGCCTTAGGATTTTCTCCTCACCCACCTGTGTCGGTTTGCGGTACGGACACCCTGTAGACTCCCCGCGGAACTTTTCTTGGAAGCCGAGCATCAACGACTAATCCCTTGCGGGACGCCATGGGGTCTCGGGGATAGCTGCCGCGCCTTTTCATCGTACGCGACACCCCTACGCCTTTGGACTGGCACAACCACCGGCCAGCTCGTCTAGCTTTCTCCGTCCTTCCTCGGTTCAACGTCTACAAGATGGCGCAGGAATATTAACCTGCTTTCCATCACCTACGCCTTTCGGCCTCGGCTTAGGTTCCGGCTAACCCTGGGAAGATTAACTTGACCCAGGAAACCTTGGGTTTACGGCGAGGGGGTTTCTCACCCCCTTTATCGCTACTCATTTCGGCATCAGCACTCGCAACCACTCCAGCAGCCCTTGCGGTCTACCTTCGCCGTAGTTGCAACGCTCCCCTACCACTGCATGCGCCTGACGCATGCAATCCGAAGCTTCGGCGCTAGTCTTGAGCCCCGTTACATTTTCGGCGCGGCCTGTCTCGACCAGTGAGCTATTACGCTTTCTTTAAAGGATGGCTGCTTCTAAGCCAACCTCCTGGTTGTCAATGACCTGCCACATCCTTTCTAGTGTTCACTTAGACTAGACTTGGGGGCCTTAGCTGTCGGTCTGGGTTATTCCCCTCTTGCCAATGGACGTTATCACCCACTGACTGCTTCCCGGGCTAACAATTACTGGCATTCGGAGTTTGGTACGGTTTGGTAATCTGGTGAGACCCCTAGCCGTTCCAGTGCTCTACCTCCAGTATTGAATTACCCAAGACGATACCTAAATATCTTTCGGGGAGAACCAGCTATCACGGAGTTTGATTGGCCTTTCACCCCTACACACAGCTCATCCCAGAAATTTTCAACTTTCATGAGTTCGGTCCTCCATGAGGTGTTACCCTCACTTCAACCTGGCCATGTGTAGATCACCCCGCTTCGGGTTATAATGCACGCAACTGTAGTCGCCCATTTAGGACTCGCTTTCGCTCCGGCTCCACCTATCGGCTTAGCCTCGCTACGTACATTAAGTCGCCGAATCATGATGCAAAAGGTACGCCCTCGCACTGGGTTGCCCCGTAGTGCTCGGACTGCTTGTAGACATGCGGTTTCAGGTTCTTTTCATTCCCCTCACTGGGGTTCTTTTCACCTTTCCCTCGCGGTACTAGTCCACTATCGGTCGCCAAGGAGTATTTAGCCTTACCGGATGGTCCCGGCTGATTCAGGCAGGATTGCACGTGTCCCGCCCTACTTGGGTAACCCGCTCGGCCTCCACCAGTTTTCGCGTACGAGACTGTCACTCTCTCTGGTGCACCTTTCCAGGTGCTTCCGCTAACCGGCAAAGGTCCTACCGCGGACCCGCAACCCCGGTGCCACTTGCGTGGCACCGGTTTAGGCTGTTCCCGTTTCGCTCGCCACTACTCCGGGAATCACTCATTGTTTTCTTTTCCTCAGGGTACTGAGATGTTTCACTTCCCCTGGTTCGCTCCTTCGGCCCTATGTATTCAGGCCGAGGTAACGCGGTTTTCACCGCGCTGGGTTTCCCCATTCGGACATCTCCGGC